>JANMNR010000474.1:0-5553 GCA_031368325.1 Pirellula sp.
ATAATCGGGCTTCATCTCGTCTATTTTGTCTGGTGCATAAATGGGAATGCGCGAACCGGGCAAAAATTTACCATGTTTGTAGGGATTGCGATCCACCACAAAGTCAATAAAGTCGGTTCGGATGCCGCAGTAATTCAGCAACGTGTTTCCTTTGCCTGGGGCTCCATACCCAGCAACGGATTTGCCAGCCCGCTTAGCTTCGATAAGGAATGTCAGAAGTCTGCGTTTGGTTTCTCGGACTTGCTCGCCGAAAGCGGCATAAGTCTCGACGCGATCCAGCCCCCGCGCTCGCTCCAATGCAATCAGGGACCTCACTGCGGTCGTGGTCAAGCGTGCATCGTCTTCGTGACAAATCAGCATGCGTATCGAGCCACCGTGGGTTGGCAACTCCTGAACATCGAACATCCGCAGACCAAACGTCTCAAAGATTTTCGTGTCAGCAAGTAGCGTGTGGTAGCAATAGTGTTCGTGATAAATCGTGTCGAATTGGTTTTGCTCCATCAAACGCATGAAGTGCGGAATCTCGATTGAAACAGTCCCACCCGGCCGAAGCAAGATCTTCATCCCACCAACAAAATCATTGATGTCCGGGATATGGCCAAACACATTGTTCGCTAAGATGAGATCGGCGGTGCGTCCTGCATCGGCCAACTTTCTCGCGGTCTCTACGCCGAAATACGCGACAACGGTTTGTACTCCTTTCGATTCAGCGACCTTAGCAATGTTTGCCGCAGGCTCGACTCCGTATGCTGGTATCCCCCTGGCGACAAAATTCTTTAGCAAATAGCCATCGTTACTCGCAAGCTCAACAACTTGGCTACACTGACTCAGATCCAGACGCGAAATAATTTCCTCGGAGAAAAGCCGACAGTGTTCTAGCCAACTGTCTGAAAACGAAGAAAAATATGCGTATTCGGTGTAAATCGATTCTGGCGACACGTCTGTTTCGAGTTGGACCAACAGGCACTGCTGGCAGACCATGGCATGCAACGGATAAAACAGCTCTGCCTCGTTGAAACGATCTGCCGTGACATAGCCCTCGCATGGTGGCTGAACACCTAGGTCGACAACGCTATGCTCCAACGCTGCATTGCAATGTCGACATGTCTTGCGTTTGCGGCTTACTATCTTATTTTCGGTTAATCTCGACATCAGTCTCTTACTTGGTGCTGGGCGCCCCACTCGGGAAGTTGTATCTTCGATAAACAGACTGGGACGGCCTGCCGATCAAATAGCGATCTATCCCATTTTCCAATGCGTTTCGAATCACTCCCAACGCACCATCAAACGCGTCCAACGTTCGATCGATATCTTCGTTGGAATGCGTATAACTAACAACGAGCGACGACATCAAAATCCCCCGCTTGATTGTTTCCTGTAACAAAAGCGTTCGGATATCTTGGGATGGTTTTCCCGTCTCGTCCAACGTACTGACAACGAGACAGCATGGCTTTCCTTGGATCTGCAGCGTCTTGGTTAGCCCATGCCGTTCAATCAGTTGCGTGCCCTCCGTTTTCAGCCTTTGGCCGCGCTGGTAAAGGGTTTCGATTACGGGTTCGTGTTGATACACTTTCATCGTTGCTATTGCGGCAGCCAAGCCATGTGTTTCTCCACCATGGGTTGTTGACAATAGAAACACGCGTTCTGAGGTGTGTTTCAGGCCACCGAGCTCCATAAACTTGCGCTTTCCCGTCAAAGCCGAGACGGAAAAGCCGTTTCCTAGCGCCTTGCCCCAACAGGAAAGATCTGGATCAATGCCGTAGTAGGCTTGCGCCCCGCCATTATGCCATCGAAAGCCGGTGATCATTTCATCGAGGATAAACAAGGCACCGTTTCGATGGCAGATTTCCTTTACGGCATTCAAATACCCAACCGGTGGGTCTGCATACTTTGCCGCTTCCATGATCAAGCAAGCGATGCGATTCGGGTGTTTTGCAAAGAGACTCTCTACACTTGCCAAATCGTTGTATGCAAACGTAAGCGTCATCGCCTTGATGCACTTGGGAATACCTGCATCGAGTGGCGTTGTACCCATAAACCAATCATTGGTTGCAAAGAAAGGTTGGTCCCGGCAACAGGCAACAAGATTGCGACCGGTATATGCTCGAGCCAAGGTTAAAGCGGCAGTCGTAGCATCCGAACCGTCTTTGCAAAACTTAACCATTTCACCGCTTGGAACCATACTCAAAATGGCCTCAGCCGCCCGCACTTCTATGACGCTGGCCCTAGAAAAGTTACCGCCGTTGGCGAGTTCCCGCTGAACGGCTTGAATCACATCCGGATAGGCATGGCCTAGCCCGACTCTTCGATTGCCGGTGCCATACTCGATGAATTCGTTGCCATCGACATCCCAGACGTGGCACCCCTCGCCGCGAACAATAAACCCAGGCGACAACTCCGGATACTGGTCATCACCCTTTGCGTAGGTATGACAACCACCAGGGATCAGGTCGTGCGCTTTGATTCGCAATTCGTCCGAGCGTTTGAAGTCCATGTTCATCTATAAAGTGATACTATGTTACTCTAACGAAGCAGCAAAACCCCCGCCTCTCGTTTTACCTTGAATGCCCGTAATGCTATTGTCTGCGAAACAGCCCCGCTAGATCTTCGCTAAACAAAAGAATCTGTTAAACCGAAAAGCTCGGATACCTGTTGATCCGACTGTAATGAATGTGCAGGCTTTTACGAACGTACTCGACGGCATCGATCACAACATGTGCCGAGTACCGTGGGCTTGAGGCCAATAGTACTCACTTTGCTTTAGTCGCACCACCCAAAGAATCCCACAGGTTAACCCTGTGGAAGCTTAGGTTTTTTGCTACGAAACCGTCTCATGACGATCCTCGCTTGACGGGGGAAGCGATCCGTGGATTAGCGGAAACCCTAACGATCCGCGGGGCAAGCCTGCGGGATTTGAGGCACGCGCCACCTTGCCGCCAGCACATTTCACAGATCCTTGCACGCTTCACAGATCCTTGCACGCTTCACAAATCCAGAAGCGGTGCATCCGCGTCGCCAAATTTATCCAACGACACCCCCATACGATTCGCTAAGGACAAATACAAGCTGCAGAGTTTGCGTTCGGAATCCGGCCGTTTTTCATAGTCCAACACTCTACCGGTTTGGAATTGCCCACTCAGTCCACCTGCCGTCAACAAAGGAACTTTCTGGGAGTTATGAGCGCTGCCGGACCACATGTTGTTAATGAACATAAGGCACGAGTGGTCCAATACGGTTCCGTCTCCTTCCTGCATTCCGTCTAGCTTCTTTGCAAGATACGCGAATTGACTACAGTAGTAGGTCGAGATGCGTTCAAACTCGTCCGACCGGTCGTTATGGGATGCGGAGTGGTGTGCGTTCCTCGCATCCAAGAACGGATAGAACAACCCAGAGATGTCTCGGCAAAGCAGCAACGTTGCAATTCGAGTCTTATTTGTTTGAAATGCCAGGGCGACGATGTCGCACATTAACCGCATGTGCTCCCGGATATCCTCTGGCAGCCCATTGTCTGGGCGTGCCATCGTGGCCAACATGCGAGGATCTCCATCCGATTTTGCTTTGGCTTTTTCTTGCGCCTGCCTCTGTTGTACGATCCTTGTCTCTACTTCACGTACACTGGAAAGAAACTCATCAAGTTTTCTTCGGTCATCCATGCTCGATTTTCGGCGTAAATCCGATGCATGCTCGCTAATCCGATCGAGAACGCTTTGATTGCGACGCGCACCTCGATTTTCAAACAAGCTATCAAATGCTAATGCCGGATACACTTCCATAGGAACCGGTGACGTCGCATTCTGCCATGAAATGTGGGAACTATAGGCCATTGAAAAGTTGGTTTCGTGGTATCCGGTCACAGGCTGCTCGCAACCGAGCACGAGGCTCGATTGGATCGTTTCGCAGCCGATACGATTGGCCAGCAATTGGTCAATGCTGATGCTGCCGCCGAGTTCGGCTCCTTTCCTGAGCGAAGCGCCCGAAAGAATGTTTCCCGTTTGGCCAGGGTGGATCCCAACTCCGGTCGCGTTCTTGTTGAATAGTCCGTTGATCACGTTCAACTTTGGCTTCAAGGATTCTAGGGGTGCAAGCGATTTGCCCAAGTCCATTCCGCTTTCGGATTGCTTGGCCCACCAGTGATCTGGATTAACTCCGCACGCCATGAATAGCACGCCAAACCGCTTTGGAAACTCAGGTGAGTCGATGCTGGATCGCGCGTCCTCTCCCCAAACCGGAAGCGATTGAAGCCATGGCAAGGTCATCGAAACTCCTGCGCCTTGCAATAGAACGCGTCGTGATACTTGTTTGTCACTCGCCATGTTTTGACTCCGCTACGCTTGTTCCGCGTTTCTCTAAAAATTGAGTGCTCAACACAATTGCCTTGATCAATGATCCAAATCGATATTCGTTCGATTCCAACTCGGCCCCCATCGACTCCACAAGCAGTTCATCGGAGAGTCGGAGGGTTCGCCCCAGACCAAACGCTAATAGTTTTCGAGAAAGATTTTCGATGAAATCAGCTTTTCGGTCCTTCATGATGTATTGTCTCAGGCCGACAACTCCGGCCCCTGACGTACCATTCGGAAATTGGCTGGAGTCATCGATCGACTTGCCACCGAGATCCATGAGTCGTCGCTCGCCGATCGGGCCGTAACTTTCGAATGCCAGCCCGATCGCATCAAATCGATCGTGGCAAACGGCACAACTTTCGAGCTGCCTGTGCTTTTCAAGCGTCTGCCTCAGACTCAGCTCTCCCAAATCGGCTTCATCCGCAGGCAACTCGGGCACATTCGGAGGCGGCGGTGGTATCTGCTCGCCCAATAGCCGGCGTACAACCCAATATCCACGCTTGACTGGACTTGTTCGCAAGCCCGGCGCATTCTTAGTCATAAATACTGCCATCGGCAGCAAACCGCCGCGTTCAGAAGTTGGCAGGTCGGTTGCTCGCCACCATGCCTCGTTGCGACCGTTTGATTCGTCCTTTATGCCATAGTGTTTTGCCAGTTCGTGATTCACGAACGTATGCTCAGCGTCGATACAACTTAGCACAGACCTATTCTGCTGAATCAAGTCGACGAGAAACCGAACCGGCTCTTCGTGCAGGGCTTCTCTCAACGAATCGGTAAACTGAGGGAATCGGGTTCGGTCCACGCTGTTGTGCTCTTGAAATCTCTGAAAGTCCAGCCACTGTGAACCAAACTCCGTTGCAAGTCCTCGAACCCGATCATCGAGAAGCATTCGATCGACCTCGGCAAGCAATACACTTGGTGTCGTTAAGCTTCCGTTCCTCGCCTTCTCGAGCAATCGTTCGTCCGGCATACTTGACCAGAGGAAATAGCTGAGCCGGTTAGCCAATTCAAAACCGTTTAGGGGACGGCGGGTAGCGGACTCGGCGTTCAGATCGACCCGATAACAAAACTCGGGCGACATGAGTATGGATACAAGCAGATCTTGGATAGCCTCTCGGTGCGATAGGTTGTCGCGCTGACGAAGATTCGCATAGACCTGACTAATCTCTGCTCGGTCTGCTGGTGTTTGAAATCCGCGGTAGGCTCGATC
>JANMNR010000477.1:0-31760 GCA_031368325.1 Pirellula sp.
GGCAAGGCCTTCAAATACGTTTGAAGCATTCGGGTGCTCTTGCCTGGGTCAAATCCAACATTCCTCTGAAAGGGAAGTTACTATGATGAGAAAGTGTTTTACTTTAGGTCTCCTGTCCGTAGCGTGTGTTGCAGGTCTTTGCGAAACGAGCGAGGCTGGTCATCGCCATCGCTGTGCACGTACCAGCGGACACCAGACTCGTTGTGCTGCAGTCCAGCCGCAAGTGTGCCAATCTGCGAACTCCGGCTACTATGGCCAGTCAAACGCTGGCTATACACAATCATCCGGTCACAACTATGGCTCAAACAGCTACATGTTGAATACGTATGATTACAACAATCACCAATTCAATAACAATGGAAGTTCGTCATACCAAGGCAATGGTTATTTGCAATCGAGCAACGTTAATGCCTACGGAAACGTGAACGGAAATTCTGGCGGAATTTTGAACGGAAATGTCAATGGAAATGCCGGCGGAAATTCTAACGGAATTTTGAATGGAAATGTCAACGGTAACGCTGGCGGAAGTTCTAACGGAATTTTGAATGGAAATGTCAACGGAAACGCTGGCGGAAATGCTAACGGAATTTTGAACGGAAATGTCAACGGAGATGTCAACGGAGATACTGGCGCAAAGGTCAACGGAAATGTTGGCGGAAACACTAACATCCTAGGTCGTTAGGCGATCTTCGTTGAATGGTCGACTGTCAAGAATTGTACGAGCCCAATGGTGAAGTGTCATTCCATCGCAGATTTTGGCAATTGAAACGCTGTTTCCCCAAAGGAGAATTTTACGCATGGGCCAGCGGATCGAGGCTGGAAATTGGAGGTTCAACTGTGAACGCTAAATCGAAGATCCAATTCCAACTCTTTCGCGCGTTAATGGTATTTGCATGGACCGTTGGATACTTCCTTTCTACGGTCTTGGGGCAAGATGTCAGTCCGTCGACTCAATTGGAAAATGTCCTAAGGGAACGCGCTCGACTGGCCTCGTCAAGTGGAACAAGCCCATCGATCTCTTCCCCAACTGACACCGCTCCTATCGATCCCTTAGAGTCGGGGAGAAATCGGATGCTGGACACAGTGCTACTGCAGCATGAATCCAAGTTGCGTCAGCTAGTGGCGGTCATGCAGAAGATACACGACGCAAGGGTTCAAATTGAAGAAACCGATTCCTTTGAACCCGACGAGGCAGCACCGTACTCGTTTCTAAAGCTCGAGTCTCTACGCAACTCAATGGAGCAAGAAACTCATATAGAAAGGATGCTGAAGTCTTACAGCGACTCCTTGAAAAAAGCCGTGTTAGCATCAAAGACCGACCTTGCCGAAAAAGGAAAGGCTGTCGCAGGTCCTTCCAGGCGATCGGATGATCCTGCGAACAAAATCCCCAAGGCAAATATCGAGCACGAGTTTCGATTAGCTTCTCTCCGATTGGCTTTACAGCAGACTGAGCTTGAATTGACCAATGGCCAACTCGAGATCTGCGCGATGAAGCAGAAGGAGCTCAAAGCGAAGATAAAGGTCTACGCTAAGGGAGCCAAGTTTTCGACCGATGATCTGGAAACAAAGAAAGCGGAGCTAACGAATAGTAATTCCGCTATGCAAGAAATGCGGATCGCGTCGGACGTTCTTACGAGTCGATTGATTGCATTAAGGGTTCAGCTTGCAGATCTCAAGCAAGATTCTAAGCTAGCGATTGCGGACGATTTGGATAGGGAACTATCGGTATCGATCGAGATGAGCGAAGCTGTCAGGTTACACTCACTAGAGATTTCTGAGTGTTTGCTTGAAGCCATAGGACAATGGAAGCGACGCTTCGATTTGCTGACTGGCTCAAAGTACAACCTCTCAGATCTGAAAGATTGGAATAGTAGTCTCACAGACCTTTTGGAGCGTGTTGATACTCAACTGGAAACTATCCACCAAAAGACCGATGAATCCCAATTGAATGCATCGAAGTTATCGAACGCCAAGATCGTTGCAGAAAGTGGCATTCCGAATGAGGCATCTACCGCAAATCAAGAATCTAGACGCCTGATTGATTCCTCGATTTCGCGATGCGTACAAGAATTACAATCGCTCAAATCATCGTTAACTCGGTTTCGACAAGAGATGAAGGAAGCCATCGCCAAAACGTCTACCCTATGGAACTCAAATCCAATTGAATGGGTCATTGGCATATTTTCCTACGAATTGGTCGAGGTCGACGATGAGGGAATTCCAGTTTCCAGAGCGATTATCCTGATCTTTCTTATCGCACTTGGAGTCTACCTTTCCTTCTTGGCAAGCCGACTGCTTGCTAAATATCTATTCCCGTTCTTAGGAGTGAAACCAGGTGTTGCCGTTGCTATCCGTTCCATTCTCCGATACTCGCTTTGCATTTTCTTTGGAGTTGTCGCATTCAAGTTGATGGGAATTCCACTTACTGCTTTCGCTTTCCTTGGTGGAGCGGCAGCGATCGCGGTTGGTTTCGGAAGCCAGGACGTAATGAACAACTTCATGAGTGGAATCATTCTCTTGACGGAACAGCCCATCCGCGTGGGAGATGTGATCCTGCTCAGCGAGAACCAGTGCATTGTCACGCATATCGGAATGCGAAGTACGCGGGTCAGGAACTACCAAAATCATGAGTTAATCGTTCCAAATACAATGCTCATTGAGAAAATGGTCACCAATCTGACCCTAAGCGATAATCTGCTGCGTCTGGTCGTCCCCATTGTTGTGGACCGAACCGAACCGATCAAAGAATCAATGAGATTGATTATTGACGCTTTGAAGAAGGAGAGCCGTGTCCACCAAAAAATGGAACCCATCGTGCTGCTCAAAGAAGTTGACACCTATTACTTAACACTGGAAGTTCATTTCACGATCGAGTTTACGGATCCGATGGAGAGCCTAGTGGCCCAAAGCAATATTCTTGCTGTAATCGGACAATTGTTCCCCACCAAAGTGACTGAAACGAAAGACGATGCAGAAGCCTCGAGTGAATCCACAAACACAGAATCGAGTTCGATTGCGGATGCTGGGAAACTGACGAGGGATCAGCTGGAAAAGCAGATCAAGAACTTGCAAGCGATATTGGTTAGGAAGAAATGAACCATCGGATGCAGGGGTGAAGTAGACTCACAATAAACCGTGCGCTTGCACACGGTTGGAGATTACGGAAGCAGGACGTGTTGCTCCGTTTGGATGAGGGCCTTGAGCAATTACTTTGGTTTGTTACCAGCTCGCTCGTTGACACGCCCATAAGCATCTTCGGCAGCCAATTTAGCTTGATCCCACGGCATAGTTGTATCGCCGCCGACAGCTTCCCAGCGTTTCCTTGCCTCGACTTCGCGTGACGTCCAGTCCAATCCGATCGCAGGATCATAGGCTTCCCAACCGGACTGATAAGCGAGTTCGTAGTCCTCATAAGAATAGTCTTCGGAGTAGTATGGACGGCCTGCGTAAGCGTTCCGCCAATAGGTGGCCTCAACGGTTGGATCCAAATCCTCTGCGATCGATTTCCCTGCGAAGGCGCCTGCAACGCCTCCTGCAATAGTTCCCACTACAGTTCCAATGGGGCCAGCGACCGTTCCGGAGACTGCGCCAACTAAAGCTCCCCCCAATGCAGCCCCAACGCCCGTTCCGACTGGATGCGAGCCTGGTGCGCCGGTAATGGGGTCTTCATTGCTCAATTCACTCTGCGTTTTTTTGTTAACACTAAATTTAGAATTCATCTTCTACTCCAACTCATTCTTTTAATAGGGCTTCCAACTTCGACGACAGTCGACCTTAGTCCAAACAGCAATTGCTATGCCGAAGTGCTGGGTCTGAGGAAGTGCAGTGGCTCGTATGACGATTTGACAAAGAATTCAGGGTCGCAAAAAGTTAATCGTATTTTCAAGTGCAAGCTACTCACTGGTTTGGCACTGCGTTTGCGTAGATTGACCGTTCCAAGAAGCTTGTTACTCGATATTGAGCGAATCCACTTTAATTCTTTTCAGCCAAAGGCCATTGCACATGGAAAACTTAGTACTTTACGGGAAAACCATTGCATTTCTCGCCACGGATGGATTCGAACAGATCGAGCTTACCGAACCATGGTCGGCACTCAAAAATGCAGGAGGCACGGTTAAGCTGGTTTCTCCCAAGATTGAAGGAACGATTCGTGGCGTTCACCACGACGTCCCTGGTGATGAGTTTATTGTAGATGTGAACATCTCAGACGCGAGTGTGGAGGAATACGACGCATTGGTCCTGCCAGGCGGTGTATTCAGTCCAGATGCATTGCGGATGGATGAGGATTCCGTCAATTTTGTTCGTTCCTTCTTCGCTGCCCACAAACCCGTTGCTGCAATATGCCATGGACCTTGGTTGCTAGTCGAAGCAGCCGTCCTTGAAGGACGAAAACTCACGTCTTGGCCGAGTCTGAAAACGGACATCGTCAACGCTGGTGGTACTTGGTTGGATGAAGCCTGCGTTTGCGATCAAGGTCTGGTTACCAGCCGAAGTCCCGAGGATCTTCCCGATTTCTGCAAGATGACCATTCTAGAGATCGCAAAGGGGGTTCAGGCAGTTCTTCCCGACGCATCCGAAGCCGCTGTCTGAGTGAAGCTCAAAATGGTTCGAATCCAACACCGAACTTCTCACGAATAAGTACAGCCCAAGTCAAACACTATGCAATAGTCTGAGGTTCCAGAAATCTCGATTGAAGCAGTGGCTAATAGAATCCAAACAACGCAGGGTGTTCGGAAATCGATCAGAACTGTTGCTCGTTGAGCAATCGAAATCCTGCGGGAAAGCAAAATCGCCCAACGCAATCGACATCATGCTTCTACCAGAACGCGACTCGCAAGTTTTGACGTTGCACAACTTGTAAGAACGCGACGAATATGCGTGCCAACACTATTTTAGAATTCCACTCAAGCAAAACGCGAAAAATGAAAATCAATCACTGCTTACTCCTGATGGGCTTCGCATTTACGACCAACGCATTCTGCGTGTCTCTTAGTGCGCACGAATGGACAGACAAAACGGGCCACTATCGTGTTGAAGCAGAACTTGTTTCTGCCAACCATGAGCTTGTCGTTTTGAGGACAATAGATCATCGCCTCATTGCTTTGGATATGGACCAACTCTCCGAGGCCGATCAAGTGTTTGTCCGCTCGAAAATCGAACGATCCAGCAAAGGTATTGGGGGTGTTGAAATACCGGCACCCCTGGTGCCCGTCAAAGAGCAAACGAAATCTGAAAAATCTATCCCAACAAGCGATCCGGAGAAAATCACAGTGGCAACGCCTGCCCGATCAATCTCATCGGAACGGAGCGAGTCAACGGCGGGAGGTTGGCATCTGATTGATGGTCAACGCATCCAAGGTGAGTTTATGGGATTCGACTTGAAACCTCTGTCAATCAAAAGGGCGTCCTCAGACGTTTACGTTGGCGGTGTGCTGTTTTCCCAATTGGATCCTGTTTATCAACATATTCTGCCCATGACGATCGCTCATTTGGAAAACGCGAAAATAGAGGATGTTCGCGACATCGAAAAATGGCTTATCAAGTCAGGGCCAGGGCCTTGGACATACAAAATCGAGGCGGTTTTGATTGAGACGCCAAATCGCGGATCGGTTGCGATCCCTACATTTCTTCTCGATAAGTCGGTATCCGACGCGATTTCCGTCCCACTTCGGCGCTGGAGAGAAGCCATTGCGAGCCAAGAAAGCGAAGAAGATCGAAACAAATACTTTGACCGCGAGCGTTTCTTGACTAGAGCTTCCATGACTGCGCAAACTGCCGACCCGGATGTTGAGCGACAAGCTCGCTACATGCGTTTGGAGCTGCTGGCAGTCGCGAGTGGAGTTACAGACCTTTGGAATGTTACTTTGCTCCCCAACAGTGGATTTTCATATCCTTACCATGTGCTTGTCCCGGGGCAAAACAGTGATGAGGCTCGAGTTACAGCCCTGCAGCGGTTCCCTAACTTCACGGTCGGCGGCATAGCTAAGCATACTCGGTGAAGTCGTATGCGTATCGCCACTAATCGGTGCGAGCGTGTTACTTCGCTATTCAAGCTGCCGGTTGGTCTGGAGGCAGGATTCTTCGTGCTAGGGACGACGTCTCACCGAGGGAAGTGCATGTAGTAGTGCTGATTGCATGAAGGGTATCTGAACACGTTGGATGGACCGACGTATGCCAATTCGAGAAGAATCGAATTCGAAGCATTAAAGAGGCCATTCGATGGATTGAATGGAGCAAATGTCATGCCGTCGCCGCTTCCCTCCTCCTCTTGTATGGCGGCTTACTTGATCTCTGGTCA
Source organism: Pirellula sp. (assembly GCA_031368325.1). Lineage (GTDB taxonomy): Bacteria > Planctomycetota > Planctomycetia > Pirellulales > Pirellulaceae > JBKCUI01. Next base: position 6,299 of record JANMNR010000477.1, read on the forward strand.
CTTGGCCCCGGCGGAGTAACCATCGCTAAAGTCATCCGGATGACTTGTCGTTACGTCTTTGTGGCTGGATAGCTCACGCGAATGACCTCCTAACAAATTTTGGGGGCTGCCAGATGTGCGTTGCAGGCAAGAAGTACTAGGCCCCGCCTGCGATTCCCAATAGTTTGAAAGTCGTTTTACTCGACGGCCCTTGCGTATTGAACTGGCAAAATGTCGGTCGACGCTTTGTCTTTCAACTCTTTTGCGGCATGATAAGGCCAATAGGGATCTCGCAATAACTCACGCGCTAGCATCACCATGTCGAGATGACCGGACTGTAGTGCATCCTCGGCTTGCTGGGCTTTGGTGATCATCCAACTTGTAGTCGTTGCGATGCCTACTTCGCGTCGAATGCGTCCGGCGTTTTCAATCATCATTCCCGGAGCAAAGGGTATCTTTTCCTCAGGAACGATAAACCCGTGACTGACATCGACCAGATCAAGCCCCTCCGCTCTCATTCGTCTAAGAAGTTCTATCGACTCTTCTATCGTAACGCCATCTTCCACCCAGTCTTGTACCGACAATCGTGCCGTCAACGGTAATCTTTCGGGCCACACCTTGCGTACCGAAGTAAGTGTTTCCAACATAAAACGAATACGGTTTTCAAAACTTCCTCCATATTGATCGGTTCGCTTGTTTGACAAAGGCGAATAGAACTCGTGTGCCAGATAACCGTGCGCAAAGTGAAGTTCCAGACATTCGAAATCCGCTGCCAACGCTCGCTTAGCTGCTAAAACAAAGTCTGCCTGTACCCGTGCAATATGGTTGCTTGCCATTTCCTTGGGGACTTTATTCAATTTGCCCCCGAAAGCAATCGCGGAAGGTGCAATCGTATCCCAGCCACCCTGGTTGTTGCCGATGTGATCGTTACCCTCCCATGGCTTATTTGTGCTCGCCTTTCGACCGGCATGCGCGATTTGAAGTCCGGCAACTGAGCTGTTTTGTTTGATAAAACGAGCAATTTTTGCGAAAGGCTCGACGTGATCCTCGTAGTAGATTCCGCTATCGCCTGGACTAATTCGACCTTCGGGTGAAACGGCAGTGGCTTCCATCACTACCATGCCAGCTCCCCCAACGGCACGCGATCCGAGATGTACGAGATGCCAATCGCTGGGGAATCCATCTAACGAAGAATACTGACACATGGGCGAAACAGCGATTCGGTTTCGGAACGTGATGTCTTTGATCTGGAGTGGTTCGAAAAGCTTTGACATGATCCATTGAGTTAAAGCGTGATGGAAATGGAGAGGCAGCGAGAAACGCTACGCTACGATCGCTACGCTAACAAGAAAGGGGCGTAAAGGCAACGGCTCTAGTTGACCAACACGACTTTGCCTCGATCGACACCCTCTTCGACTCGGCGATGCGCTTGGGCAGCGTGCTCGAACGGGAACGTACTATCGATCGTAACGTTTAGTTTCCCAAGTTCGTACAGTCGAATGAGCTCTCGAAGGTCGTCTGCTGATGGATCGGCAAGCATGATTTGACCCGATTTGGACAGCGGCCATGTTAAAATGGTCATCATTAGCCCTTTTATACTTGGTTCCGTGGAGATGAAATGGCCACCTTGTTTCAAGACCGCTCGGGCCTCGAGATAGTGCGCTTTCCCTGAAACATCGAAGATGATATCCCATCGTTCATCCGACTTCGTAAAGTCCTCCTTCTCGTAATCGTAAAAATGATCGGCTCCAAGAGACATGCAGAAATCACGATTTCGGCCACTCGCGATTGCGTCGACGTGGCATCCATACGCTTTCGCTATCTGGACGGCAAACATTCCAACGCCACCGCTCGCGCCATTGATGAGTACGGATTGTCCAGGTTTAATTTTGCCATGATCGCGCAGCGATTGAAGTGCGGTGGTCCCAGCCAATGGTATCGCGGCTGCCTCTTGCATCGGCATAGAGTCCGGGATTTTTGCTGCGGATGCAACCGAGCATACGGCATAGTCCGCCAACGCACCTCCTCGTGTGTGGTCCAGAAAAGCCATGACACGGTCGCCTTTTGAGAACGAACTATCGGTGTCTGTGTCGACCACGATCCCTGCTACGTCGAAACCTGGAATACGTGGGAATCCAAACGGGATAAAACCCTTCATGTCGCCACGACGAAGTCGATAGTCAATAGGATTCACACTCGATGCTATAACCTCAATGAACAACTGGCTTGATTGCAACTGAGGAATGGGGTGGTCGGCAAGATGGAGCACGTTCGAATCGCCATAATCATCGTACTCAACTGCACGCATCGTTTGTCCAAGTGGAACATTATGTAGGCTCTTGTTTTCTAAGTCGTTTGTGTTCATCGTGGGCAATTCTCTTTTGTGTTGAGAGAGATGGGGATTGTAGTGTCCTTGATGCAGTTGTTGGCTAAGCAGCGCGTGCTAACGCTTGTCACAGCGATTGTGAAGGGGACGGGATTTGCTTCGCACCGTGCAAATTGCCATGTAATGTACCAGTGTCATCCGACGGCTTACAACGATCGCATTTTTAAATAGAGAGAGAGCCACTTCTAGTGAGTTAAAGGTCTTGGTGCAGTTCGCGTTCTATGTAGCTCTCCTCCTTCATTTTCCCAACGCTCTATTCCTTCACGTTTCGACTGATGGGGCGTTGTCCGGTGGATTGTTGAGTTCCAAAGCGCAATGGCCGGTTGCGTGAATTGGCCATGCTGGTAACTGAGGATACTGAGCGACGCTGTGTCTAGTAAAAGACGTTCCGCCATCTCAACCGGTAGCCTGATCCAACGCACTCCGAGTACTCGCCCAAAGTGCCCATGCGTGAACAAAGCGATGTTCCCGCTCAGCATTTGAAGTTTAGCGATGAGGCGATCCGCACGGTCGGATATCTGCTGAGTCGATTCCCCACTTGGGCAGCCGTCACGAAAGACACTCCAACCCGGGCGAGTCGTTTCGATTTCTTTGTGGGTGCGACCTTCGTACTCTCCATTATCCCATTCGATCAAATCAAATTCGACGATGGAGTTCTCCGAAAGTCCCGCCGACCGACATGTTTGTTGCGCTCGTTCGAGTGGGCTAACTAGGATATACCGAAATGAAACTCCCTCAATCTGCTTTGCTAAGCGTTTCGCTTCTAATTCCCCATTGGCGGTAAGGTGAATATCAGCTCGCCCTGTGTGCTTTCCTGACAACGACCACTCGGTTTCCCCATGGCGAATTAGGTAGATCTTTGGTAACAGTGGCTGCATGGGGGATTTTCACCGTAAAGTGGTTGGGTAACCGAATTCCTCTGGCGAAGCGGCGAACGTTGCCTTTGAAGATTTTTAAATCACGGTTTGTTTCTAAACGACACCGTACGGCTTGAGCCCTGGCGCAAACAGAGTGAGACACCCTTGGGCTTGTGGCCATACGTTAAAAAATGCAGTTCAAGCGAGCGCGTAGATTTACTTCTTTACGCCATCCACATTTACCTTGACGCCATTCTTGTCGACTTTGACGTCCACTTGACCATCTTGGTGGCCGTCGCGATTCCATCGGTCTTCAATCTTGTACCGACGATGAAGTTCACCTGCGAACTCGGTGTTCGAGAAAGTAGGCCAGTTGGCTTCGTCAAACCCTTGCGCACCATTCATTTGCTCTTTGGTCACGTCGAGAACTAGGATCACGCGGCTCTGGTTGTCCGGGTCTTGCTTGACTTGGATCGCCTGCATAGGGACGGCAAACATCTTATCGCCTAGGCCAAGAAAGCCACCGTAAGTCACAGCCACGTATTGCACTCGAGTCGAGGCCGGATCGATAACGACATCTTTGATTTGGCCAACGCTCTCTTTATTCGAGTTTTGGATTTTCATCCCAATGAGCTTGCTCACTCGGATACTTGAGCCTGTTGAGGTTTTGTCAATTTTATGCAAACTCTCCGTTGTTGGTTTTCCTGGCTGCAAAGGTAGTGGGCTTTGGGCAACTAAGTGGCTGACGCTTGTCGCGACAATTGCAGATGCGAGCCAAATTTTTGAAATCTTCATCTTGTACGTACTCTTCTACTAAAGGGGCACTAGGTGGCGCGAACGGTTGCGATCGGAATGATGCACGACTTCGTTCGACGAAGATAAACCTTTAAGCAATTACCGGACCGTACTAGAAAGAAACGTAATCGGATAAGCCGTATAACGACTGTCGCTTCCAATTGGATGGATGCGGTTCCGCAAATCTGATCAAGTCGCTTGGAAAGTGAGGGCAAAGCAAGCGGATTGGTTGGCAATCGCGCACGTTTTGGCAGAGCCATGCAAGAGGTAATGCTCCGATTGCGAGTAGTTGTCTGTTTGGTAATTCGATGCCGATCGGCTTGCACCGATACACTAACATTCCCACCGGCAAGCTACTCGAATTGTGGTATTTCGACGAACGAAAAGACAATGACCTCTTCGCCTGTCACGGTGCTTATGTCGTGGTGCATGCTCCGAACTTTGACGCCTACAGCTTCGTAGACGAGGGACTCTACCATGGGACGAGCAAGCTCGAGCAATTGCTTGCGAGTCTGTTTAATCAGATCCCTACCTTTTTCTGGGGAAGCCGTCTTGCCAAGTTGTTGTTCCGCCAGAGTCAAAACGCTTCGAATACGTACCACTAGCAGATCCTTGATGAAATGAATCTGCACTTGGTTCGATCGCCACCCCAGATACTCTTCCTGAAATCGAATGATTCCGTCGCAAATTGCTGCTTCACTCTCGGTTTGAGTGAGTGATTTCGACTTTCTGTCGCTTCGGATTTTGCGGGCTTCGTCGATGGGAAGTCGATTCTCCAACGCTGAACTCGCCCGGTCCTTGGGTACTTTTCGAGATCGTATGTTTCCAGGCGACGTTTGCTCTACACTGGCAAGTACGGCTTTTATGTCACCTAAAGAAGCTGGCTTTGTAAGAACCAAGTCACAGCCTGCCTTCATGGCAAGTACTTTGTGACGTTCATCCTTGAGGCCGGTTATAGCAACGATCTTCGTTTGTTTAAAGGTTGGCATGCGACGCAACTGGGTGGCGAGGTCACAACCGTCGAGGTCGGGCATGACAAGGTCAATCAGCATCAAGTCTGGTTGGAATGCAGTCGCAACATCGAGGGCCTGGATGCCGCCATAGGTCACATGTACCTCGTTGCCCAATGCTTCTACGAGTAATCCAAGTGCGTCGGCTCCATCGCGATTATCGTCGACAATGAGCACACGAAGCGATTTTTCGATTGTGGACATGGGGGTGGTTAAGGTGTTAGGTTTAAGACTTACTCGGATTTGAGATTCGATGTTTAGTTTTCCCTGTTTGCATTCTGACTCCTCTGTTCCGCTGCGGCTGCCAGAATCTCTTTAACTTGTTCGAGTCGTGCAGGTTTTACCAAATGGTGGTTAAATCCTGCAGCGGCGGATTGTTGGCGATCCGTATCTTGGCCATAACCCGTCAAGGCAATCAGAACAACCTCCGTACCGCCGGGCTGTTGCCTAATCCTTTTGGCCACTTCGTAACCATTGATCCCAGGAAGCCCAATGTCGAGTAAGACGGCATCGAGACGGTGTTCGCTCGCTAATTGCACGGCAGTTATTCCATCGTTCGCCGTGAATACGTCATGCCCAGATGCACGAAGCAGTATCGAGAAGCTCAGTACTGTATCCACATTGTCATCGACCACCAAGACTCGCAGCGGCCGAACAGCCTTGGAATCTTTCTTCTCGAAAAGGGCAACGCTCGTTTCGGTTTCGATTTCCATTAGTGGTAGTCTAACCACGAACTCACTGCCTTTCCCAAGCGAACTGTGCACCTCTACAAGACCGCCATGGAGCTCGGTAAGTCTTTGTACGAGTGCCAATCCTATCCCAAGCCCACCTTGCGATCGATCCAGCGAGCGATCGGCTTGCGTGAATAGATCAAAGATCTTCGGCAAGAGGGCCGGCGCAATACCAACTCCCGTGTCCCTAACTCGAAGGACGCATTCACTCCCCTCTGCCTGTACACTTAACCAGATGTGACCTGCTACTTCAGTGTACTTTGCAGCGTTAGTAAGAAGGTTGACCACCACCTGTTCTAATCTTGAAGCATCGGCATGGAGCCATATCGTCTGTTGCGGCAAGGATACGCTCAGTACATGCTTTCGCTGATCGATCAACGGACGAGCTGTTTCAATGGCTCCATCGATGACGCCACGAATGGTAACTCGCTCTCGTCGCAGCTGTACACGTCCTGTTGTGATACGAGACACCTCTAGCAAATCGTCCACCAAGTGTTGTAGTTGGCCCACTTGTCGCTCGATAATCCCACGAGCCTGTCGTTGGAGAATACTCTCGACTCCATTTGGAAGCCCAAGCAGTTGGACTGCGTTCGCAATCGGCGCTAAGGGGCTGCGTAGCTCGTGACTGAGCATGGCCAAGAATTCGTCTTTCCGCCGATGCAGATCGGACAGCTCTGCGGCTTGCTCCAGCATTTGCCTTTCAAGCTTTCTTCGTTCCGAAATGTCCCTAATGTTGCACTGAATAACAGGATGGATCCCTTCGTCGTATTTATTTGCAACCATCTCGACTGGGTGCTTCTGCCCCAGTCGATCTTCAAGTGGCAGACTTTCGTACCGAATCGATCCCTTTTCTTCGACTTGTTGCATTGCGAGCACACTAGCTTGCTTATCTTTAAGAAATCCTATTTCCCAAAGCTCTTTTCCTAAAAAGTGTTCCGCAGGGTAATCCAGCAATGCAGTTAGGAATGGATTGACATGTGTGATCTTGTGTGTGGATGCGTCCAAAATGAGAATTCCATCATGTGCGGCTTCAAATAGTCGCCGAAAACGGGTTTCCGAGTCCTCGAGTCTCAGCTGAGCGATTCGGCTCTCGGTAATGTTGCTATGACTCAAGATGACTCCTGTGCTTTCGGATCGCATCCGTTGCGCATGCATCGAAAACCACTCTTCGCGTCCTGGAGCTAGGCAGGGATACTCTGTTTTGAACTCTGTCATGGTTCCATTGAGTACTCCTTCCAAACCATCGATCATCACCTGGACATTCGGGCCACCATTTGCAATGGAATTGCGACAGACATCAAGATAGTTGACGCCTACGGCTGCGGTACTCAACGACGCACCATTTTCCATCGTGTGTCGATCGGACGGTTGATTGACCGCGATGACGGTTCCAAGGTCATCGAGCACTAAAACATGATCGGGCAACGAATCGAGTACCCCTCGCACGAATTCTCCGCTTGCACGCACAATCTCTGCGGCATTCTTCTCGGCTGTCACGTCAAATACAGCTAGCATCGCTCGAACTGGATGACGCTGGTCGCCCTCTCCTGTGAAGTAGACTTGCTTTCGTACTCGCAGCCAATGTACCTCGCCATTAGGCCAAAGAACACGATGGTCCATGGCAAACCATCCACGTCCCCGCGGCGATAGCGATTCCGCAATGCGGGACATTAACTCAACTCGATCGTCCGGGTGAAATGCCGCATGTACGGCGGCTCGGGGGACAACCAAGAAGTCCTGCGCTAAACCAAACAATCTGGCCGCACCTACCGTTAAGTGGTTCATTCCCGTTTCGTAATCCACTTCCGCTAACGCTAATCCTGCGACCTCAACACCCAGCGCAAGTCTCGTTTCGCTTTCGAGTATGGCTTTTTCGTTGAAGATTCGATCCGAAATGTCACGAATCGAACTGGAGATGAGAAGACCACTGCCCAGAGCAATTGGGCTCAGCGCGATTTCCACCGGAAACTCGCTTCCGTCTTTGTGTCTCGCCGAAAGACGTTGCTCTTTTCCCATGATTCTAACACTGGGATCGGCGGTGAAGGCCATTCGCAAATCAATGTGTTTAGCTAGAGATCCTGCCGGGAGGAGCATTTCAATCTCCTGGCCAATTAGTTCAGACCTCTCGTAGCCAAAAAGTCTATGCGTCTCCGCATTGACTAAGACAATTTTTCCCGTTTGATCGACAATAACCATCGCATCCGGCGCTGATTGCAAAAGCGAGCGAAACTTCTCTTCGCTTTCTTTCAGGGCGGCATCGTTTCTCTTGCGTTCAACCAGCATTGCAAATCGCTCGATGGCGTTATCGATGGCTCGAGTCAAGCTCTCTGGCGTTATCCAGCTCTTTCCCAAGTAATCTTGAGCTCCCCCACGTAGTAATTCTCGTCCCGCTTGGCGATCTGAGCCCGTGAGCACCACGATCGGACAGGGTGGAAGATCTTGCCCGTCACGAAAAGCGACAAGCATTTCTTGCGCATCCAAATCGGGCAAATGGTATTCCAAAAGAACGCAATCGAACGGTTGATTGGAACTATCCTGCACTAGCTTTAGGCCTGTCGCCCCCAGTTCCGCCTCTGAGAACTCATAACGACGATCCGATCCAGACAAAATCATTCGTCGTAAGTCTGCTCGACTATCCGCGTCATCTTCGATAATTAGAATTCGTTGAGATTTGCTATTCATCATCGCTGGCTCCCCTCAAGCTCAGGGAGTATGGCACAGGAGAGCCAATAGGAGAAAATGGTCTGAAGAATTTGTAGGTGCTGCGGATAACTCACCGGCTTTAGATGGTAAGCGTTGGCTCCGTGGTCATAACAGAAGCAGACGTCACGCGAATTTGCGGAAGCACTGATAACAACCAACGGCATGGCTCGAAGCCGTTCGTTGCGAGTGATCCCTCGCAGGGCGTCGCGTCCATCTCCTTTGGGTGTGTTCAAGTCCAAGAGCACGAGGAGCGGCAACGCCAGTTTTCCATTTTCCAGGTCTGCTAGGTGTTGGAGGCATTCATCGCCAGAGGTCGCTCGCCGAATCTCGTTCACAACATTCGCCAATCGCGACGCATCCATGACTGTCTCAAAGTCCTCATCCGAATCTTCAACGACTAATACGTGTCCCTGACGTGGACGGATCATATTTGCACCTCGTCACCGCAGGGGAGGGTGAAATAGAACGTCGTTCCGACTCCAACGACAGAATCCAACCACACACAGCCGCCGTGGCGGTTAACCAGTTTTTGAACAATGGTCAAGCCAGCGCCTACGCCTCCCCCAAACTCGTCACGACCATGCAATCGTTTGAACATTCGGAAAATCTGTTCGTAGTGCCGAGTTTCTACACCGATACCGAAGTCTTTGAGGTAGAAGATTGTGTGGCCTATTGAGACGGCAGACGCGTTGGGGCGTTCACCGGTTTCGCTGGGGGTTATAACGCCGATTTCGATGTGTGGAAAAGTTCCACGCACATACTTCATTGCGTTGCTGATAAGGTTGGTAAATATCTCGCGTACACGGACACGATCGCATCGCCATGTTGGCAGGCGTCGAGGAACCTCTACGCGCAGAGTACAATCGCTTCGGCGAGCGCCCACCATCTCGAGAGACTCATCGATGATTTCATTGAGATCAACTGCTTCGAGTTCCAGCGTTGTTCGACCGACTCTGGAAAAGTGGAGCAATGAGTCCAGGAGGCTATCCATCCGTACCGTCAGCCGCATCAGGTTTTCGACGCGTCGTCGGCTTTCTTGATCCAAAAGCTGAGCTGACTCCAGCAACTGATGCGCGTATTTGTGAATGCCACGCAACGGTTCTTTGAGATCGTGCGAAGCGACATATGCGAAAGCGTCTAATTCGTCATTGCTGCGTGTAAGATCTGCGTTCAATTCGGCTAAACGCTCAGAGCGGGATACGACCAATTCCATTACAAGCATGCGCAATCGCAATGCCGAATCGACTTCTAGGGGCGACCACGGCGTCGCTCGCTCTTTCACGGATTCCACGAAGAGGTCAAAAGAACCTCGAACAGTCAACCGTGGTCCGTTCGGTCCATACGTCGCAGGTTTCGTGTTTGGTTCACCCGCCCAATTGATCGTTTGAATGGTTTCAGGCCGGAACCACAGAATGAGATCGCGCCGCATTCGCGATACACGCACGGCTAGGACGCCACTTGCAACATCCACGAAGGCTGCTCCAGGTGGATACGATCGCACAAGGGAATCGGTGACAAAGACAGGACGGGTAGCTGAATCGAACTCAGCGCGACCATTCAACCAGTCAGCCAATTCGTCAAGCTGAGTTTCATTCGGAGTCTTACCAGTACACCACCATCGATCAAGGTGGAACAACGCAGCTCCGTCCGCCTCCATCGCATCGAGCAGTGACGGCTGGTGGTCGCTCAATGCCATAAGGTCCCCCGCTTGCGCTGCACGAGCCACGAGTTGTTGGTGAACCCCCTCTAACTTGAGCCGATAGTAGAGCTGCTCACTCTGCTCGACCGATTTCAATTGCAGGGAAACAACTTGCGCGAGAAACTCGCAAGCCTCGCGCATTTGGTGTGGAAAGTTAGCTATCGAGTTATGCTGTCCGACGATTAATCCCCAGAGCTCGCCATCGACCAAAATCGGCATGGTCAGGGAGGCTCGGACGCCCATATTCGCCAAATACTCGGTATACATTACCGACGCTCCCCTCAAGGAGCAGTAAGTCATGTCGAGCGGTTGCCCCGTGTCTGGATTGGCTAGCGGGACCATCTCGACCAATGTTCCCGCCGCGTCGGGCAACGGGCGAATCCAAATGCGTTTGTAGATGTCGCGAGCTTGCTTGGGAATGTCCTCTGCTGGATAATGCAGCCCCAGCAGTGAGTGCAAGTCCGCTCGTTTGCTCTCGGCGAATACTTCCCCATGAAAGTCAGGATGAAAGCGATAGACCATGTTTCGGTCGATGCCTGTAATCTTTGCAAGCTCCTCGGTGACGCGTTGGCAAAAGTCGCGAAGATTATTGGCTGCCTGTATTCGACAGATAGCCGCTTTGACAATCGAAAAGTAGTCGCGACCGTCGTGGTCCGAATTGCGATGGGTTGCTTCGAATTCTAGAAGGAGAACACCACCGTTGGTGTGCATGCTCACATCCAATGTTGTTATTCCATCGGTCGCAAGCATGTTAAAAACGTACTTGACCGAGCGCTCTACAAGATGATGTGAAAGCAGTTCGCGAAGTTGCTCGGTTTTATCGTTCCCAATCACGCGCGATATCGGTTGCCCCAGCAACGCTTGGGGAGGATCTGGAAAGAAGCAAGCCGTGTTCTCGCTTACTTGGAGGATGGTTAGGTCGCTGATTCGTAGCGAGAACAGTACGCCGTGGGCCTGGATGCATCCAGGGGTTCGCGTGGGTTCGCTCTCGCACGTTGTCAGGGACTGTCCGTGGCGCTTAATACTGTACGGCCCGTTCCCCCAGGGAAGTGGCGTTGAGAGTTCGGATGGTTCATCACTCATTTGTCGAAGCGACCTTCGCCAAGTTATTCGGGGCACGTCGCGAGCTGTACAGTGTCCCGATTGAAGCAATATGGTGCACTTTTTGGTGGACACCAGGCAGCTCGCGAGGCTTCGATGAGTGGGGTTCGATTGACGATTTCGGGAAAAGCCACGCAGCGAGTGTGCGGAATGTTTCGTTGGCACTCACAACGATTTCGTCGTCTTGGTTTATCGGCTCGGCGCTACTCGTTAAAAACGAGCGAAACGACTGCCATCTAGACCCACTGTTCGCACCGTAGCCATTGAAAAATGCCGCACCTGAATTGGGGCCGAGACCGAGGTTGCCAAGAAGATGTTTGCTAATAATCTGACCGCCGAGCGTTGCCCCCTCAATCACATAGAGACAACCGAGTACCTGCGCTGGTGTCTCTATTTGCACTAGTTTTGTGCAATACTCCTGCAGCGTCGATTCGCCTAGGACTTGCAGATCCTTTTTTAGATGCGGCACTTTCTCGCGTTCGGTACAAACGTAATCCTTGCCTGGCCAATAATTTTCGATCTTCGTTTGAAGAAGTGCTTCAAGGGGAGCGTAGTAGCCCAAGAAGCGTGTTAGGAGTTGGCGATAAGTGTCTAGTGACATGTCGGGGTCGAGAAGCGGCATTTGCGACTCAATGGCCGAATGGTTGAGCGATGTTTCGTTCCGCAGTCGTTGTAGGATCATGATTGCCTTTCATGGATTAATTCTGTATCGGTTGGACAAGACTGCTCGGGGGTCGAATTACGTTGCTCTGCGACGCTCGCGATAATTCTCCTAACTTGCTCCAGCCGTGCAGGTTTAATAAGGTGATGATTAAAGCCTGCCTCCTTGGAAGCTTGGCGATCGGATTCCTGTCCGTAGCCTGTTAACGCCACAAGGACTACATTCTTTAGCGTGGGCTGTTTGCGTATTTGCTTCGCGACTTCGTAGCCATTCAAGCCTGGCAGACCGATGTCGAGCAGGACAACGTCGGGAATGTATTCTATGGCCATCTGAACGGCAGTCGGTCCGTCGTGTGCTGTTTGAACGATATGCCCAGATTCCTTGAGGAGCATGGAGAAGCTCAATACCGTGTCAACATTGTCATCTACAATGAGTATTCGCAATGGTATGAGCTCGTTATTGGAACTAGGCACAACGACCTTTTCACTCTTGACGACGAGGCCTCGCTCGATGGGAAGCCTCACTAAAAACTCGCTCCCTTGTCGCAACGTGCTAAACACTTCGACCTTGCCGCCGTGCAATTCCGTAAGCCGTTGAACGAGTGCGAGTCCAATACCTAATCCTCCTTGAGAACGATCGAGAGAGCGTTCTGCTTGCGTGAACAAATCAAAAATGCAGGGAAGCAACTCTGGCGTAATTCCAACTCCCGTGTCTTTCACCCGTAGGATACACTCCTCGTCGGACTGTTCAGCACTTAGCCAAATTTGTCCATTTGCATCGGTGTATTTTGCAGCATTGGTTAGCAAGTTGACTAAAACTTGTTCGAGCCTTGCGGCATCGGCATGTAGCCAAATGGGTTCGGTTGGGATCGTTACGTTTATCTTGTGACCACGCTGGAGAATTAGTGGTCGAACCGTTTCAACCGCCGAGCGAATGATATCTCCGACTGCGACAGTCACCTTACGTAGCTGGACCATCCCTGTCGTGATACGGGAAACTTCGAGCAGGTCATCCACGAGATGTTGCAACTGATTGGTCTGTCGCTCAATGATGCCTCGCGCCTCTTTTTGGAACTCATTTTCGTTGTTGCTTTGCATCCCAAGCATTTGAACTGCATTAGATATCGGTGCTAACGGACTACGAAGTTCATGGGAGAGCATCGCTAAGAACTCATCCTTGCGACGATGCAAATCCGAGAGTTCCGCGGCCTGAAGTTGCATTTGTTTTTCAAGCCTACTACGCTCCGTAACATCGCGGGCAGCAGCGAAAACTCCTTGCAACTTTCTGTCACGATCATGAAAGGTGGTTGCATTGTAGGAGACGATCGTTTGTTGACCATCTCTCGCTTTGGCTGTCAGCTCGTAGTCCGTGACTTTACCTTCGGCGAGCACAAGCTTGATGCCAGCTTCCGCTAGGTCGGGGTTGGTAAAATAGTCCTTGAACGGTGCCCCGATCAGTTCATCTCGTGTGCAGCCAGTGAGTTCCTCCATCTGTTTGTTGACATCGCTGATGATTCCACGAGGGTCGGTCGTAATTAGTGCGTCGATGTTGGATTCGATCAGCGAACGTGTGTAGAACTGAAGATCTCGCACTCGTTGATCCAGGAGCATGCGTTCCGCTTCGACTTGCTTTCTCGCTGTGATATCACGTGCGGCGGCGAAGACTCCCTGTAGCTTGCGGTCACGGTCGTAAAAGGTGCTGGCATTGTAGGAGACTACTGTCTCGACCCCCTCCTTCGTGCGTGCGGTAAGCTCGTAATCTGTAACTTTACCTTTTGCCAAGACGAGTCGAATGCCAGCGTCAGCGCCTTCTGGGTTCGTAAAGTAGTCTTTGAACGGCGCTCCGATGAGTTCGTCGCGAGTCGACCCCGTCAAGATCTCCATTTGTCGATTCACATCGGTAATGATGCCACGCGGGTCGGTTGTGATCAGGGCGTCAATGTTAGATTCGATCAGCGAACGGGTGTAAAATTGTTGATCGCGAACGCGTTGGTCGAGCAGCATGCGTTCCGCTTCGACCTGCTTTCGGGCAGTGTTGTCCGTACCGATAAGTAAGTATCCGATGATGTTTTCTTGATCGTCGCGCAGAGCGGTGACGGATACTATTGCAGGAAATCGCGTTCCATCTTTTCGAATATAGGTTAATTCGTAGATGTCTTCGATCCCGCGAGAGGCCTTGAAGACCAACGCTTCGAAGCCGGGCGTAATTGCGGTTTGAAGTTCGGAGCTCAGGGCTTTGGCGCGTGCAATGACTTCCTGCGGATCCGAAATATCCGCGGGCGTAATTTTGTTCATCACTTCGGCCGCTTCGTAGCCGAGCATGCGTTCTGCTCCAACATTAAAGATCTGAATGACCCCCTTTTCGTCCGTGGCGATACTGGAGAAGTTCGCGGAGTTAAAAATCGCGTTTTGTAGTGCTCCTGCGTTGACGAGATCCTCTTTTGCTTTCTTTCTTGATGTAACATCTTCCATGGCCAGGACCAGAAGTTCACCATGCTGCCCCGCCTGAAGTTTGCGTGCGTTGAGGAGCATGAATCGACGACCAATGACTGGAAACGTGTGCTCAAGCTCAAAATCATCGAAAACGGAGCTCTTTGGTACGATGTCTTCAAGCAGCGTTCGTAGATCGGGACTATCCCATTGCCCGTTCCCCAGTTCGTAGATTAGCCGCCCCTCGGTCTCGGCCGCCGAGACTTGAAAGGTTTGGTAAAACGCGCGATTCGCCGACTGAACTCGTAGAGTCGTATCGAGAATGAGCAGCGGCTCGCGGACCGTGTCCACAATGTTCTGCGCGTAGTTTTGGATATCTTCGACAAGTGGTTGCGGAATGGAATTCGGCATGTTTTGGTGAGTCTGTAACTCGATATTCGACGGTGAGCAGCTTCGATTCAGCTCTCCGGTAATGTTGATTCGAAAACGTCACAGGCATAAAAAAAGCCGACGAAGTGAGACCCCGTTGGTTGGAGGCTCGCATCGTCGGCTTACTTATTTACCAGTTTCTCGGCGAACACCGAGCTACTTTTAATTTAGTCATCCGAAGTTGAGGTACCGCAATAGATCGCTCCTTTGACGTACCTTAAACCCAAGGATAACACCTCTGGGTTACCAAAGGTTTGGAATTGTCGGGATTACGGAGAATTAAATGGAGGTAGGCCCGAAGTTGCGCGGCGCACGACACCTGCCGCACGAGGGGTCGATACTTTACCAGCGAAATTAGCCCACGGGCTTAAACGACTCTCGTTCGACTACAGTGGCACGAAGGTGACGAAGAAACTATGCCGTCTCACGCCCTTGCAGGGCGACATGCCGTTCCGGCTGAGAAAAGAAATCCAGAACGGCATTTTTCGACGTTCCGTCGCTCAATCAGCTCTGGCCGTTTATGTTTTTACAGGATTACGTACGAAATCAATACAACCCGATTTTGCGTTTTAGTTCCACTATGGTCGCTTTGCATTCCGTTTCAATCTGCAACACCAATTCCTTGCGATCGCAAAAAGATAGATTTGCATACTCCATTTCCAGTCTTCGTGTTAACGTTGTTAATGGCTCTGCATGAAAGTTTAATGCCATTCCTTTAATAGTGTGTGCATGCAACACCGCGCCAGCACCGTCACCATTCATGAACGCATCTTTCAAGGCGATTGTGATGGATGGCACGTCTTCGGCAAAGATCGTGGCGATCGTATTCAACAAATCAGCATCACCATTGAGGTTGACGAGTGTCGTGTTCAAATCGAGCTGGGTGGTAGGACTAATAACGTATAGGGTCATGGGATCATTGTCTGCGAATTGGATTTTGCGAAGCTTATGTCCGTCAGATGTACTACGATGGATTGCACATAGCATGCCAAATCCGCATCGCTTCTAAATCTAGTTGTACCGCAACGGTTCTGATAAGGTGATCTCTTGAGCAAAGTAATTGTCATTGATGATGACCGAAGTGTCAGAGTAATGGTTCAGAAAGGCCTAGAAAGTCTTGGAATCGATGTTGTCGGAGCCTCGTTGGCAATGGATGGGCTTCGCTTAGTCGAAACCGAGCAGCCCGATGTCGCGTTAGTGGATGTTTGCCTTCCGGAAATGAACGGTTTCGAGCTGTTTCGCAAGATTCGATCGGTGGATTCGAAGATTCCTATGATCTTTGTTACGTCCGATATCAGCAGCGAAACCACCATCGAAGCCATGCGTTTAGGGGCGTTTGACTATCTCTCAAAACCGATCAACCTAGATCAACTCCGCAAGATGACGGTGAGCGCTATTGCTGCTCGGCGATTGATGGAGCAGCCTGTTGTTATGCCATTGAACGGTGACGGTGCCAAAGGTGATCAGTTCATCGGTCGAAGTCCTCCAATGCTCGATGTGTTTAAGTCAATCGGACGCGTTTCGGGCTCCAACGTGACAGTACTCATTCGTGGAGAAAGCGGGTGTGGCAAGGAGTTGGTAGCCCGAGCAATCCTCCAACATAGCGAAAGAAATGATAAGCCCTACATAGCGGTGAATTGTGCGGCAATTCCAGATCAGCTGCTCGAAAGTGAACTGTTTGGACACGAAAAAGGCGCATTCACAGGTGCCGATCAGCGACGAAAAGGAAAGTTCGAACAGTGCAATGGAGGTACCATTTTCCTTGATGAAATAGGAGACATGTCCCTTCTAATTCAAGGAAAGGTATTGAGACTCATCCAAGACCAGCGTTTCCAACGTGTTGGGGCAAATGAGGAAATCGCAACCGATGTTCGGGTCATCGCGGCCACCAATCGCAATCTTGAAGAGATGGTTAAGAAGGGAGCATTCCGAGAGGATCTGCTTTACCGACTGAACGGATATACGATCGAATTGCCCCCGTTACGCGATCGACGCGAAGATATACCGCAATTGCTCGAATATTTCCTAAAGCGAGAACGGAGGGAGATGGGCAGGATGGCCCTAGAGGGGCTTTCCCCAGCTGCATTGGACGCACTCATTCAATACGACTGGCCAGGTAATATTCGCCAATTGCAATCGGTGATTCGACACGCAATGCTTCATACTACCGGTACGGTTCTATCTTATGAGTGCCTACCGACCATCGTTTTTGAACACAGAGAAGGAAATGCCTCCAGCGCATCGCACGGAACCGAACCTACGGAATTGCTCACAACAAAAAATAACCCGCCAGAAATCAATAACCCAAGCCTTCGCGTTTACGATACATGCATGGTTTGGCCTGATATTGGCTGTTTCATTGATGGTCGACTTGCCGACGGAACAGCCAATCTTTACAACGAGACGATGGAAGAGGTTGAGCGTTATCTTTTCGCGAAAACGCTAAGTAATACGAACGGAAATCAATCCAAGGCAGCTGAGATATTGGGCATTACGCGTGGTAAAGTTCGCGATCGAATAGCGCATTTTGGAATTCAGCTTGACCGAGCTATCACGATACCGAATTAGCAGGCTACTAATTCGTAAACTTCTTGGCTTCGATTCGGCTTAACTTTGTCCAATTGTATTAGCGACGCCAGTAAGAGCTGCGATTCTATAGCAACTTGACGACGCTCTTCCCTTTCCGCGACGGACCAAGATTTTCGAATAGCCAATCGTCGATCTTTTGCGTTTTCGGCCCGAGCTACCATTGAAACTAACGACTTGATTTTCATGCTATCTTCCTTCTATTTTCCTTAATGTAATCTGACTCCTTGCAGTGCATTTCCCACTGCTCATTTGTAGCTACCCGCAAGTCTTGGGCCAGATCAACCTTGTTCTGAAAAAAAATGGATAATATGCGGCTTATGAAGGAAAGGGCAGTGATCTCGTTGTCCATTAAGGCGAGCGGCAGATATAGATTTACCTGCTGTACGACGGACATCCTTGTCCGTCGTGTGTTTCGGCGGACTTGGAAGTCCGTCGTACGGTATGAATTCATCTGCCGCTCGCCTAAGCGACGGTTGTCGTGTTCCGAAAAAGCGTTCACTGGCGGCGGGGGTGTGATTTACGCTGATACAATCAGCTCGCGAGAGCATGTTGGAAGGACACTTGCATTCCAAGTTGCCAGAAGTTCTTAATCCAATGCCACCTGTTGGCCCGCATTGATTGCTTCGATCACCGCCTCAGGTGTTTGTGCTTTGCGTAGGCGTTCGGAAACGTACTGGCTCTTGAAAAGGGCGTTGATATTGGCCAGCAGGCGCGCTTGTAGCCGAACCGATCCCGTAGGGGTCAAGAGCAGAAAGAAAAGGTCCGCGCGATCATTGGTTCCATCGATTGGGATTCCTTCGTCGCATCGCGCGAAGGCGAGGATCGGGTTCTTGAGTCCTGGCATGCGTCCATGAGGGATAGCCAGACCATTACCGACGTAAATGGGGACGAATCGTTTGCGTTGAAGCACCGCCTTGGCAATCGCCTCATGGTCCGTGGGTAGATCGTCGCAGGGGATAGAAGCTATGAACTTTTCGACCGCTTCGTCCAGAGTTTTTGCCTGCAGTCCAAGGATGATACCATTCAAAACCAACGTATCAACCAGCGATACAAACGTGCCGCCACGTGCATGATCAAACTCATCTCCCATGTTTCCAATAATTTCTTGAACGACGTTTTCGAAGGTTAGAATACCAACCCAATGCGTCTCGTCCATGACTAACGCTAATCGATCATGTCGCTGCTGAAAGACATCTAACGCCTCTTCCAAAGGTAAATCTTGTTGAAACTCAACGCAAGTCCTCGCGAGTGTGCGCAGACGATCTGGCGATATGGATGCTTCAGACTCACCAAATGGAATATCTTTGACGTGTACAAAACCGATAGGTTTGCCGTTGTCGTTCTCAACGACAGGATACCGTGAGAATTGGTTTCGTCTAATTATTTCTAGGTTTTCAGACCAAGGTAAATCCAGCCGAATTGTTATTACTTCGGACTTCATTCTCATAGATCCCTTAACCTCGCGATCCCCCAAGTCGACGATGTTTTCAATCAGCAATAGCCGGCGAAATGGGATAAGCCCAAGCTGTTCTGTTCGCTCGAATACTTGCTTGAGGTCAGCCTTTCTTGGTCGCAAAATGGAGGCGATCACAGAGACCATCAAAATAAAGACAATTAGCACGAGCGATACCGAAATCGGAAGCTGAAAAAAGTCGCTCAGCAACATTTTGATTCCTAGGATCATGACAATCGCTGCAAAACCATAATGGAGC
This sequence comes from Pirellula sp., assembly GCA_031368325.1. Classification (GTDB taxonomy): domain Bacteria; phylum Planctomycetota; class Planctomycetia; order Pirellulales; family Pirellulaceae; genus JBKCUI01. Next base: position 25,380 of record JANMNR010000477.1, read on the forward strand.
AAATGGAATCTCTTCATAAAGTCTTGTACTGCGAAGTAGAGGGCTCGCAACCCCAGCATCGCAAACAAATTGGACGTGAACACGATGAATGGATCCGTTGTGATCGCGAAGATCGCTGGGATTGAGTCGGCAGCAAAAATGATATCCGACGACTCAATAGCAAGAAGCGCAAGCATCAATGGAGTCGCCCATACCTTGCCATCTTTGAAGATCCAAAAGTGGTTTGATTCGTAGTTGTCGGTCACACGAACGTAACGCCGCACGGTGCCAACGACCCAATTCTTTTGGGGATCGTAGGGTGCCTCCTTTCGAAAGATCATCATCAGTCCTGTTCCAATGAGGAACGCCCCAAAGACGTACAGAACCCAGTGAAACTGATGTAGAAGTGCCAGGCCCCCGAGAATAAATATCAGCCTAAGCGCAATGGCACCGACGATCCCGAGCGAGAGTACTTTATGCTGATAAACGGGCGGCACTTGGAAGTAATTAAAGATGAGGATAAAGACAAATACATTGTCGATGCTCAAGGACTTCTCAACGAGAAAACCAGTCAGGAACTCCAGTCCCGCCTCGACGCCACGTTCATGAAAGAAAACGAGTCCAATATTAAAAAGCAGTGCAAGCCCAATCCAAACTGCAAACCATGTGAGAGCCTCCTTCATGCCGATGACGTGAGGTCTCCTGTTGAAAACCCCCAAATCGACAGCCATCATTGCGGCGATAAAAACTAGAAACGCAATCCAATGCCACATGCGAAAATCCTACATTTGGATACCGAGAATTTGTTCGTCCCTATTTCATAGCAATCGCCATACCGACTTGCCGGTTCATCGCAAGCGAGTGGCTTTCACCCTGTTTGGCGAGTGGCCGTTTTGCCTATGCGGGAACTGATCAGCCCCTGCCGAACCAAAGCCAAGCTCGACAGGAGCGCTGCTTTCCCATCGGAACGCTTAGCAAGTGGCCCGTCGCCCTAAAGCAGCCGGCAGTCGAATGGATCGCCAATTGATCGCCAATCGACCAGCCGAGTTGATTTGCTTTCTTTCAATTTGGTTTGAGTGCATCCGCGGGGTGCATGCATTTCATGTGTTCAACTTTTTGACGAGCTCTACAACGCAAGTTCTAGCGTGACCGCGTTTTACGGTACGCCTTTTGCATTGAACGATTTGTTGCACTCGGCAAGCCCCGCCTAAGCTGGATAACTTTTGGGGGGACGACACAAGTCGAACCGTCAGCAAACACTAATCCGTGATCCATTTAATTCGAAAGAGATAACGACCATGTTAGGTACCGTTTTACTTGTGCTTTTAATACTGATGTTAGTTGGTAGCGTGCCTACATGGCCTCACAGTCGGAATTGGGGTTACTACCCAAGCGGAGGAATGGGGTTGCTATTGCTGATCCTGCTCATTCTTGTTTTGACCAACCGGCTCCCAATCGGTTTGTAGTAGCCCGCAGATAAATTCCTTTAACAAAGGCAAAACTCCATGAGTCGATTTTTCTCCTTCCTTCTCGTCTTGATTGTTCTCGCCGTTTGTGTCGGATTTTTCCGCGGCTGGTTTAGCATGACGACGTCCAAGGAACACTTGAGCGAAAAAATAGACGTCCACTTCCAGGTGGATAAGAGCAAGATGCGGCAAGATGCAAATGACGTTCAAGACAAAACCAAAGCCTTATTGGGTACAGGAAACGACGAGAGATAGTCTCCGCGATAAATACATACCTAACATTAGAGAGCGATCATGATTTGGACAACTTTTTCTTCGATGATGTTCCTTTGGCTAGGTCTTATTGCGTCTTACTCAATTGGTGGCCTAGCCTATCTTGTTTTGGGTTTAGTCGCGTCCGTGATCTTGTTCAAGGCTGTTCAAAATGCGACACAGAACCCCGAGCATTCACAGGTCAAACCATTTCGATAGCCCACGAAGTTTTTGAGCATTATTGGCAAGCAGATCGATTTTTGAATTTGGCATGCGTTTCGTACTCGCAAAATAAAAACTACCCAACTCTGTTTCATGCGAAAAAGTCATCAACCTATTAAATAGTTGTCAACAAGAAAATGCTTAACACTAAAAGAAACGCCTCTATCGGAATTGCTTGGTGGATGGGACTAGCTTGTATTGGTGGCGCTGGAGCCTTTTTTGGCTTCTCCAGTTCCAATTTCTCGGCGTCCGTCAAGACCGAACGAGCTTTCCATTTAGATGTAAATATGGATACTTTTCGACAGATTCTGGTCCGCACCAAGGCGACAGAGTCGATTCTAAATCATGGCGGAATGAATCTCCTTGATGAGACAACCGAAAACGTTGACATCGACCTAAAGAACGATTCGCGACCCATCCGAAATTTTCTTCGCGGCAAATCCAAAGCCAACGTGACGGCTACCAAGCACCTAACAGTGCAGTTGAACGATCCACAAATCAATGCGAAGGAGCTGTTTTTGACTCAAGAGTGTCGCATTCAGCCTGAGATCATCCGTATCGTGACGACCTCAGATCGGGCGTCAGGTGATCTAAAAAGATACGGAACGACGCTCCAAGCCGAAAGGGATGGTTTAGGTACAAACATCGCTGTTTCTCTTGAAATGACTGTTGATGTGCAAGTGGCATGGCTCTTCCAATCGCAAGCCAAAATCCAGGTCGAGAAAGCCGCAAACAAAACGCTGGAGGAACAAGAAAAAGCGATACGAATGCTCGTTGACAATACGACCAGTAGCCCTGGCGTCCATTGAGCATGGGGCGGCGAGGTGACGCTTCTCACTTCTCAAAAAACCCCATTCACCCGCTATTACGTGCCTGAAACGTTAGCCGATCAACCTGTAGGCTCAGCAAGCGCCACCAACTCAAAGAAAAGTCGATTCCTGAGTTCCAACAAGCCTCTTGAATTTAATCTTCGGATTGCGAACAAGGCTCAACTTTTTGACCGGAGCTTAATCGTGTTAGCACTCCGAAAAGCGTTGCGTAAGCAATTGGCTTCACTAAGTGTTCGTCGAAACCGGCTTCCAGTGACTTACCAACTGCGTCCGGTGCACTCGATCCTGTCAATGCAATGAGGCGTACTTCGCGACCCCGAGGCAACGCGCGAATATTCTTAGCCAGTTCAAATCCATCCATGGCTGCCATCCCAATGTCCGAGAAGACGATTTCGGGAAACTTCTCGCAGATGGCTTCGATTGCGGAAGCTCCATTTGAGGTCGATCGCACGCTCTGACCAAGCTTCTCGAGCATCATTTGAAGTGTGTAGGACACCATGCGAGAATCCTCGACGATCAAGACCTCATGACGTCGAGGGATGGGGCCACTCGTTACGGAAGGGAAGGACGTGGTTTCGGTCGTAGCCATCGCGTTGTTGCAAACGGCAGTATCGCTTGATCGATCAATCTGTGTCCGTATCAAACGATGAAGTTGGCGTTCCAAGACCGCAAGCATACTGATAGAGTCATTCGATATGCCGGTATCCAATCTAATCACATCAACCGCACTTTGCATCGACGCACATAAATTTCGCAGGTCGTGCTCGGCTTCCAAAAGCGATGGACTTTTGGAATGTTCCGTTGAGTTTGAATCCACGTTCATCGCGATAACCTCTCTGGCCTTAAACAGCGAGCGAATTGAATTCACGGAATAGACGCGAAGAAGCGTAAGCACATGCCCCTTCTCCTCTCCCTACCGTACCACAGCGCTAGTGAATGCACAAATGGAAGATTATCCTCGGTGAACCTAGATTTGGCTCGCTCGGCGAACGCCTTCAATTCGTCACACGGGCTTCAACTAATGGTGAAGACGGCTGGATAGGAAAAGCCAGTTAAGCCAACGGCTAAAGGCTGCCGCTTGCCAATCCAGTGGAGCTAAAGATCAGCGAGGAGTGCCGCCAGATCTGCGTCCATTCCCGAGTCACTTTCATCGCTGGAACCAGACGAATCGTCGAGCGACGCAAGCAGAGAGTCTAAATCGTCGGATTCAGCCGCTTGCTTTGCTTCGGTTTCCGGTTCAACGTCATTCGATTTGGGCTCAACAACCACCGGCTCAGGGGTGCTAACAGACGTTTGAATTGGAGCGAGCTCTGAACTAGACTGAATCGTAACTGGCGCCCAAGGACCCGCAAGCGGGGCGCCGATGACAGAGTGCATACCGCCCAATCGTACTTCGGACCGTCCCTGTATCGACAGCACGGGAATCAACCCTTGTGCCGTGACTTGTTGGGCAGTTCGGACGTTGACCAGCCTTTCTGTGCATGGCAATGCTACTTGATCGCCATGTTCATCGTTGAAGTAATAGAAAGGAATGTCGTCAACGGAAAGGATGGAGCCAAGCTGCATGCCGGCGAGTCCGTTGTCTCGGAAATTCTGCCCAAGAACGAGGCCCGCCAGGAAAGCGGAGTTGCCCCACAGCATCCCCGAAAGACCACTCTTTTGGGTAAACTCCTCCAGCTTGAATGAATCGATTGGTTCTGTTTTTTTCCCGTATGGCCAGCGAAGCATGAAACGAGGAGTTAAGAGGCCCAGGTAAACCGACTCCGGTAGTTCACGAAGGGCTTGCCATGACTGCTTGACCAGCGGATGAACTTCCTCTGGTGTGACTTTTTTCAGGAACGAGCAATCTACGGATGCGATAAAAGGCGCTGTTGCAGAAGCAGCGATTTTGGCTACTCGTGCCAGGAGCTCTGCATGTGGTGGGATGTGTTCGAACACAAAATTGGCAATAAACAATGACAATGGCCCCTGCGACGCGTCCAACGATGGCGATTCAACGAGCCAACGATATAACCCGGTCTCCTCCAGCGAAGGCGAGGAAGCAAGATCGGCGGCGAATTCTGCCGCATTGATATCATAGAGGACGACCTCAAGTTCATGATCGATTTCGAGTCGATGGATCAGTAGATCCAGCGAACGCCAGAGAGCCTCCATCGCTTGAAAATCAGGATGATGCAGGATGCGTCGCATTAGATCCGAAAGGGATTCATCCACCGCGGCGATCAACTCGGTTTGACCGTGCATTTCTGAGACGACATGTTGCTGAACAACGTCTCTTAGAAGAGTTTTTAACTCGGGTGTTTCATGGGTTCGCGATTCGAGTTGAATCAAATCCGAAAAGCTCTCGATCCGGCCGCGAGGGATTGAATTGGAGGTGGAGGTTCGTGTGACTGCGGGGGAAGGAATCTGAACCGGGGCACCGGCTAGAGTTTGTACTGCTGCTGCCGCCTTGGGGAAGGTCGCTGGGTCCTGAAGTCGTTGACGTAGGCTTACTAGTTTTTCGAAAAGAGGTACGTTGCTGTAGAGTTGATCGGGATGGAAGTCATCCATACACTTGATCGGCACATCGATTATTGCACCGCTCGCTCCAGCGGGCAATTTTAGGCAGACATTTAATCGAGAAAGGAGTGAATCGATGTTTTCATGGTCAACTCGCAGGGGTTTTCTTGCTGCAAGTGCATCCCCAACTTCGACCCGTCCCAAGTTTCCTTTTCCCGAGAAGTCCCCGAGTACAGCGATGCGGAAAACCTTACCCGGCTTCGTTTGCTGGGACTTTGAATTAAGCGATCCAAACTGAATCTTGTATTCCATGAAAGGTAACCTTGCTTGAATGAATCGGCGATGCTTTCGACCAATTCTACTTGCTCAACGGAACGTTGGAAGGGAGTGTTTCGCCTGCTGGCAGTGATTTGATGAACTCTTCGCTCGACAAGGGTTGAGGTGGTACGTCCAAAGCCTTCGGTGGCCTGGTTGGCCTTGTTGGTGTACTGAGGGAGTAATCGGTCATAGGCATTTCCGACATCCCTGAGGGCATAACGACTGGACGTGTTGGTCGGACTCGGTCCACGAAAGCAATATTGTTATATTCGAGCAAAGTCCCTTTTTCAAAGTGGATGTTTTTCAAAGCGATCATATAGCGCACGATCGCATCATAGTAACCGGCATCAGCTTGACTAACTCTGTTTTGGGCATCGAGCATCTCATTTGTATTGACTCGGCTCTTGTTCTCTTCGAGATTCTTGAGAATCGCCAGTTGTTCGTGCGAGGCCATTCTTTGGTTCATGGCGACGTTTGCGACTTCGAATGCGCGAATGACCGATGCATAAGCATTACTGACATCGTGGATCACGCGACGTTGTTTTTGATCCAATAGATCTTGATCGCGAGCGAGTTTCAATTGTGCATTCCGCACATTGTTGTATGCACGCCGAAGGCCAACCGGCAAGTTCATTTCGACTCCAAACTGCCATTCTTGAAAGTTTCCAGACGTCATGCTTGCAATCGCGTTGTCAAATTGCGACTTGTCTGAACCCCATAGGTCATGCCCAAACCCCCGAATTCTATATTGCGTAAGGAGATCCATTTGAGGCAAAAGAGCGTTACGACTCGCAATCAACTCCAGGTGTCCTCGC
>JANMNR010000486.1:0-7078 GCA_031368325.1 Pirellula sp.
GTAGACCGCGATCCCGCAATCGAGTGGGCTGAAACGCCGGGGGCAGGAACCCGTTGTTGTAGTTTGCATTGCCACCCAAAGGCCCGGCATCAAAGAGCACGACGTAGCCCGGCAAGTCGGTGTTTTCGGTTCCTAAGCCATAAGTCACCCATGATCCCAAGCTCGCTTTGCCACTCCGCACGTCTCCGGTGTGCATTTGGTAACTGGCGGGTGCATGGTTGTTGGAATCCGCTTGCATAGAATAGATCAAAGCGATGTCGTCCACATGCTTGGCCATTTCCGGAAACAACTGGCTGACCCATGTTCCCGACTGGCCGTGTTGAGCGAAAGCATAGGGGCTAGCCATTAGCTCTTTCTTGCAACCATGGAAGACATTGGCATGTCGGGTTGCTTCGACCGCCTTGCGAATCGAATCAGGAACCGGCTTGCCATCGAGGCTCTGCAGGACCGGTTTGTAATCGAACGTATCGATTTGCGAGGGACCACCCACCATGAACAGAAAGATGACCGATTTGGCCCGAGGAGCAAAGTCCGGCGTTCGGGCCGCAAACGGGTTCAAGGGATCGATCGATCGCGCCCGTTTCTTATTCTCGTCGGCGTTCAATTGTTTTGCATCCAGCGAATGCATCGCAACCAAACCCAAGCCCATTCCCAAGCTTCCTAGAAATTGACGCCGTGCGGCAGCAAGACGAGGCTCGAATGAATAGGGTGAAATGGCGATAGGCACAACGCACCTTGCTGCGGAGGGACTGATAGGGAGGGACAACCAGAAGGACGAGGCAATCAGGGGAGCTTCAATGTAGCCCAGGATAACCACGGAGTCCACTTGATCCCGGCCAGAAGCCAAAGGCACTTGTTGCTGATCGCCACCAAGCTAGGAAACAACTCGCCACTCCTCGCTGATCGCCACCGAGTTTCATCTGCGTGGACTCGTTACTGATGGGTCGCGCTTTGTCCAGATTAGGTTTTCGGGTACGACGGACTCCAGTCCGTTGACAAACGGTTGGAATCGACGGACTAGAAGTCCGCCGTACACGTTCAACTCAACCCCATTTTTAAGTTGGACAAAGCACTAGGTTCACGCGGCAACCCACTCAAAAGCGCTTCGATGCGAGTGTAGCTCAAGACTTCGATGGTCTGTCATGGACGTCATCGTAACGAAAATCCGAAACCTCCTCAGCGTAAGCTTTCGGGATTCGCCGCTGGATTGAGGTTCCGATCGCGATTTTTGAAGCTCAAGTCGCAAGGCGTTCCATTCTCCGAATTACTCCCTTTCGCTTGCAGCTTCACGTTCAATGCTTTTTGTTGCTTCACCGAGTATTGCATCTGCTGTAGGGACTTGCCTTGTCGCTTTAGGAAATTGCCGAGATCGATCATTGCTTTCACTCGTTCAAGCTTCTCGTCAGGGTGCGATTCGAGAATCGAAATGGCTTCGCGCAGGTGGTTCTCGGACAGGACCAGCGATTCCGGCGTCGCTTCATCGCTGAGCGACGAGGCATGATCACGTAATGCAACTGCGACAAAAGGATCGGAGCTGCCAAATTCCGGTCGAAGCTCTTCAACCAGGATCTCAAAATACCCAGGCGGCAACACCTTTTTAATCGACTCAAATCGAATCGAGCTAGCCGATTGGCTGATACAAGCTAGAGAGTCAAGCGGTCATACGTTGCAACCGTCCGTGCTCGTGCATAAAGCGTTTATGCGATTGTTGGGAACGAGTGAATGCACATGGGAGAATCGATCGCATTTCTTTGGAGCGGCGGCGGAGGCGATGCGGAGAATATTGATCGAGTCCGCGCGGGCCAAGAGCAGTCTCAAGCGAGGTGGCGAAAAACGTCGTGAAATTCTGAACGACGAGCAAGCTCGCTCTGCTCCACTGGCAGACGAGATTCTCGACATCAACGACGCATTGATTGAGCTTGATGCGGAGGATGCGGAGTTGGCGGAGATTGTAAAGCTCCTCTTCTTTGGCGGTTTGCAAATGGAGCAGATTGCCGAGCTGAAGGTGATCAGCGAGAGCACAGCGGAAAGGCGATGGACCTATGCGAAAGCTTGGCTAAGTAGAAAGCTGGGGACCCAGTAATTCCTAGACAGAATTACTTTGTTGGTATTGGTGGCGTAATTGGTCTCGTTTGGAGTCTCTGCAGCGAAACGGCAACGGTATCGTCGGAGAAGCCGACGATTCGTATGGAAATCCAAAATGCAAAGGAAGCTGGATTAAAGTTGAGTATGTCGTTACAATAGCCTATTACATTTGCCCTCGTAACTCAGTTGGATAGAGTAGTTGATTTCTAATCAACCTGTCGCAGGTTCGATCCCTGCCGGGGGTACCTTTTCTCACCTCTAGGGGAATCTCAGCCCACCCTGACCAATGATTTTGTTGGTGGCACATTTTCGTGATGGTTCGGATTGGTCCCTTGAGTTGCACAAATGGAACCGCCGGTGGAACCACGAAAACGGTTTGCGTCCATGCCGACTGACGCTGCCTGATCGCTGACCTATAGGCTCGTTTAACGCATCCGAAGCGTTGATTGACCCGAACGCCAAACACCGCTCTCCAAACGCCACAATGACTCAGAGACAATTAGGTCAAGAATCGCGATCTGCCGCCGCATGGATGAGATCCGCCAATGCTCGGGTTAAACATTTTTGTTTTTAGCTAGAACAGTGTCTTTCAATTGCTCGCCGGACATACGGTACGCGGCGTCGTGCGGACAGGAATACACGCAACGCGGCGTGCCACCGATGCTTTTGCACTGATCGCAAGTCGTCGCCTTTTGTCGAATGATCGGGATCTGTACTTTGTTCTCAATTCGGAAACCATCTTCCTTGCCGTACATCGTAATATTGCCGTACGGGCAATTGCTTGCGCATAGTCCACAACCAATGCAGTGGTCCTCGATGACAATCTCTTTAGATCCCTCACGGAAAATAGAGTTGACCGGGCAGCCAACTAGGCAATACGGATCGGTACAGGAACGACAACTCGTAGCGACCAGGAAATTTTCAAACCGCAAACCTTCGCGTACCAAGCGAGATTCGCCACCATGCGAGTCGGCACACGCTTTGGTGCACTCATCGCAACGGGTGCACGACTCGAGATCCAACACCAGCAAGCTTTGAGCGTTGTACAATCCCTGGCCGACAAAGTTAGACTTGCCAGTGCTCAACTCGCTTTCGCGTTCAAAGTCTTTTTCGAGCAAAAACCGAGCACGGTCCACCAGTCGCTTTTTGAATTCGGGATTGGCGTCGGCAATCTTTTTTAGTTGCGAGCTCTTTATTCGGACTAACTCAACGTGGTCTAGCGCGCTGCAAGTCGACGTTCGAATGCCTGCTTGGTATCCGAGACGTTGCATGTCCGACGCCAATTCCACTTGATAGATTGAGGAGAGCGCCGCGATCTCACCAAACGAACCTGCTGCTGCGTCCAAGTTGCCTGGCCCTACATAGTTGACCACATGTTCGCGTGTTCCATGTTTACGGCTAACTTTGACATAACCAAGCCGAACCAAAAAGAAGTCATCGTTGGAATCCCCTTGTTTGAATATCGGACGCCCCGGTTCCACGCTCATGAGGTCGACGTCTTCCGAGATGATGCGTGCCGCTTCTTTACGCCCCTCAACCGAAAGGTCCTTGAAAATAGGGAGACGTTCCAGGTCGGAATTCAACGCATGTCGCCGGTAGGCTTCGTTCAACATCTTGCGACTACTGGCGTTCCGTTGCAACATGTACAACACGTTGCTGCCTATTTCGATGACTTCGGACTCCTCCACGGCAACGACAGTGGCCGTTCTTGGGTATCGATTCAGGCAAGCCATTTCTCCGAGGATCACGTCCTCTACGCCACGGTAGAGTTTTGCCCCACCGTCTGAAGCAGACTTGGTGTCCGCGCCCGTTGCTAAGCTCGGCACTGCTTGCGGCGTGGCGGACCCTAGAGTGCTCCGCAAAAAACCAAAGAGCCCCTGGCCTGAGTCCTTGGCAACACCTCGCTGAGTCGATCCCTTGTTCAACTGAATTTCAAATTTGCCGTTTTGAATCAGGAAAGCGGTCGAGCCATACTCACCACGCGTACAAAGAACCTCACCTGGTTGCAGAATCTTTCGAACGCAGGCAGCCCCGTTGAACTGTAGAAACTTGTATGGGATCCCTGCGAAAATAGGGATTTCGAGCATCTCTTCGGCGGTCAAAATCTGAGTCTTGCCAGAGTCTCGGCGGGTGCTCTTCTGTAGCTTTTCAACTTGCTTTGCAACGACTTCGGGGCGAAACGTCAAAGCGTCGGTTGGGCATGAGATAACGCATTCCCCGCACGACACACACGAACTATCCAGCATCGGCAAATCGTTGTCAAAAGCAATACGTGTATCGTAGCCTTTTCCGTTGCGAGCCATCACGTCGTTTTGCTTGATGTCATTGCATGCCCGCGTGCATCGTTGGCACATGATGCACGCGTCATGATTAACGGAGATGATCTCCGAGGAGAGATCTTTGGTTCGATTGCCAGCGAGATGACTTGGGGCGTACCTGGAAACTTTAGGGTCTTTGGCAAACTGAGCGACCAGTCGCTTCAATTCATTCGGGCCTTTCGTTGGTTGCCCATGTACCAGCTCCGAGGACTCCTCGGATGTTAGGTGTTCGGAGGCCAACAGTTCTAGAATGACTCCGACCGAGCTCTTGATCGTATCGACAGCGGTTGGATTCTCTTTGCTGGCGAGGGTGGATATAACCATACCATCCTTGACCTGATAGGTGCAGGACGAGACCAAGCTCTTGCTGACTCGCCCGCTTTTTTTTGTCTCCACAATCTCCACTAAGCATACGCGGCAGACACCAACTGGATTGAGATGCTCGCGATGGCACAAGACAGGCACGGGATTGACATCGCCAACTTTGTTCACGTACAGTTGAGAAACGGCATCATAGATCGTAGTCGGCCTAGGAATCAGCTCACCTAGCTCGTTGGCAACAATGGTTCCTTGCGAATTCCGAAGCGGGACCGCTTTCTTGACTACCAACGCTTGTCCATCAATCGATAGTTTGATGTCTTCATCCAAGTCCTTGAGCGTTGCATCCGTAAAACGAATCAACTGGCCATCCACATCGCGTGCAAAGAGGGCTTCTTCGCTTGCGGTTATGTACTGGGTGGATTCGAGAATTTCTTGTTCATTGGCCATCGTATAAGCCTAGTTGTGGTATTCAAAAACAGCAGGGATGTTGTGCTCAGGTACTAACGAACGGCACGGAGTGCCGTGCTACACTTTTTTACGAACGCGTGTTGGGTTTGCGCCAAAAGAAACGCAGGTAACTTTTGAGCGGGTTGCTTGCAACTTGTCCCAAGCCGCAAATGCTGGTGGTTTCCATAATGCGACTCAGGACCTTGACCGTGTTCTCCAGCTCGACTGCATCGCTGGTGAGTTTGGCATTGAGCAAGGACTCAGCGATGTCGACCATCTTTCTTGATCCGAGTCTGCACGGAACACATTTGCCGCACGATTCACGTTGGTAGAAGCGACTGCATGCGATCGCTTGGTCGAGCATGTCTGCGTGCTCGCCATAGACGACCAGTCCAGCCCCGAGCATGAACCCTATCTCGCGGCCCGCATTGAGGTCCAAGGGCAAATGGCGCACGTCGATCAAATCGCCAACCAAGTTAGGAAACTTCAGTTCCTCCGTTTCGTTGCCTTCCTTGTCGGTCTTTTTGGGCGAACGTATGGAGCCCTTGGGCAACCAAGCGGGCAAGAAACCGCCCGACGGTCCGCTGAGTGCGACGGCTTGTAGGGCACACCCATCCTTCATTCCACCAGCAAAGTCGTCGATCAATTCTCCCAAGGTGATGCCACATGGCACCTCGTAAGCACCTGGTCGATTCAAGTCACCGCTGATGGAGAAGAACCGTTTCCCTTTCATTCGATTTCGGCCAGCATTCTTGTACCAAATGCCGGATGAATCGATCTTTTCTTGCGGCTTGGCTGTTGGATCCGATGTCGCTCCACTCGGTGCTGGTTCGTAAAGCAAGATGGCGGGCACCCAGGCAAACGTTTCGACATTGTTGAGAATGGTCGGTTGATTGTAGAGGCCGTTGGTTTGAAGCTCGGGTGGACGATTGCGTGGTTCGGAACGTTTGCCCTCAAGGGCCTCGATCAGCGCTGTTTGCTCGCCGCAAACATAGCCACCTGGGCTTACGAAAACTTCGAGACGAAAGTCCCGGCCACTCCCATAGATGTTTTGCCCACAAGCGCCGAGACCGACCGCCTCGTCGATCGCTTCATTGAGTCTGCTTACCTGCTCGAAGTACTCGTGTCGAATATAGATGTACCCGCGTTTTGCACCAGTCACCAACCCAGCGACAATCATTCCCTCGATGACAAGATGCGGAGATGCCAGCAGGATATCGCGATCTTTGAAGGTGCCCGGCTCGCTTTCGTCCGCGTTGCAAACCACGTACTTCACCTCTCCAGGTGCGTTTCGCGTCTCGTTCCATTTTTCCGAGGCAGGAGCTCCCGCACCACCCATGCCTTGCAGGCCCGCGGTTCGAAGCGCTTGGATCACACGGTCCGGATTGGGATCCAGCAGGTAGTTTTTTATGGCCGCATAAAGTGGTTTGCCGGTTTGTTTGTAGAAGTCGATCTGCGCCTTAGCAAGCGAGACCGTGGCGGTATCCATATCCCTGTCCGCCTCAGGCTCTTCACCTTGTAACGTCGATGCGACAATACTGGTCATCTCGTCAGAGGATCGACTAACGAACAGATCTTCGTTGACGAGTACCGCCGGCGCTCGATCGCAACGTCCCAGGCAGGAGGCCTCCGTGATTTCGAGTGCCTTATCGCCGACTTCTGCTTGCAGTTGCCTGAGTTGTTCCGACATCGCGACGGAGCCTCGCAATCGGCAACTCATATCGCGGCAAACATACACATGGCACTTGGGTGGTGGCGTCTTGCGAAAGTGCGGAAAGAAGCTGATCACGTCTTGGATGACACGGACTGGCTCACCCACTTGATCGGAAATGCGTTGGATTTCGGAGCTCTGGATGAACCCATGTTCATGTTGCGAGTCCTGCAACATCTTGGCAATGCGTGTCCCA
>JANMNR010000519.1:0-1739 GCA_031368325.1 Pirellula sp.
GATCGAGCATGGCGGGCTGAACGCGTTCCAACGAAACGTCCTTGCGATCGACGTTGACACTAAAGCCGCGAACTACGGGCCCTTGAGGCCGATTGCCTTTGAGTCGATACTGACCAGGGAACCGGGTAAATGTATAGACGAGCGATTCCTCAGATGACTCAACGCGTGTTTCTTCCCCTTGCGGGCTGAACATCTTATAAATCTGCGGGAACTGGCTCACGTTGTTTTCGAGAACTACCGGTTCGTCGACATAATAGTTTAGCTGTTGTTTATTCCATGCCGCCAAATATCGAACCGCACCCTGAAATAAAACGAAACCGTCGCAATCGTCAAGCAACTGACTCCATTTCTTGTCCGAAGTGTCGTTGCTATCGAGTTCGAGAATCGGAAGCGTGAACGTGACGATTCGCCCTTGCTTTCGAGCCTGCTCCACCACAGCTGGTAACTCACTCCCCGTAAAACGCATCAACACCAACGAACCATCAGCCAAGTCCTCAATGTTCCAGTGTCGAAAAATCAAGTATCTGGTCCAGGGAACTTCTTTGATCTGCATGTCAAAGATGCTCCAAATCGGATGATTGTTGGTAACGGGCGCCATGCTAACACGATCCTTATACGAATGGCTGGAGATCCCTTTCGCCTTTCCGGGCAGCAGTCTCGATAACGGGCTACTCATCAACGATTCGGAGGAATCAAAACTCGACGCAAGGACAATCATGAGGCCACCGCCTTGCTCAACCCAGCGTTCAAGTTCATCTACGGACTTTGCTGAAATGATGCCGGGATTGTAGAGCACAATACTCGAAAAACGAGTCAGATCGATCCCGTCCAAGTCCACGGATGTACCAAGTTTGTACATGGCCGACGGGGCTGAAGCTTGATCGCCATTGAGCTGCTCCTTGAGGACCGGTGCCTCATCTGACGGCGGGTCGATACCGAACCCCACTTTGAGCGCATCTCTTTTGTCTTCGCATATAACCAAGGTTTGTCCCTGCGTTCTCGCATCGATGGACAAGTAAACGACATTGTCGCACTCAAGAGGATCCGGAAAGGAAAGCCTAAGTTCCGCGTGGTTCGTTCCCTCGGCCAAGTCCGAAAGGGTCATTTGAATGGGAATCGAGCCGCCATCCTTCACTGCAACCAATTGCGTATTAACGCGCCGAGCCGCAGGCACCACGATCTTGCCGTCGCGATCTTGGGTAGAACGGTCGACAGTTTCAGAAAAAAGCTCGATGGTCAGTGGCGGTGAATCGCCACTCCCTTTGGTGGACTGCACCTCTCCACTGATGGTGACTTGGGCACCTGGTGTTGTCGACTGTTGGCTGAGCTTTAAGTTACTCAGCGACCAATTGCGGACCTCGGCAATCGGTATACTGACGTCGATTAACTGCACCAGGATGTTTTCGCCGACAACCCCTTTGCCTTCCTCGTTTCTAGCCAGTTTGGTCGGAAGATCCGAGGACTCTGCGTCGCGCCAACCAGTTAGGGACAGATCGGTGAGCACGTAAATCTCGCGGCGCTCCAACTCGCTTTTTCGGAGAACATCGACCGACGCGCTGATGCGCTGAACTAAGTTCGTCGACTTGCCCTCCACGATCGTCCGGTCAAGCTGTCTGTTCGCGGACACGCGATCCTGATTGAGTCGGACGCCGATGTCGTTGTTCACGATGGCGATTTGGCTCCCAACTGGCAATCGATCCATGAGCCAGGTCGCCATCTCCTTTGCAGCTTCTAACCGT
>JANMNR010000539.1:0-4413 GCA_031368325.1 Pirellula sp.
GTCGAGCCAAGTCCAAGGCGACAAGAAAAGTGGATAGAGAGGAGCACGAAATACTTTTGAGTCAGGGCTGCCATATTCATACGGAAGGCCCTTTCCGATTTTTTTTGCAATCACCCAATACGTATCGCTGTCACCGAATCGAAACTGGGATTCACCCTCGATGGCGCTCTGCCAAATGAAGGCTGCCAAGACACGGATCGCAAAACCCATCGCAATCAGGGCACCGAAAATCGCCACGCGCGTTTGCCATGACCAAACGTATCTAATTTGCAATTGCTGCACTGTTTCGTCCGCACTCAGCTGAAGCCCATTACGGCAGGACTTGGATCTCGAGGTCAGGAAGTAACCGATAAACACTCAAAATCTCGATGTAGGGATTCTCGTTGTCGAAGTACGATTCTCGGATTTTGATTCGATCTATCGAGGTCGGATATGCATCGTCGCTCGAATCGATTGGGACCCAGCGCGCACCATCTCGGATTTCAATCCAAGCATGAAACTTCATCGCTGGCATTTCCGTAACGCGATTGTACTTGACGCCCAAGGCAATCCTCGTTGGGATCCCGAGTGAACGACAAACCGATGCAAGCAGGCATGCGTGTTCAACACAATTTGCTTGCTTGGTCGCGATCGAGTTGACTACGGTGCCAATTTTCTTGTCGAATTCGTTTAATGAAATTCGTTTTTGAATCTCACGTTGACATGCATAAGCCTTTTCGCTGTTTGAAGCTTTTTCGGGCGAAAGGGATTTGTCGGCCGCAACGAGTCCGCGTGCTAACCTTTCGATCTGAGGCAAGTTGACCGGAATGAACGGCGAAGCAGCAAGGGCTGCTGACTCGACCTTGGCTGCAAAACCATTTTCCAACTCTGCATCGAGGTCACGACCATTCTGATAAACGGTCACCTCAACGGTTCTCGGGTCCATCGACTTGATACGTTGCCCAACGCGGTCTGTAAATATGCGGTATGGCTCGTCCATGCGATGGGAAAAGCGATAGCGGAGCGAAGTGACATCGGCGGAATGATTTGTCAGACGCTCCACCGGACCACCAAGCGGAATCAAAGATGTTTGCATTGCGCGTAGGTCGAAGCCCGATGCAATCAACCTTGCTTCTATCGGGTCTGTTCGAAACGCGAGTATGTCGTTGGCTTGAATGAATGACTTGAACGCCTCTCCCGTCTGGTCGACCCATAGTAGAGATTGAGAACTGTTGTCGCCATCGGCCGCCAAGTTCCGCACCTCAAGTAGCTCTCGGATACCACCCACCAAGGTTGGTGTTACGATGAAATCGCTTGCTTCCAACCGACCATCTACTACCTTTTTAAGAATTGGATCCAAGTACTTAAGCTTTCTTGTTTCCTTGGCTACCATCGGTCTTCGAAGCATCGATTGCTCCACCGCGAACGGTCCTCGATACTCGGCAGGAAAATCCAAAGTGACATTAAATGGCTGATTATTATCGGTACCGGAAATTTTAAGTTGTCCCTGGCTAACGTTGCCCTTATATGTTTGCTTGTTTGCTCCAATTTCAAGCGTGCATTCGATTGCGACAACCTCGCCATTGGTGCGTTCGATAGTCATGATTTTTACTCGCTGTTCGACAAGAACTCCATTTAAGGAAACTAAAACCCGTCTTTCAGCCTCGTTACGAACGTACTCAGAGCCAAGGGTTGTTGAAGTGGTACAGGTTCTGTGCAATAAACCAGCTGCTGTGTTTCCGGTGTATTGCACTTCCCAGTACTCTCGAGGCAACTGTGACGCGTTTATCCACGGTTTTTTAATCGCATCCACCGTTGTTGTGGCTTTGATTGCCTTGGATCCAGTCGAACTCCCTGAAACCGGTACTTTCGCGTCGGGAGTTGGAACGACTTCGTCAATATCGGAATTCGATGACTTGGCGGCGTTCTCGAGGATAGAACGGTTGGTTGTTTCTGTTGGTTGCACCGTCGGAGAAGCGACCCCAATTTCGCGCAGAACGTTGTCTGTTGCCGCAGCTTTTTCCGCTGGACTCGGCGGGGTGCAGCCTGCCAAACAAGCAAAAGCAGGGATCGCGACGACGAGAACGAAATGAAAAAGTCGAGTTGTCATTAGGAAACTGGGGTGAGTGAGGGCCGGTGTACTTGCCATCATGGTAATCCATTTTTCGAAAACCTCGATCCTCAACACTGAGACTATTCGGTTTGTAGGGATTGTACTGGTGGAAAAACATTAAGAAAAAACTTGAAATAACGCGGCACGTTTCAGAGGTGACCTAATCTTGGTTGTTCCTCAAGACGGGGGGACGATTTTTTCTCGTTCGATTTCACATCCCCACTACCCTAGAAAAAGCCGCCGCGATTCCTATGGGCAACGCTCCCAAATTTCAATCCAACAAGACCGCCCCAACTCCCGAGGCGAGTCCACGCTCTAATCCGACGTCCAGCTTCAGAACACTGGAAGGTGACGATTTAGAAGCCCACATGGGCGTTTTCCGCTATGGAACGTTCGACTTAACGGACGCCATTCGACCATCCTACGACTTGCAGGTCGTGCCACGCCAGGGGTTTCGGCATGACTCTTACACAGATCCCAAGACGAACGCGGTCGTGCCTGTAATCATGGCCGCAGCGTCCCGCGAACGGCTCTTTGAATTGTTTATGGATCTCATCGATTGCCTCGGTAATGAGGTCGACTTGGTTCTAGAAACCAGCCACAGCGGAGATTCAGACGAACACGAAGATCTCTACCGTGAACACATTGATGTCCCCGTGCTCAAGAGCGTTCTGTACGATTTCGAGGAAATGCTTCTGAATGACGGTTGTACCGGTGTAGCGGTCCTCAATCCTCGCAAACAACAAGAAATTCAATTCGATGAACATAAGTTGTTGATCTGCTATGGTTCGCCATTGGAGTCGTTCGAACGCATTCTAATCAAACATGATGTTTACCCTGACGAGCAGATTCGATTCATCACCGAGGCAGAGCATGTTCACAGTAGTACTGATGTACTTGCGAGAGAATTCTCCAAACTTCAATCAAGGCTGGGTATGGACACGGACTACCACGACAGCGACTTGTCGTTTGAATGCTAATGGTCAATCCGTGCAGCGGTAATCTTGCCACGCACCCACCCATCCACCAAGATAAATTCAACGGTCGATTTGCAACGGACGTTACATTGGCGGTTGCGATCGAGGCTAGATGCCTCGATCGGTAAATAAAGCAGCAAGAGGCTGGTCAAGTGCTGCAGTACGTTATTCCTCGTTAACTTCCGCGTCGGACACAGCCGGCGGTGGTGCGCTCTCTGCGCCAGACTGAGGACGTGGCGCATCTGCGAGCAATGGAAAACTCTGTTCCGCTGCTGCTGTACCACGATTCACTAAGTCCTCCAGAGCTTCCTTGCGTTAGCTGACTTCCGAGTCTTGGAAGACACGGAAACCGGTACCGGCAGGAATCAAGTGACCAAGAATTACGTTTTCTTTTAGTCCGACCAGTCTGTCCACCTTGCCGGCAAGAGCCGCTTCAGTGAGTACCTTGGTGGTTTCCTGGAAGCTTGCAGCCGAGATGAAGCTATTGCTTTGTACAGCTGCCTTTGTAATACCGAGCAACTGGACTTCGCCGTGTGCTGGCTTGGGCTTCTTGCCTTTCGCAGCCTTGCCACCCAACGCTTCGCATTGTGCATTGGAGGTTTCAAACGCTTCCTTTGGAACAATCGCACCGAGTGCGAATTCGGTATCACCTGGATCCGAAATCTTTAAGCACTTGGCAAGATGATCGTTGTGCCGCTTGAATTCGAAACGGTCCATCACCAAACCAGACAGCAAGTTCGTATCACCCGCGTTCGTAATCTTAATCTTACGCAACATGCGTGCGATAATGATTTCAATATGTTTGTCGCTGATTTCCACGCGTTGAAGCCGATAGACTTGTTGAACTTCGTGCACCAGGTACTGTTGAACAGCCTCTTCTCCGCTGACTCGCAAAATGTCGTGCGGAACGAGCGGCCCCTCAACCAATGCCTGGCCTGCTTTCACGGTATCACCCGAAGTGACCATGAACCGCTTGCCTGGTGGCACCAAGTGTTCCATTTCCTCGCCGCTTTCGCTGCGAACCACAATCGACCGCTTGCCTCGTTTGCGGTCCTTCGAGATTTCAACGATTCCGTCGAGCTCTGCCACGACCGCCGGGTCTTTTGGCTTTCTAGCTTCGAAGATTTCCGTTACTCGAGGCAAACCTCCGGTGATGTCTCGTACGCCGGTCGCTTCGCGAGGCATTTCCGCCAATTCGGTACCAGCATTGACCAGCTTGCCTTCGTTGCAAGTGATAACCGCTTTATCAGGCAAGTAGTGAACGTCGAGAGCTTTTCCATCCGCGTCTTCGATAACGATTTGTGGATGGAACTTTCCACGGGCGTCCATGATGCGTCGGCGAAT
>JANMNR010000557.1:0-2284 GCA_031368325.1 Pirellula sp.
GGACTTGAGCGGCAAGTTCGCGGGTTGGGACCAGGACCAGGGCTTGGGGGTAACGCGAGGTTCGAAGTGGATCGAGTTGTTCAAGAATTGGGATGGCAAAGGAAGCGGTTTTTCCGGTTCCCGTCCTGGCCTGGCCGATCACATCGTAGCCTTGCAAAGCCCACGGGATGACTTTTGCTTGAATTGGGCTGGGTTTTTCGTACCCGAGTCGCTTGATTGCCCGCTGCGTGATGGCGGAGAGTTTCAAGTCGTCGAATGTTTCTGGCGTCTTAGTTTCCATGGTCCGGTCGATGGATGGTGTTCAGGCCAAGTGCAAGCCGTGGCCATCTCTTTCGTTACTCGATTAAACGAGCATTCTACGGTACAGTTTGCTACCTGATTAGTTCAAAATACCCCAACGCACTTATTTGTTTCATGGACACCATTCCTTTTGACCTCCCCGACGCCGCCTACGCTTGGGCCGACCTCTCCGAAGCCATTCTCGAAGCAGGTTTCGATGAAACCCATGGCCCAATTCGGAATTTGATCGACCAATGGGAGGAGCCGGACGACCCTATTTGGTCGATCCTGAGTGCCAACTGGCTCAGCGAAAACGCCGCCTCGGTGCGGGAACAAATCGACGGGGCCACCCGGAATCGAGCGAGGCTGGAGCAGTTTCTGACCTGCTTGGTTCGCAATTTTCGTCAAGCAATCGCACCAAAAAAGACCTATTCCGACATGGACCAGCTGCAGCGTCTGGTCCTTGTGCAGCATGTGGCAGAGCTCTATAGCAAGGTTCATGGCTGGGGACTGCATCGCTGCGAAGGGAGCCTGCTGCAGGTTCTTTTTGCGAGTGGGCACTCGACGGCGATTCAACTGGGAGTCGACTTGTTGCTGACGAAGCCGCCAGTGGATTGGGCCGATGTCTCATTGTCTTTGGCACCGCTGATGCAGTCTAAAACTTGGCAGGTCGAAGACGTTTTCCCAAAACTGCTTCAAAGCACCTCGCCGGCGGTTTTGTCACCTGCCCTGGATGTAGCAAACTATTCAGTGCGAAGCCGTTCCTTGGCGGAGCACCCCGCAAGTGGGGATTTGCCAACTTTGCTCCGAATGATGGGGGGCCTTGTTAACCAGCTTGGGATGCTCGAGGAGAACCCAGCCCAGTTCGGTAGTTCGGTGGCCGCCATCCAGAAGATCCTCTTCGATTCGGTCTCATTGTGCGTTTCGTTATGCGATACGTTTGGACTTATCGGAAACCAGGATGCGATGGGCAAACTGACTCAGGCGTCCAAACTGAGCCATCGCCGCATTCGAACCGAAGCGGCTTTTGCCATGGCAAAGCTCGGAGACAAGAAAGGTCAGGATCTGCTAATCGAACTGGCGGCCGATTTTTCGAGCCGTCAACGTGCGGTCGCCTATGCCGAAGAGTTAGGCATCGAAGACCGAATCGACGAACGCTGGACGACGGCCGCAGCGTTGGCGGAGTCGAGGTTGGCAAACTGGCTGGCGCAGAACGAACAGATGGGCATTTCGCCGAGCCGCATGGAATTGCTGGACCAACGAACGCTTAGCTGGCCGGGATTCGAGCAACCGCAGGAGTGTTTCCTGTTTCGATTTGAATACGACATGCAGGATGCGATCTACAGCAACGTCGGTTTCTCAGGTCCGATGTGCCATTCCTTTTCGCAAGATCTGGCGGACATTTCACTCGACGATACCTATGCGATTTTCGTCGGCTGGGATATCGATCACCCCGATGCGTATGAGGTTGCGCCCAACTCACTCGACGCTCGTATCCAAGAGCGAATGAACCGAATGCTGGAGACGTTCCCGGAAAACGTTGAGCTGATTGAGACGTTGCTCTGCGTGATCTTCTTCGAACACTTCGGCATTCTGGCGAGAGTGATGATCAACGATGAAATTCGCATCGCACTCGTGGCCGAAGATGAGCGAGTGACTTGCGAACCGTTTACGACCAAGAACCAAGCCGATCCAATGTTAACGTATTGGCTATGGCGAGGTCGCACGTTTTTTGAGTCGGTTTAGGAACGCTCACGCCGAGAAACCCAGGACGACGTTCCGTGACGCGCCGCCTCTCCCTCGGCCCTGGGCTAGGATGTGTTGCCCCATTCGGAGCGGAATCAAGTCAACCCAACGATTACTTGAATTACGACAATCACCCACGACTTATATGAAAACATTTTGACCTGAGCCGACAACGCAGGCAACACATGGACCTACACGTACCGAGATTCCGGGCATTGGTGAGAATCAGCATGCAACCGACGGCGATGCCGCAAGATGG
>JANMNR010000571.1:0-6048 GCA_031368325.1 Pirellula sp.
CTGGCTGCTAGATTCAAGCCTCCGCGAAACCAGCTACTGCCGAAGTTGGTCAAGATTTCATGCAGATCAAAATGCGAATGCACGTTGTAGCGGTTACGGTATTGTTCATACGATTTGTCATGGATATTGAACCAGGTTGGAACGCTAATTCCGTATCGAAAGGCTGACAGCTCCATCAATGGCACATCAAAGGAGCGACCGTTAAAGGTGACCAAAGTGGGGCGAGCGTACCGTTCCCATCCCATCCAAAAATAGCGAGTGATCACCGCGGGACGAAAGTGTGGTTCGTCCAGAGAAACAATCTCCATGAGGCTAAAGTCCTCGCGGATCTTTGCTGCAACCACCGCAATCGGCGTATGGTAGGTGTATGGGATAAAGTCGCGACCACTTTCGATGATCAGGTCTTGCCGAAATGATTCAATCGCTTGTTTGGCGCTAAAATTGCGAGTGGGGTAACGTGTTTTTGCGATCGCTTCGCCATCTGCCACGCTTTCTACATCGAAAAGGAGATACTTGACTTCGTTCGTGGCGGCAGACATGCGTGGAGGCTCAGTAGAGATGAAGGCTTCGATAATTCCACGATGTTTTACCAAAGTCTAGCGGATGTTGCATCCGGGCTCGCACCAGTTGCTACCGGCGATTGATTTCGTTGATTACGATTAGGACGTCGAGTGGATCGATTTGACCGTTGCGATTGACGTCGACGAAAGGCAGGCCCAGGTCGAAGTTGGGATTGAGCGATCGAGTTCCGGAGCGGTTGATTTCATTGATGATGACGAGCACATCCAAAGGATCAATATCATTGTTGTTGTTGACATCGAAGATGGAGGATGGATTTGTCCAATAGGCTGGGTCGTTATCCGTGATCGTGATGTCCGCTCCCGTTGCGATCACGCCATTGCCGGTTGCTGAGATCCGAACGGTTCGCCTCCCCTGGGGAGCAAAGTCATCAAAAGCGCTCACTTGAAATACAACACTCGTGGCCCCAGCCAGGATTTGAACGGTTGCGGGCAAGGTTAGTTGGCTCGGCTCGCTGACGGTGAGTTGGAGCGTCAGGCCGCCCGCTGGCGCTGGCGAGCGAACTGAAATCTCAGCTTGGGTCGTGCGAGTCACGGCATCTTCCTCGTTCACTTCGTTGGCTTGCAACGCGAGCGACAGTGGTTGATGGTCAGTAACGGTAATCTGTATCGTCGCGGATTCGTAACCATCCGAACTGGCGCCGAGGACTACGACTTGGGCGCCATCAAACAATGCGTCATCGATTGCGTCGACTCCGACATTGACACTGGTCGAACCGATTGGAATGACAACCGTGGCTGGGAGTCGTGCTTCGCTCGTGTCGCTGCTTGATAGTTGAACGGTGATGCTTTGCTGGACGTTTGTGTTTGAACGCGAAACAGTCAGCGTGGCTGCTCCTGTGCCCGCATTTTCGGGCAGAGACGATCGGCTGAGGGAGACCAGGATCTTCTCTCGATCGAGTACATCCACGGCTACCGTGTTGGAAGTAATAGCTCCAGCCGACGCGGACAGGGTGACTCGAACAGTGCCGTCAAGCAATCCATCGTCGATCGCTTGGGCTGGAACGGTGATCGAAGACTGGCCTACCGGAATGCTAATTGTGCTTGGAAGCTGCATTTCGGTGGTGTCGCTGCTGCTTAAGGATACCGAAAGAGCGACGGAAGTATCAAATCCAATGCGTCTCACGGTAACCAAGGCAGCGTTTGCACCGGCGTCTTCGGCAACGCTATTTTTGTCAACGGAGATTTCAAGACTAGGAGGTAGGCCCACTGTCACAGTAAATTGCTGTTGGCTTGTTCCGCCATCATCGTCCGATAACACCGTGGTAACGGTGAAGTTTCCCATTTGAGAAAAGACGTGACTTGCACCGAAGAAACCGCGTGTATTCACCCCTGTGGAGCCGAGTGCCTCGATTGTTGCGTTGCCTGTATCCGAGGGACCTCCGTCCCCCCAATTGATCGAATAGGCAAAGGATTCGCTGCGAGGCGGAGAAGCTTGAGGGACGCCAAAACCTGGGTCAGTGAACTGTCCTATTCTCGCCAGGGTAAGGAGTTGACCCTGTACTACGTTAACATTCGGTTGCGCCGCTAAGGTCGGTGAAACGTTCGTAATATCAATATTGATGGGAACTCGAAGGGTTCCGATCACGGAACCATTCAATATCAGGCTAGCAGGAAAGGAACCGTTATCTCCATATGTGTGCGAAGCGTTGAATTGAACTTGCTGAGGAATAAACTGCCAGCCGATATCCTGCATACCAGCAAAATCCAGACGTGTTGGAAGTTTGCGTTGACCATTGGTTGTTTCGGGTGTCATTGCAGCGATTTGGCCATTGCTCGTTGTGCCAATTGCCCAGTGGCTCGCATCATTCAACGGGACGGGGGACTTTCCTGAGACCGCCACTGAATGAGCGCCTGTGAATCCGCCCGAGACTTTGGCGTTCCAACTGTTTGCTAGACCAAATCCGAGCGCGTGCAACAGTTCATGGGACGCAACCGAAACGAAATCAAATTCATTGGAATCCAAGCCGTCTGTTGTTAGTCCGAAATGCCATGTCGCGGTGGACGAAAAGGAAATCGTGCCCCCCCACGGGCCAAAATCCGTTTGCACCGCCGAAAGCGCACCTGTTTGTCCGCGCGCCTGGACCGCATCAACGAATGTTTGGCTCGTTGATGAAACGTTGAAGCCACCCTTTTCGCCACGCCCGAGCTCACCAGCTCCCAACGCGCGAGCACCTGCAAAGATCAAGATTTCATTTGCCGGGATGACCAAATTCGTTCGTGTGTCTTGGGCGCCCGTCGATGGATTTAGAAACTTTGCGGTCCATACGTCGGAACCAGCGGGTTGGATTGCAGTGAGTTGATCCGAGAATTTGGCGACGATGGAATTAGCAGCAAATTGAAGGGTATTCCTGCGTTCTTGGCTACTAAAGAATCCGGACGAGTCCATCGAGTAATCGAGTCGGATCGACAGTGGGCCAGGTGATGAGGATGGGCTGACGCTCGCTAAAGTGGATGTTCCGTCGCCCCAAACCACCGACCCGCTAATGGTTCCACCTAGTGCGGAGGTATCCATGACTTGGTTTATCGCAAACGATTGCCCCTCGGCGGTCAATGCGATGCGGCTGTCTAGTCGTTCGAATTGAAGCGATCGCTTTGTTCGCGTCTTTGGCGTGAAGTAACGCCTGTAATTCGCAAGCGAGTTGCGCAGTCGACTCAGCATAATGGGCTAGATCCTTTCACCTAGAACGAATCTAGCTGCAAAGTCTTTCCTATGAAAGTCAGAAGTTCGAATTCTTGCCTATTCGAAGTCGCGATTTGCCACTGCTTAGCCGACTTGACGTTGAAGTGGCAGAACGGAAGCTGCAAAATCACGCAGAGTCGCACGTGGCCGATTCTCCACGACACTCAAGGTTGTATCGATTTCGATTTCAGTGACGGCTTGCAATTGAAGTTCCCCTCGAACAACTTTGACGTCGCGTGGTGCCTCAATTCCAATCGTAACCCGATTTCCACTTACCTTGGAGACAATAAGGGTGATATTGTCACCTATTGAAATCCGTTCGCCTTCTTTTCGACTTAGTACTAGCATAATTTGGTTCTTCCTTGATGTTTGATAGCAATGACTGGGCAATGACGTTCTGTCAATTGAGGTTCGGTACAACACTGAGTGCTAACAACGTTCCAATGGTTCGCAAAACAGCAACAATTTTCGGGAAGTCTCGGAATACATTAAAGTTGTTCGTTGAAAGGTGCGAATTGGTTGCCGAAATAGTCTAGAAATTTGCAATTAAATTCTCTTGCGTTCAATCTGATTCAAAAACTCTTGGCTGGCCTGATGGGTTTTGACAAGAGGTTCTCATTTCGAGAAAACGATTTCGATTTTGCAAATTTGCTTGGCTTTGAGACGTTGTTGATCTCATGCAATTACTATCGCCGAACGAATTGACACCATTGGTCAATCGAAAAGGCAAAGAGCGGTTTTCGATCGATAATCTTTGTGTTGATCGAAAAGCAGCCACGGTTTGCTAGCATGCATTATTCGAATCCCGACAGAACAGATTTCAGCGAGTGTCGCTGGGAAATTGGTCGATGACGTGTCAGGTTGTGGGAAATGGGTTCAAACGGAGCGACGGAGCTTTTCCCTAGCTCTCGACAAGAATGGGCCGACGCTGTTTTCGGACATGCCGATATGGGTGCCAATTTCGGAATAGGACTTGCCTTCGAGATGGAACATTCGGACGGCTTGAGCTTCATTCTGCGAGAGGTTGTCGATAGAGGCGTTCAGTTGATCGATTTCGTCTCGGGTGTAACTATTTGCTTCTTGGACTGCGGGGTCGATTTTAAGGCTTTCGATCGATTGCTGGGACTGCGGGAGTCGCAATTGCGAAAGACGTCGCATCACGACCCGGCGAGAAACAACTGCCAAGTAGGTTGCTAGAGAGCTTTGGCCTCGAAAGCGTCGCAGGATAGCAAAATCTTTGTCGATCCAAGAGACGTACACGTCTGCTACTAAATCATCTCGCAATTCGGCAGGCAGATGAACACCTTTGGCAGAGGAGCAATGATTGACGATGTGAATGACCAAGCCCAAGAAGCGGTCAGCCAGATTCCCCCAAGCGTCGGGCGCTTTTGCCAAGCAATCGCGGAGTAATTCTCGATCAAGATTGGAGAGAGCCACTTTGCGTTGCTTGTTTGGGGTATAGCGGGAAGTAAATTAGAAGCCACCGGGAATCATTCAATATTAGGTGCTACGGGAGTCGACAGCAAGCAGATTCGGGTTGCTTGACACTCCAAACATGGAGGCCTAACATGCCACCATGGCGGTTTGGGTGTTTTAAGGGGGATTGTAGGCCTCCCTTGGAATTCTCGAGTTTCTGTCAATAGTTTATCGAAATCAGAATGTCCTTTGAAATTTAGCCATCTGTAGAAAGGTTTTTCAGCCATGGCCCACATAGTTACCCAACCTTGCGTTGGCTGTCGATATACGGATTGTGTCGTGGTTTGCCCGGTGGAATGCTTTTACGAGGGCGAAAAGATGCTTTACATTCACCCTGAGGAGTGTATCGATTGCGAAGCTTGCGTTGCGGAGTGTCCGGTCGAGGCCATTTTTCACGAGGACAATGTGCCGGACGAATGGAAGAACTACATTGAGATGAATGCCGAAATGGCGTCGAAATCCAAGGTGATCACCGAAAAGAAAAAGCCCCTAGCGGACTCGTAGGTTTGCAGAAAACGCAGTTTTGTTGGTATTTGAGTCGACGAAAAAGGACAGAATCCACTAAAGTTGGGGGGGAATGTGTCCGATACCAACGGTCCCCGCTGATCGAAAACGTTTGGTGCGGGTGAAGAATAAGCGTTGACAGAGCCGAACCTTGCGTTAGGATTTCCACTCCAAATTTGGATGGCCCGTAAAGGCGATCCAAACTTGCGCGTGTAGCTCAGTTGGTTAGAGCGCGTCGCTGATAACGACGAGGTCCCCGGTTCGAGTCCAGGCTCGCGCATTTGGGCAACAGTGGATTTGGGAAGTCGGGGAATTTCGACTTTTCAAACAAACTGAGTGTGGTAGGTTTTATTTGAGTGGTGAACGTTTGGAAACAAGCGAACGCAACTTTGGGGGTGTAGCTCAGTTGGGAGAGCGCTTGCTTTGCAAGCAAGATGTCATGGGTTCAAGTCCCTTCACCTCCACTTGAGAATTAGATCAGAATTTAGTTTGGAAAAGGCCTTGCGGTCGGATCCGAAATCTGGATGATTCTCGCTCCCGTGACCGGGGAAGTCGCTCAGGCGACTGAAACGGTTTCGGAAATTGATCTTTGACAAAATGGTTGGATTGGTAGATGGCATCTTAAAGTTCATCAGCTTAGGGTTGTTTGAGCGGTTCGCCGCGAGGATAGTTTTGAGAGTGGATGGACAATGCAATTTTGTTTGAAACCGGTTCTGTGATATCCGCTTGTTTGGTTAGCGTGATGCTCTTAGGAGTAGATTGGTGTCTGGCTAGCAAGGGATCAAAATCTGTTTTCGAACGAGCGCA
>JANMNR010000575.1:0-6880 GCA_031368325.1 Pirellula sp.
GGCAGATCTTGGAAGAAAACCATGCGCCTGCCTTACAAGCAATGAAGAACTTTGCCACAATTTGCGCATCTTGGGTCGATGCTCTGGAGAAATCCGATTTCGACCGTATCGAACAACTACTCAAAGCGGGAAAAGCAACACGTGAGGCTGTGGCAAGTAGACATTCATCCGGCTGATGGGCAACCGGATTCTCTCGGACATTCGGCGCTCCAATCGACGCGTGAACTTGGGATTGCAAACGACTTAAAGATTCAAGCCGCTGCCGGTTTTCTTCTCCAGGGTCGGCTCACGCAGGAACAGGTTAAGAAAATAGGGGTCGAGCTTTTGTCTGACCCGATTGCTCAGCGATGCGTCGAAAGTGCAGTCGGAGACGCTTCGCTAAACCAACCGATTGGCGGGGCTTCTAGCGGGGCGCCGTCGACGCTCGTCTATGCCATGCTCAAGCCGGGGGTGATGGACCCGGTCGCGCAAAGCACGCTCAAGATGCTTCGCGATCTCAAGTACGACGTCGACGAAGTCCGGACTTTTCGAAAGTACTGGATACGTTCGAGCGAGGGAGTTGCGGCTGTCGACAAATCGGTCGTACAGCGTATTTGCCAAAAAGTGTTGGCAAACGACTCCATTGAGCAAGTCGTAGTGGGCCCATTGAATCTGGACCAACTTGCAGTTGGTGCCCCGTATCAATTCAAACTAACGACCGTTCCGATCCGAGATCTCGACAGCAATTCGCTAATGCAGCTGAGCAAGGAAGGGCAGTTGTACCTTTCGATCGCTGAGATGGAAACGGTGCAGGAGCATTTCCGTGAGCAGGGTCGAGATCCAACCGATATCGAACTGGAGACCATCGCGCAAACCTGGAGTGAACACTGTAGCCACAAAACACTTGGAGGGAAAATCGAGTACCGCGACGAGAACGGCACTCGCCATTTCAAGAGCATGCTTAAGGAAACGATCTTTGCTGCCACGGTTCAGATCCGAGCGAGTTTGGGTAAAGACGATTGGTGCGTTAGCGTTTTCAAGGACAACGCAGGTGTCGTGAAATTCGACGACGAAGATCACGTTGTGTTCAAAGTGGAGACGCACAACCATCCATCCGCAATCGAACCTTACGGTGGCGCGAATACGGGATTAGGTGGCGTGATTCGCGATCCGCTTGGCACGGGACTTGGTGCGAAACCGATCTGCAGTACCGACGTTTTCTGTTTCGCTTCACCGAATTTCAATCCTAACGACTTACCGCCAGCGGTTCTGCATCCACGGCGAGTCATGAAGGGAGTTGTGTCGGGTGTTCGCGATTATGGGAATCGCATGGGGATCCCAACGGTTAATGGAGCGGTATACTTCGACGATCGTTACCTTGGCAATCCGCTCGTGTACTGCGGAAACGTTGGCATTATTCCAGTCAACAAAGTCGAGAAGCAAGCGATGCCGGGCGATTTGATTGTCGCAATTGGTGGCAGAACAGGTCGCGACGGTATCCACGGTGCAACGTTTAGCAGTGTCGAGCTTACCGAGGAGAGCGAGAACATCTCGGGTGGATCGGTTCAAATCGGAAACGCGATCACCGAGAAGATGGTGATGGATGTGTTGCTACAAGCACGCGACCAAGGACTTTATACGGCAGTTACAGATTGCGGCGCCGGTGGCTTTAGCAGCGCTGTCGGCGAAATGGGGGAATCGATTGGAGCTGAGGTTTGGCTTGATCAAGCACCGCTTAAGTACGAAGGGCTCAGTTACACCGAGATCTGGATTAGTGAAGCCCAAGAGCGAATGGTGATGTCGGTTCCGCCAAACAAAATTGATCGACTGAAGAAGCTTTGCAATGACGAAGATGTCGAGGTGGCCATCCTCGGTGAATTCACCCCGACGGGACTTCTGAGGCTGATGTTTTACGGAGTTGAGGTGGGTTGTGTGAGCATGGAGTTCCTGCATCAGGGCAGGCCACCGGTAGTTCGTCAGGCCGTTTACCAGCCAGCACCAACATTGCCTTGTCAACTTGGAACGCTCGATCGAACGGCAATTGAATCAACGTTGGAAAAGATCTTGGCTAACCCGACGGTGGCCAGCAAGCACTGGATCATACGCCAGTACGATCATGAGGTCCAAGCAGGAAGCGTGG
Organism: Pirellula sp.; assembly: GCA_031368325.1. Classification (GTDB taxonomy): domain Bacteria; phylum Planctomycetota; class Planctomycetia; order Pirellulales; family Pirellulaceae; genus JBKCUI01. The sequence continues at coordinate 2,120 of JANMNR010000575.1, forward strand.
TTAAGCCGCTCGTTGGTCCGTCGTGCAACGGACCAAGCGATGCCGCCATTGTCCGTCCCAAGCTCAATAGCAATCGAGGGCTTGTGCTTTCATGCGGTATGAACCCGCGTTTAGGCGATTATGATCCGTATCACATGGCCTTGTCGGCGATTGATGAAGCGGTTCGAAACGCTGTGGCTGTGGGGGCTGACCCGAATCGGTTGGCAATCCTTGACAATTTTTGTTGGGGAAATACCGAGCGGCCTGAGACGCTTGGAACACTGGTCCGAGCAGCCATCGCTTGCCATGATTTAGCGATTCAATGGAAGACGCCTTTTATCAGCGGCAAGGACAGTCTCAATAACGAGTTCTCATGGTTTGATTCGAATGGCGCGAAGAACACCATCGCGATACCTTGCTCGCTGCTGATCAGTGCGATGGGGCAAATCGATGACTGTCGCGATGCGGTAACCATGGACTTCAAACGTGTTGGAAATGCGGTTTACCTGATCGGTGTTACCCGCGAAGAATTGGCCGGTTCGTATGCTGCACTGGCTTTGAACAAATCAGGTGGTACGGTTCCAACCGTTGACGCTGCTTTGGCAATGCGAAGCTATCAAGCGATTCATCAAGCAATCAAGAAAAAGCTGATTGCTTCGTGCCATGATTTGAGTGAAGGCGGATTAGCAGTATCGGTGGCCGAGATGGCGTTTGCAGGCGAATTAGGCGTTTCGCTTGACATTACGAGTATGCGGCAAGCCAGCTTTGTTGACAGAGAGGTTGCATTGTTCTCTGAATCGAACAGTCGCTTGCTGTGCGAAGTGCCCGTGGGCCTCGTCCAGGAATTTGAATCTGCCATGCAAGGGCTACCTTGCTTCCGGCTCGGCGAAGTGGCCGCTCACGAACAGGTAGTGATTCAATGCGATAAGACCGTATTGATTGACAGACCTTGGCGCGAGTTGCGAGACATTTGGTTATCGCCGTTGGACTGGGAGTAACGCCGTATTTTGGCGGTGCGTCGCAAACGTTCGAATCGCGTTCGAATTGCTGTGCTTCTATCAATGGGGAATGCCAACGAAATTAGCTCGTAGGTATTCCCTCGCCAAGGGACGGTCCGCTGCGATTACTGGCTGATCGGTAGCGACGATGCGATCAAGCGGGAAACCCTGCCGTTTGAGCCTGCGCTCCAAACAGTACCGTCGATTGCAACGTCCAAAACATGAAAGCCGACGTCCGAAAGGCCTGACCACTTTTGACCGTCGGTGCTCCAATCGCATCCACTTGGTCCACTGGTCAGCCATATTCTTGTCCCATTCTTGGATGACGCGGGGAGCGGAATAATGCTTGAACGAAATCCACGTGGGCGGCTTGTGAGTGGCGCTCGCCAAGTCAATCCACCATCCGTCGTGATAGCAACATTGTCCTTGTCAACGTTCAGCTTGTTGTAGTCACCGCCAACCGCGATGCCCTTGTGTTCATCTTCAAAGGCGATGGCGAATATGCCTGAAGACGTTCCTCGAGCGATGGGCGGAACCGTGTGCGACGACCATTTGGCACCGCCGTCCCGCGTTCGGAATATCCGGCTTGGACCGTCGCTGCCTCCGCCGAGCCCAATCCATGCGAGCTGTCCGCCAAACGTATGCAGGCTGGAATTGCTGGCGGCAAATCCTGCTTCGCCGCTATCCATCCTTGGGATGGCTGACGGCTCGACCGTTTGCCAGGAATCGCCTCCATCGTTGGTTTTGACGATGAGCAGACTGCCATCGACGGGATCACTAAACGCAAACCCTGATCTATCTTTGTGGAATTTCATCCCGTCAAAAAACGCTTGGGGTGACTTGTTCTCATGGGTGATTTTCCAAGTGGCACCGCGATCGATGGTCTTTAGGATCAAGGCTGGTTGCCCTGCAGTTGCAACAATGGCTTTGTCGGAATCCCATGCATGGATCGATCGTATCTCGACATCATCCAGGTTGGGGATGGTATGTCGGAGCCAGTTCTTTCCACCATCGACGGTTTGGACGATAGTCGCTTTGCTGCCGCATGCCCAAGCGACTTCCTCGTTCACGGCCGCAAGACCTCGCAAGCTGGCTTGGGTTCCGGTTTCAAAGTTCTGCCAGACGTCGTCGGGGTAAGCTCTTGCATGGTTCCAGGCAATTGCGACTAGGAAGGCAAGAGTGGCCAGATTTAAACGCATCTTTTTGGCTTCGGTGAATCAAAGTGTTTTTGTCGGATGGGCTTTCCGTCAGTATGAATGCTGCATACGCAGGCCGACAGGGCCGGGAACAATTGAGGACAATGGTTCTACTATGGTTTCACCGTTTCGTTTTTCTTTTCCGCTTCGACCCAGAGTTCGTTCACGTCGGGGCGGTATCGATAGACCATTCCCTGGGGCAATTCCGGCAATTTGATTTGTGCGCTTTCCACAATTTCCTTCATGTACTCCTCATGGGTTTTTGGGTTTCGACCATTGAGGGCGTTGAATAGCTGAGCACTTTTCGGCAGCGCGATATCGAAGACGATTTTCTCGCGGGTATTGAAGTAAGCCTTGACTGGGCCCGCCATAAGCATCCTTGGGTCGTTCCCCTGAATTTCGTCTAGCGAATTGCCTTTGACGCCGACACCGGTTTTTGCAATCTGGTCTTCCATTTGAGGTTCTTGAGGAGGAACAACTGCAGCAGCTGCTGCGTCCTCACGAGCACGTTCTTCTTCCGGTTTGCAGCCGGACATGGTCATGGAAAGGCAACAAAGTAAGATCAAACAATTCATTTTTCGCATGGGAACCCTCCACAGAGTTTTCAAAAGGAAACATTGGAGCGTAGAGGCGATCGGTAGTGTCGGCGAGCAATCGCTAGCTTGCGCGGTGCGTTCGACGCTCGCCTTAAGAATAGCTTAGGTTGAAGCCCATGGCGAGTCGGTGCGACTTTAACGTTTAGAACGATTCGATCTTTGGCAAAAGACCTGGAGTGAGTGTTTTCTTGCCAGAATTGCTAGGGTGGGAACCGATGGAGACGAGAACAAGTTTCTATAACCCCAGACACAAGCTTACTCATGATCGACCCAGACGCATTTCTTCGCCAAGAAGTCGAATCTGCTTCGCCAGCTAAACTGCGATGGTTGCTTTTGCAAAAGGCGCATGGTTTGACGATTTCGATTCGGGAACTCTGGTTGCAGAATCGGGCCGAAGAAGCAGTCCAGTGGTTGATTCTAACTCAGGACATTTTTTCAGAATTGCTTGAAGGGATTGTGGACCCTAAGCATGAGTTGGCGAAACAACAGTCTGATTTGTTTGTTTTCTTGATCAAATTGCTCATCGTTTCGGGGCAAACGCAAGATGTCCACACGCTCGAAAGCGTGACGGAGATATTGGAGATTGAGAAAGACACATGGGAAATGCTGGTACGCCGTGAACATTCAAGTTCAGCGTCGTTCCCAACGCACGACGACGGCGCGTATGCGAATTTCGACCTGCAAGCGTAGCTAAACGCTCGCGAATGCGTCAGTTATGAGTAGATGCTACAATGTTCGTGCCTCTTTTGGGCGACGTTTTGGTATTCTCGTATCCGTCTGCAAAAGTTCTACAAATGCGTTTTCCGCTGTTTTGCGTAATGAGTTGGTTGGGCTGTATTTTGCTGGGTTCGGTTTGCAAAGCGGATGAGCCCATTTGGAGCGACGAATTCGACGGAAATTCACTCGACTTTTCCAAATGGGAATGCGAGGTTAATGCATTTGGCGGTGGCAATCACGAGCTACAAATGTACACCGACAAAGCAACCAATGTCCGAGTTGAGGCAGGCAAACTAATTCTAGAAGCGCGCAGAGACAAACCGGATATTGCGGGGACGCAACGTGAATACTCCTCCGCGCGAATACGAACCAAACGACGTGGCGATTGGCTGTTTGGAAAACTCGATATCCGGGCAAAGCTTCCCAAAGGACAGGGGATCTGGCCGGCAATTTGGATGTTGCCAAGCGACGAAAAGTATGGAAGTTGGGCCTCGAGCGGCGAGATTGACATTATGGAATTCAAAGGGCACGAACCAAACAAAATCTATGCCTCACTTCACTATGGCGAACCCTGGCCAAAAAACCGCTTCAAAACGGGCATCTTTGAGTCGCAAAGCATAGATTTCAGCAACGATTTTCATACATTCAGTATCGATTGGCGAAAAGACAAAATCGTTTGGTACATCGATAACGAGCCCATTCAGAAGCTGACTGAATGGGATTCTTCTGGCGGACAGTTTCCCGCACCATTTGATCAACCGTTTCATTTGGTGATCAATCTCGCAGTTGGGGGTGGGTTTGTTGGGAATCCGGATCGATCCACCGTCTTTCCCCAGAAACTCGAAGTCGATTTTGTTCGGGTTTATCGATAGTAGAAGAGTGGGGAAAAAACAATGCTCAGAAAATTGGCCGAAGCTAATCGCGTTGAGTGTTGAACATTCTGTCTCCGGCATCGCCAAGTCCAGGCACGATGAACTTGTGCGTATTCAATTCGGGATCGATTCCGGCTACGAAAACTTTAACTTCCGGAAAATCTTGATGGAACTGCTCAACCCCTTGTTTGGCAGCCAAAACACTCAAAACGCGAATATCTGGCACTCCCCAACGCTTGAGCGCCAAGACGGCTGCACGAATGGACCCGCCTGTTGCGAGCATTGGATCCAAAACTAAGCCGACGTCGACCGCGTTGACCTCGCGCATCATCGTCGCTTCGTCGTCAGTTTCAGCGACGGCTTCGGCAGTTCCAGCCTGTGCGACGGCATTTTCGGCACAAGC
>JANMNR010000583.1:0-8492 GCA_031368325.1 Pirellula sp.
GAAAAAAAGAAGGAAGAATTTGAAAAGGGCCATATCCCAGGTGCGATTCACATCTTTCTTCCTGACCTTAGATACAAATCACACATCTTACAAAAACGTGTTCCGATCGCCGTGTATTGCGACAGTGGCTATCGGGCCAGCTTAGGGACGAGCATCCTGAAACCGCTTGGTTTTGATGTCATGAACGTACTGGGTAGTTGGCAAGCTTGGAAAAACGCTAAATATCCTGTGGAATCAAAGAAAGCGAGCGTCGCATGAAGGCACTTATCTTTATTGGATCCGGGCTGTTGATGATTCCGTCGCTCGTCGCGTTGATTCCGGAAATGGAAACGAGTGCGCTGGAGTACTCTGGTCCAGCGTGGTCACCATACTTCGTTGGCGCATTGATCGGTGTCTTGTCAATGTTCACTTTCTATTTTTCAGACAAGCCCATTGGTGCTTCGACCGGCTATGCACGTGTTGCTGGAATGGTCGGAAGATGGTTTGCGCCTAAACATACTGCGTCGTTGAAGTATTACCAGGACAACTCACCAGCGGTGGACTGGGAAATGATGCTGGTCGCGGGAGCTGTCGTGGGAGCCTTTCTTGCTGCTTGGCAAGGTGGCGAATGGACGGGTGAGTGGATACCAGCCATGTGGGGAGAACGCTTTGGTGAAGATAGCCTTCGGTTACGCTTGGGGGCTGCTTTGGTGGGCGGCGTATTGATGGCCTTTGGAGCTCGCCTAGCCGGCGGTTGTACAAGCGGTCATGGTATCAGCGGTACTCTTCAACTCTCGGTCGGATCTTGGATTGCGGTGATCTGTTTTTTTGTCGGTGGAATTGTTACGGCTCTATTGATGTATCAAGTATAGAACCTAGTACTTTTGAGAGATAATCTATGTCGCTTGTAACTGAATTACCCAACAAATTACCGGCTGAGCCCAAAGCGGAAGCAATCGATAAAGGCGGACCGGAGAAAGACTCACCTGCCAAAAAGGAGTTTTCGGCCAAGCAGTTGATGCTCGGTGCGTTCTTTGGAATTGTCTTCGGCTTCCTTCTACAAAAAGGTGGCGTTGCGAAATATAACGTTCTCATGGGCATCCTACTGCTCAAGGATTTCACAGTGGTCAAGGTCATGATGACTGCGATCCTGGTGGGAACAGTCGGGATATTTACGTTGCATGCCATGGGGCTCGTCAAATTGCATATTAAGCCGACGCGATATGCTGCAAACGTTATGGGTGGCCTGCTTTTCGGAGTTGGATTCGCATTGCTTGGATATTGCCCTGGCACGGGTGCCGCTGCTTTAGGGCAAGGGAACTACGATGCAATTGTTGGGATCATTGGCCTGATGGCCGGTTCATACTTGTTCGCTGAGATGTCATCTTTTTTGAACAAGACAATTATGAAATGGGGCGATCGAGGCAAGTTGATGCTGCACGAAGTTGTCGCCCTGCCGCTCCTAACGTTTTTGATCTTTTGGGTTCCATTCTTGGCCCTTGTACTTTTCGCAGTGGATCGCCTTGCCGTTCGGTAACATCCCGACTGACGGGACTCAATTCAGCTGTCGGCGCAAATCTCAACTTACCGAGAAACGGTTACCTGTTGGGTTCAGACCATCTTTGCTTTGAATCTCGCATCATTGCACGAGAATCGCACTCATGCGAGGGGAAACAGAGCTTCGATCTATAGGAAACAAGAAATGTAAATGACAAGACAATCCGTATTGATGGGAATTATCCTGGTGATGGGGTGCGCGGTAGCAAACGCACTGTCTCAGCCGAAAAAGTTAAGTGACGAGCATCGGGCGTTACAAGCGCTGGTCCATGTGAACTCTAACCGTCCAGTTCGTCAGGGGCATGGGCTCAACAATATCGCAAACATTTTGAAGCAAGCGCCGAACACCGAAATTGAAGTGGTCTGCCACGGTGACGGAATCAAGCTGGTTGTCGAAGGTGAATCAAGACACACTGAGAAAATTAAAGAGTTGATCGGTAAGGGAGTGCGGTTCATCGCATGCGAAAACACTCTGAAAGAGAAGCAGATTCCGCGAGCTAGACTTCTTCCCCATGTGAAAACGGTTTCGTCTAGGGCTGTAAAGGTGAACAAAAAACAGCAGGAAGGTTTCAGCTATTTCAAGCCCTAACGCAAGAAGGAATCCTTCTTGCAGATCATTGTTTCGTAGCAACCATTTACCTTTTCATGACACCAGCGAGAAGCGTTGCAGTTAAAGCGCATTCAAAAACGCAACGAGGTCGCTCTTTTCGGCAGACGACAGCTTTAATTCTAGAACCAAATTAAAGAACTCAATAGTATCGTCAAGCGTGAGCAGACGTCCATCATGCAAATATGGAGGCGATTCCTTAATGCCGCGTAAAGGAAACGTTTTGATAGGTCCGTCGATGGCTGCCATCCTTCCGTTGATACTGTGGGGTTGGTAAAACCGCTCGACTTTCAAATTGTGCATTGAATTATCAGTAAAGTAGGGCGCCGGATGACAACTAGCACATTTGGCCTTACCATTGAACAGCGCCTGCCCTCGCATCTCGGATTCGCTCGCCAATCGAGGGTCGAGTTCGCCAAGCACGTTAAGTTTCGGTGCTGGAGGAAAGTCGAGTAGCGCCTGAAACTCTGCCATCGGATGTACTTGGCTAGCGCGGTCCAGTGTATTCACCCCTTTTTTGGCCGCGATCACGATATCGCCATCGAAGTACGCTGCACGTTGTTCGAATTCCGTAAAGTCTTCAACGGATTTCAACGCTCGCTGCGATCCAAATAGTCGCTGAATGTTCACGCCTCGGAGGCTAGGCGTATCGATTCGGTTACGAAACGCTTGCGGTCGAATATCGCCAACAAGATGCGTTGAGGCATTTGTGTGTCCGTTAGCATGACAGTCAAAGCATGCAACACCACGACTTGGTCGTTCACTCCGTCGATCGTCGGTCTGGTTGAACTGCTGCTGCATGAATGGTGTTACTAACAGTCGCAACCCCTCTAACTGCTTTGGGTTCAACACACCATTGAATAACGCATAGTAATTGTCCGAGGTCACCAGGTTCCCTTGAGAAACGTCTCCCAAGTCGAGTCGTGTCGTCAAAAAAATCGGAGGAGGGAACTCAGGGAGCAAATGATTGGGAAGATCAAAGTCAAGGTCGAATCGCGTCAGATCGCGTCCCTCTTGTTTCTTGATCTCTTCGATATGGAACTTTGGAAAGAGCATGCCACCTTCCGGATGATTTGGGTGCGGAAGCGGTAAAAAGCCTAAAGGAAAAATCTTTTGATCGCGAATCTGTTGCGGGCTGAGAGTGTTCAGCTTGTCCCATGTTATGCCATCAGGAAGTCTTGCACGCACTTGATTCTGAATTGGCTTTCCACGGGACATTTTCAGGTCCTTACCAGCATGATCGTCAAGGTAATACCTTTCTTTCAGAAGTGCTTGGTGCGCTTTCTCGATCATGACCTTTTCTGACTTCATTCTCCCAACCACTGATTCAAATGCCTCGCTCTGGTCAACTGGCATGTAGCTTGACTGCTTTTTGAATGGCTGCTGGGCCGTCGTAGACAAGGAGTCTCCAAGCCAAAAGGCAGTACCTAAGAAAAGAAGACGAACATGCGCTTTGTGAGGAATGAACACGGTTAGAACTCCGTCAACAGGTAAAAGACTGTAAATATGGACATGAAGTACAGCGGAGCAAGTATTGGACCCTTCTATACCGCTTGATGTCGTAAACGCGATATTCGTTGGACTGGATGTCGACAGCATGCTCGAACATCTATCACGCTGTTTCGTCCACGAGCCAAAAAAAAGCCTTGAACGTTGGGACGAACAAGGCTTTGTTTCTTGCGAAATCGCTGGAACTATTTGTTGTTCTTCTTCGAAGATGTAGTTGCGTCTGCATCATCGAGAGTTGCCATGAGAGCTTCGGCGGCCTTCAAGTGCTTTTCACTTGACTGAATACCTTCGGTGACCATCTGTTGCATTTCAGCTGACGTATGCCGTTGGAAGACAATTAGCTTCGTACGCATTGCTGCATGTTTTGCGATTTGCATACCTACAAAGCACTTATCGAACTCGTTCGCATCCTTGCTGTTCAAGTACTTCTTGGAATCCGAAATGCACTGCTGCGCAATTTCACGTTGAAGCTGCATCATGTCAATGCCTGCAGTCGCGGTGCCAGAGGAGTTCGAATTCTGAACGCTGTTTTCGCCCTGTTTCTGCTTCTGTGATGGATCCGTATTAGCAGTCCCAGATGAAGTCGATTCGTTCCGTGATTTTGGTACATCGGCTTGATTCGAGACCAAGTATCCATCTCGTGAAGCTTCAGGGGCATACTTGCTGAGCTTCTTCAAACATGCTTGGTGTTCTTCCGCAACCATCTTTGCAAATGCGGTGACTTCCTTGCTTCTTGTTTTTTCATGTGCAAATTTGGCCAGAATAACCTCTTCTTGATTGTCCAGCGCCCAACATGCTGCAATTTGTTCCGGCGTTACTGATGGGTGAGACGACATCTTACTCGCCCCTTCATTCGCATTTCCCTTTTGGGGTACGGCTGAAGTATTCGGCTTTGTCTCCTGCGCGGAAACGGCAGCGCACAGTACAACTGTGCAAATGGAACTGCTAGCTAGCTTTTTGAAGCTCATCGTCTAACTCTCCTGAAAACACACTAACATGACTCTCCCCGAAACAACACTGTTTCGGAAACTTGATTTAAATGCAATGCAATTGCCATTCCGATGTGGGTATTTCGTCGATACCGTCAATGCTCGGCACAAAAAAAGCTAGGCACGCTTTCTTCCAAATGAATGGAATTTGCAATGCCTAGCCATATGATTCTGATACTGGGAGACAACAACTCGACTAAAGATTCTTCCTACCTTGAGTTAAGGATCGAGATGAACCTGTTCGAGAAACTCCCAATCGCTCAGTTCCAAGGATAGTCGACGAACTGCAAGTCCGTCGACCCTAAAGAACGTGTTGTTACAAAACTCTAGTTTCGTGTTCGACACATGGACGTGCCGATGATCAGTCCAGCGACAACGCCGATACCCATCGCCAATAGTAGAGATTCACCGGGCCGATTTTGAACCGTCTCGGTTGCAGCCTTGATTCCATCACGCGACGCGTCGCGGGCATAATCGTATCCCTCGCGAATGGTCTCTGAAGCCTTAGTTGCCATATCGCTTGCAACTTCCGAGATCCGTTCGACCGTCGTTGACGCGTTGCCCGAAACCGATTGCAGAAATTTTTCGATTTCTTCTCTCGCTTGTCCCGTCTTTTTTTGGATCACGCCTGCGAGTTGCTGCATGTTTCCGTTAACGCCAGCAAGATCGTCATGCGTAATCTGTGCGTATTTGGTTTTTACTGCACCTGCCAATTGATTCCAAGTGCCCTGGGCTTCTTCTTTTGTTGCCATCATTTGTTTCTCCATTTTCGGTATACGTAAGTTTGAAAACGTGAGATCCTCCGTGATTTCACGGTAGTATCTGGTTTCTTTTGATCGCTATCTTCTGGTCGTTTCCGACGCTTCTCGGGACGTCGAAATATCTTCCGCCGATGCTGCTTCAAAGATCGCTTTCGCCTTGTCGATTTGCGGCGAGGTTTCCGCATGAACCGAGATCAGACAACGCCCTCCTTGAATTTTCCCTTCATACTTTTTGGCTTCGTACTCTGGAATGCCAAGGCCGACTAGAGCGCCGGTGACTCCACCGACCGAACCCCCAATTGCAGCTCCCGTCAGGGCAGCCATAATTGGCCCCGCAGCGATCAACGGTCCAACACCGGGGATGGCAAGGGCACCAATTCCAGCGAGCCAACCAAGTCCTCCGCCGAGAAGCGCTCCCGTTCCAGCGCCTGCAGCAGCTCCTTCTGGAGCTTTGGTTTCGTTATCGACAGCGAACTCCCGTGTACCTTCCTTATCGGAAGCGAGGACCGAAACGTCGTTGGATGAAAACCCAGCAGCTTTAAGACGATCCACGATCGCTGATGCTTGGGTTGTTGTCTTTACTGTGCAAAATACGGCTCTCGCCATGATTAGACTCCATTGGCACTCGGCCAAAATTAAGGGTTTGATTCAACTTCTAACTGACTATCCACACTCTTTACCCCCGCTACGTTGCGAGCGATTTCCTCGATTCGATCCTTCTCTTCTTGTGTCTTCACAGGTCCACGCAGGGTCACTACGCCATTCTGCGTAATGATTTTGACGTTCTGCGCGTTGACGGACATCTTCGTATCAACGACGCTCTTTCGAATACCAGCCGTGATTCCAATGTCGACCTTGTTTTCGTTCTGGTCGAGTGGTGTCTTTGTACTCGAGTCGCGATCACGTTGATTCACAGTGGAATTGTCGCGATCGATTGAGCGATTGGACCCACCATTTAAAGTAGGATCCTTTACGGTTGTGTTGGTCTGATCGCAGCCAAGTAGCACTAGTCCGCCTAGTAGTACCATTGAGAAATGTTTCATTTGGATTCTTCCTTTAACGAGTGTTCTGAAAAGCACAGTAGCAGACTTTGCAAAGCGTGTGCCATTTGTAATATGCATTAAGGAAGACTCGCAAATAGATATGTTCTCGTTTCCAAACACTGCAGCTCGCTGCTTTGACAACCACTTTGACTTCCGAACGATCACTTACTAAAACTAGCGATCAGACAACGAGGTCTCAGACAACAAGGTCTTAGGCTCGTTCACATCGTAGGAGCTCGCAATCGAAACATTTTTGAACTCGTCGGTGTCCATCTCGTCTGGACGATTTTCCGCGATTGCCTCCACCACAGACTCCTTCGATTCTTCCTTGAGAAACCTGCTTACGACAACCGTAATATTGTCGCTCCCTCCACTATGATTCGCTTCTAAGATCAAGCGTTCGCAAATGGAGGATGAAGGTAAGTCCGAACTGACTACCTCAAGGATTTTGCTCTCGGGGACAGCGTTTGTCATTCCATCGGTGCAAAGCAAGATCGTATCGCCAATCTCTAAGTCTATTACGATTGCGTCAGGTTGTGGTCGAGTAGAACCCCCGCCGATCGCGTTCCAGAGGACGTGACTCATCGGGTTTTGAGACGGAGCAGAATTAGCGTTGTTCGCGGGGTCGTATGGAGCTCCTTTGCTCTCACTAAAAAGCTGAGCGACCGTATGGTCGCGAGTTAGTTGCTTTAGCAAGTTGTTACGCAACAGATAGCAACGGCTATCGCCAACATGAATCACGAACGCTCGAGGCCAAACGATATATGCAAGCGTCAAAGTAGAACCCATTTTGCGATTGTTGGGGATGTTGACGGATTCCATTTCAATTCGCGCTTGGCACGAATCGAGAGAATCTTTAAGCTGCTTAACGAAGTATTCCTCTGTTTGTGCCGCTCCATTCAGGACCCAATCGAGCTTATTGAGAACGTAATCGACAATCGTATCAAGTACGAGTTGACTAGCACGCTCGCCGGATTCGTGACCGCCCATTCCATCTGCCACCATCAAGAGATTGCCCTGCGAGTTCCCAAACAAGTGTGTTTGATGGTCTAGTCCTAAGCTCGTCTGATGCACACGGACTGACTTGCAAATGTCGGATATCAGAAAATGGTCTTCATTCGTTTCCCTCTTTAGCCCGATATCCGATGCACCAAAACAGTCCATAAAGCCGCTCATCGATCGTTCCTTGTAAAGTCTTGGTAACGTTCTAGGTCAAAATCAGGATTTGAACACTGTAGGGAGCGACGTTAAACGGCATCACTTCTCCTACCTGGAGGCACTCAGCAATCGGTTGGGAAGAGAAGTCGCCGAAGTCATCGCTATACCCCTGCCAATCCGAATTGAACTGCAGCTTCCATTTTCCGATTTGAGGCATTGGAATCCTTACATCCTCTTTGCTAACTGTGCTTAGATTTATTACGACTAAGACATCATCCCCGCAGCCTCGAGAGTGCCATCGGTGAAAGGCCATGACACCTTCGTCTTGACTCTCATAGCAAATGGCAAAGCCGCTTCCCGTTAGCCCTTTGGTTGCATTTCCTCGGTTGAGCCTTAAGTGCACCAAATCGCTATACATTCGTAGGACGCCTGCAAAGCTCGTGGCTTTGGACCAATCGATGGGATCGGTATCGCGAAACCACTCATCCTCGAGCATCTCTTGACCTTGAAATAGCATCGGGACCCCTGGACACGTCAATGCAATTGCGGCAGCCAAGGTTGATCGTTTCTTCGCATGCCATCCATCTGGGTTGGCTGCATCGATCTCGGAGGTGACTCGCGCTTTGCCATTGGCGACTTCATCGTGCGACTCCGAATAGATGACACGCTGGAAATGGTCGCCGTTGTAAGAAGCAGTCGCAGCCGCCGTGAGTACCGACGTCGAGCGATCTTCGTCGCGAGGGGAGCAAACGAGTCTTCTGATGGGATGAACAAAGCGCGCGTCCCATTGTAAATCAAATCCTGCACCCCCTTCGGATGTGGGCTTTGTGAGCCAATCGCTATCTTGCAGGTCCTCTGCGATTGTGATCTTGCCAGGAAAATCTCGATG
>JANMNR010000500.1:0-8873 GCA_031368325.1 Pirellula sp.
ATGGGGTCGGTGGTTGGCGAGCGGTTAACGCGTTTGGTTGAGCGGGCAACAGAACACTCTTTGCCGCTAATCATCGTCAGCGGATCAGGTGGTGGAGCTCGGATGCACGAGGGAATATTGTCGCTGATGCAGATGGCCAAGGTGTCTGCTGCGCTCGCGCGTTACCATGCAAATAAAGGACTCTATGTGAGTGTCTTAACGAACCCCACGATGGGCGGTGTGGCGGCGAGCTTTGCGAGTCTCGGAGATTTAGTCTTCGCCGAACCCAAAGCGTTAATAGGATTCGCTGGCCCTAGAACGATTAAGGCAACCCTCAAAATCGAACTGCCTGAAGGATTTCAAACGTCCGAGTTTTTACTTGAGCACGGCTATATCGATCGGATAGTGGACCGCTGGCGATTGAAAACCGAAATTGCAGCCGCCATTGATTACTGCGGTAAACTTTAGAGTGAAGGCATTTGTGACCTGTCGGGTTACGTGCCGTTCGCGCATACAATCTGATTTGTCCTACTCCCACCCCACCTTAATCATGCAATCTCACCCGCAATGGTTTCAGCAACTTGTTACCTCCTCGCTGATTGTGGCAACTTTGTTTCTTGCTAATGCGATTGGCCAAGTCCCAAAAGCGAACGAGGATGAGTCACTCGTGATGATGAGTCCGCTGCCCGACCCGCTTGTTCGAGCGGATGGTAGCGTCATTTCCAGTGCACAGGAATGGCCCGCACAGCGAGCGCGATGGATGCAACTCATCGCTGAGCACGAGTATGGAGTCGCGCCATCGGAAAAGGCGGATTTGAAATGGGAGCTCGTCGAACAGGGCTTGATGAACAACGATAAAACCAAGCGTCAGCAATTTGTCGTCCATCTCAAGACAAATGCCGCCTCCATTGACATCGACTTTGTTCTCTTTACCCCCAACCAACCGGGCAAAGCAAAAGGGACTTTTCTAGGTCTGAATTTCCAGGGCAATCATACCGTTGATGCTTCGCCAATGCTCCGGTTGCCTAAGGGTTGGGTCGCCAATGATCCCAAGATTGGTGTAACCGAAAACCGGGCCACGGAGATGGCACGCGGAGCACAAGAGCGCCGATGGCCGATAACTGAAATAACAGAACGAGGCTATGCCGTCGCAACTGCTTACTATGGCGACATCGACCCAGACTTCGATGACGGGTTCAAAAATGGAGTCCATTCGCTTTTCCCCAATCATGTCGCATCCTCGGACCAACGCAATCGCTGGGGCAGTATCGCCGGTTGGGCTTGGGGGCTTTCACGGCTCATGGATGTGTTGGTTCAACAACCAAACATTGAGGCAGAACGCGTCGCCGTCATCGGCCATTCACGCTTGGGCAAAACGTCGCTTTGGGCTGGCGCAACGGACACACGATTTGGAATAGTAATCGCAAACAATTCCGGCTGTGGCGGTGCCGCCTTGGAACGCCGCAATTTTGGCGAAACGGTCGCTCGAATCAACACGTCATTCCCTCATTGGTTCTGTCCAAAGTTCAAGGACTATAACCAAAACGAGTCGTCAATGCCTTTCGACCAACATACCCTGGTCGCTTGCCTTGCACCGCGTCCAGTTTACATTGCAAGTGCCACCAAGGACCTCTGGGCAGACCCAAGAGGGGAGTATTTGAGTGGTTGGTACGCATCACCGGTTTACAAGCTACTTGGCTACACCGGTTTGCCGTCAGAGAATCCACCCACATCGGACATTAGTGTCGGCGATCGCCTTGGGTACCACAATCGCACAGGTTCCCACGACATTTTGTCGTTTGATTGGCAACAATACATGAACTTCGCCGATCGTCACTGGAAATAGCTGGTGAGAAGAATCCTATTTGCGAGACGTCAATCGCGATCGCAACATGGGTACGTTGAGCAATCAGGCCCCTATAACCATCTTTGCCGAGTGGGTGGATCTCGTGAACTGGTTTTCCATGACATGACTCTGGAAGATCCCAATGACTTGGACCAAAGTCCCGCCTTCCCCCCGCTTGAGTATCAAGGGAAACGGCGGTTCAGTCGAGGATGAGACCACGAGCAAATGCCATTCGGTGATAACCTCCAGCGATGGCCATGAATCTTGAGCCCCGATGATTCCTTTACCAGTTGGGCGCAGAGTTTGACAACGACAACTCTTGATTAAGCGTCCGTAAGTTCTATTGCGGTATCTAGCAACAAGGTAAAGCAATCGTCCGCAATCGCTTTGCATGGGGACTTTTTCTTGAAGACTGTCTTTGCTATCATCGCGATTCGAAAATTTTACTTTTCCGTATTGAGATTGGCGGGATAAAACGAAGCGGTTGAAAGAAGACGCGAGCCGAAATGGATGCCCTTAGCGGAATCGGCCGCACACTTGATCTGAAGCATAGTTATAATCTCAAGCACAGTTCATTTCGTAGATACCAATCTGTCCCGACAAGCGACAAAGAATCAAATTGGGCAACCTTTCTCCTGTCAACTTTTTTCTATCGAAAGTGTCTCTATGCATCTAGCGGTAGTGGGTTGCGGCTATTGGGGGCCGAATCATATTCGGAGCTTCCAGGGAATTGCGGACTGCCGAGTCACCGCCGTCGATTCAAACCCTTCCCGTTTGGCGGAAATAGCTAAACGATTTACTGGCTTGGGCTTGGAAAACGAGGCCGAACGAATCTGGGCCGATCCCGACGTGGAAGCGGTTGTCATTTCGACTCCAACAGCTTCCCACTATGAACTTGCCAAACGCTCATTGCAGGCAGGCAAACATGTCTTATGTGAGAAGCCTCTTTGCATGATAACCCGCCAAGCGAGCGAACTGACTCAGTTGGCCGAAGACCGCGGGCTACAATTGATGACAGGCCACACCTTTCTGTTCAATCCGGGAATCGTTAAAGTCAAAGAGCTTATCGAGCAGAATGAGTTGGGGAGCATTTTGTGCCTTTCTGCTGTTCGGACGAACCTTGGGCCGATTCGGAGCGATGTGAATGCAGCCTATGATCTAGCTGCTCACGATGTCGCCGTTTTTAATTGGCTCTTAGGAGCCGAACCAGAAGTGGTTTCGGCAATCGGAGGCGATTACGTTCAGAATGGAATTCAAGATGTCGTTTTCATTAATCTACGATATCCTGGCCGTCAGGTGGCAAACATCCACGCTAGCTGGCTCAATCCGCGTAAGGTTCGCCAAATGACGATAGTCGGAAGCCGTCGCATGGTGACGTGGGACGACCTTTCAACACAAACGCCCGTGGCAATCTATGATCGTGGTGCCAACGTTGCATCCACCGATACCAGCTATGGGGAGTTTCTGCGTGTCGCAACTTGGGATGGGGATGTGAGACTTCCAAAAATCGAGGCAACCGAACCCTTACGCGTG
The DNA here is from genome assembly GCA_031368325.1 of Pirellula sp. GTDB lineage: Bacteria > Planctomycetota > Planctomycetia > Pirellulales > Pirellulaceae > JBKCUI01. Next base: position 3,359 of record JANMNR010000500.1, read on the forward strand.
CAATCCCAGTACTTCATCGACTCCCTTCGCGACCCTTCTTTGCGCAGATCGGATGGTTGGTTTTCAAGAGGTGTAGTGCGAACCATTGAAGCCGTTAGTCTTTCACTCGCGCGTGCAGGTATGCCAATCCAACTAGCTGAAATTGATTCATGATTGAAACTAAGGCATCTATGTCGACGAAAAATAGTACAAGTTCGTCCCACGAATATCGTAAAGTCCCTTTTGTCGACTTGCAGCGGCAAATTCGTCCGCTTCAAGACGAATTCCAAGTGGCGATGTGGAGAGTTTGCGAGCGTGCCGATTTCATCCTGGGTTCTGAAACGGAACGATTCGAACAAGCGTTTGCCCGATGGATTGGTGTCGATTTTGCGATTGGCGTAGCCACAGGTTTAGATGCCTTACGGTTATCTCTGCTCGCACTTGGTATCAAAACGGATGATGAAGTGATCTTACCCGCAAATACCTTCATCGCGACCGCGTTGGCGGTCACGGCGGTTGGTGCTCGTCCGATTTTGGTGGATTGTGAGCCTCAGTCCTATAACCTTGATCCGACTAAGTTGGCGGCAGCGGTGACGACGCGAACACGAGCCATATTGCCCGTCCATCTGTCGGGGCACCCGGCACAAATGGAGTCCATTATGCAATTGGCGGATCGTTACGACCTTTCCGTAATCGAGGATGCATGCCAGGCACATGGCGCGGCGATTCAAGGGAGAAAGTGCGGTGCATGGGGAAAGACAGGTTGCTTTAGTTTCTATCCTGGCAAAAATCTTGGCGCATTTGGTGATGGGGGAATGGTCACAACGAATGACCCAGCCGTTGCAGACAAAATACGCAGTCTCCGTCACTACGGTCAACGGACCAAGTATGACCATATCGAGCTTGGCTGCAATTCTAGGTTGGACACTCTGCAGGCGGCGGTATTAAACGTCAAGCTACCTCGATTGGATGGTTGGAATATGGCCCGTTGCAAGCATGCCGATCAATATCGACAAATGTTGCAGGGGGTTGGGGATGTGCGATTACCCGCGTTATGCCCCGAAGGCACAAGCCACGTTTATCATCTTTTTATAATCGAGACCGAACATCGAGATGCATTGCTTAAGCATCTTGGAACCGCGGGGGTGCAAACAGGTATTCACTATCCAGTTCCAATCCATTTGCAGCCCGCGTATGTCGACCTGGGTTACCAACGCGGTGCGTTTCCTGTCGCAGAAAGATTAGCTTCTCGCATCCTTTCGCTGCCGATGTTTCCGGAGTTGAGATCGGAGGAGATCGACTATGTTGTTTCTTCGGTTCGAGGATTTTTCGACAATCAAAAAGAACTTGGCTCAGAAGAGAATGTCTCGGAGTCTCGGCAGGTTGTGGCAGCATAATGGGGACCCAGCCGACATCGTTGGTGGGCGGTTCACTTCACGTCCGCCGGTATTGCGAAGAGGACAAAGACCTGTGGGACGCGATGGTAGCGAAATCTATCAACGGAACACTCATGCAAACACGGAAACTTCTTTCCTACCATCCACCGGAGCGATTTGGCGATCATTCCCTGCTGTTTTTTGATTCAACATCCCAATTATGCGCTGTCTTTCCTGCTGCAGAGGTTTCGGAACCAAGTGGATTGAAATTGAAATCCCATCCTGGTTCGACCTACGGCGGTTTGGTGGTCGACCATTCGTTGTCAAACGCTCGGGCAGAACAATTGGTGAGTTGCCTCGTGAATTATTCGATCGCAAATGGATTTCAAGGAATTTGGTTACGGACCCCAGAAAAAATCTTCCATCAGCAATGGTGTGAAGAGTTAGACGCTGCGATGTTTCGAGCCGATTTTCAAATTCTTGGGCGAGAGCTTTCCTGCGCTGCAAAGCTCTCTGAAATTGGCAATTCAGAAGTGCCTGCCAACTTTTCTTCCGCCGCGCAACGGGCGACTCGCAAGGCCATCAAATCGTGCGTCATCGCCGCTAGCAGTGATGACTTTTGCAGCTTCTGGCGAATTCTCGAAAGCAACTTGCACGATCAACATGGAATGCGTCCTACACATACGCTCGATGAAATCCTACGACTCAAATCGACTTTTCCAGATCAGATTCAACTGGTCGCCGCAACACTAGATGGTGAAATGACTGCGGGCACCGTCCTCTTTCATATGAACTCCGTTGCCTCGCACACCTTTTACATGGCGCAAGACTATCGGTATCAGGCCAACCGCTCATTGAATCTGGTACTAGCAGTTGCATTGCGAGAATCGGCCTTGCGTGGTGCCCAATGGCTGAATTACGGCATTTCATCTATCCCTGGAACTGGCGGCAAAGAGATGAATGACGGACTCTATCAATTCAAACGCACTTGCGGTGGTCAGGGAGTACTTCGCGATGTGTTCGTAAGAATATTGTAAGGCTCGGAAGCGTCCGATCCGAAATCCCAACCGCGAGGCCGGACGCCTAGCCAGCATACCCACGCCATGAGCAGATGTTGACTTATATCCGTAGCTTCGCTCAGCATCACACTTTATACGTTTCAATCCAATTCAATGCGGCGATTCAAAAGGTGACCCCAGATGCTAAAGGCTGGAAGTTAGATATCGAGGGCCGTGAGACACCTTTGTACTGCGACAACCTGATCGTTGCCACAGGAAACTACTGGTGCCCGCGCATGCCCAATTTTAGCTGAGAATTCAGCGGTCGCTTAATGCACTCACGAGAATACAAGACTCCCGATCAAGTTCGAGGCAAAAATGTGGTCGTTGTCGGAAACGGAAACACTGGATGCGGTATCGCAGTCGAATCGGGCCATGTTGCAAAGAATGTGGTTCTCAGTGTTTGGGAAGGTCGGTATCTCATGCCCAAATTCATGTTTGGACTGCCGTCGGATGAAGTGGGGGACTGGACATTCAAATGGGGAGTCCCTCGTTGGCTGCGAGAAGCCTTGTCTTGGTTTCCAATGCACCTATCCGTTGGCCCCTTGAATTTGGCTGGATTGCCAAAGCCCAGACACAAGTTGTTTGTGCGACAACCGATCATGAATACGCAGTTGCCGCAAGCAATTGGACACGGGCGAGTCAAAGTGAAACCCCCGATCAATCGACTTGAAGGCGAAATGATCTATTTCGACGATGGGTCATGCGTGCATGCCGATTTGGTGATTTGTGCCACTGGATACCAGTTGCGGCTCCCATTCTTGCCCGACAGCATCATCACTTGGGATAAGGATCATCCACGGCTACATCTTTACATTGCTCCGCCCGAACGTGACAATCTGTTCTTCGTGGGCATGATCGAACCAAGAACAAAACTCCTAGAGCTTGCGCATCTACAATCCGAGTTGGTAGTCCAGGTGCTTCGTACGAAGGAAGCAGGGGATTCGCGAGGCCATGCTTTCAAACGTACCAAACAGACTTCACCCAATCGTTCCGAGCAAAGCCAAGAAGAGTTCTTGGCCTGCGAATATTACACTTATCGCCGCCAACTACGCAACGCGATTCGACAACTTTCGCACTTGTAAGAAATCTTACTCGTTCTAGCCAAACCCGTGAAGGGATTGGTTGGCTGAAGCTGCGATTAGATCGATGTCTTGCCATCGATTGGTTGTTCTGACGCATGAAATGGTACATACTCGACCATGCGGATTTTGCCATGTCCTAAAAACTGATAGCGTATCCCCCGCCAGTCTGCGTGCTTCGCAAGACTACAAGCGATCGCCGCTATCGGATACAGAACTTGGACGAACGGTACCACTAGAGCCATGCGGCACAGTCTTTTCCAGGTTCGCGGGGGTTTGGTTTCGCTGGAGGAGTTAAGCAGGATTCTAGCCATGGAATTCTCGAGTTGGATCCATAAAATCACTAGGGTTGCTAAGTACACAATCAGCGTGCCTGCAGAAACGCCCGCCGCTAGATATTGGGAGTTCAGAACGGCACCAATTGCCAACAATGACGGCAAGGCGACGGCTGCAAGCCCAGCTAAAGCATGCCCTAATACCAACCACCAACGCGGATGGTAGAGACGCGCCCAGAGCATTTGGCGTTGAATGAATTTAAATCCATTCTTCAAGTCAATCTCCTCCTGATTGACCACAGTGAGCGCTGGACAATACTTGGGCGATTTACCAATGCTGTGAATTGCATCATAAATAGTGACATCCTCGACGAGACTAGTTTGCCAGGTGCTATGTAACCCGGACTGTTGAATATCGGCGGGGCGAAGCGCTGCCGCTCCCCCCCACGGAATCTCACACAGCCACATCAACACGACAGCGCCCGCATTCCATGCTTGACGCACCAACGAACCCCACCGACCCTCAAGTGGCTGATACCATCGGTTGCCCAACGGACAGCCTGTGTTTTTGTCCTTCATCGCATTTGCTAAATGCCAGTACCAGTCTTCGGGTAGCACCATATCGGCGGCGCAAAAGGCAAATAGGTCACACTGGTCGCTGTTGTTATCGACCCCTTGCAACATACTACTACAAATCAAACTTCGGTCAGGGCTGTGGTCTCGAAGGAAATCAACTCTATAGCGGTGCTTAGAAACATTTCGAAGAGTCTCTTCGACTACGGGTCGCGCTGAATCCTGTTCTGCATCGATGACAATCTGGAGAAGCAGATTGGGGTATGGACTGTTAACTACAGAACGAATTGCGTCTTTCAAAAATGGATCTGCCCCACGAAGTGGCATGATGACGCAAATTTTTGGCGGTTGCTTTTCAAGAGCTTGGCGAATTTCGCTAGTGGAGGATCCCCGCCTCAATGCGCGTGTAAAAACGACAAAAAGCACAAACTGAATTAACAGGGAAATCGCTAATGCGGATGCGATTCCGAAGGATAGTAATAACACACAAACACCAATATCTCGCGTGGATCAAAACGTTTCTAACGACAAACCGGACGCAGCGGCACCGTAAGTCCTGTCGCTACAATCTGGCTTTGTTATTCTAAACTAGACGTTTATCTGACACTGGCAGCGCTCTTATCCATCAAACCGCGACTTTTGCGGAAATGTGTGGATGCGGTTCGTAGCCTTGCAGCTCAAAATCTTCGAACTCATAGTCGCAGACACTCGTGCGATCGTTCTTGATCAAGAGAGTGGGAGCTTGATGCGGGGCTCGCTTGAGCTGCGTTCTCGCTTGATCGAGATGATTGTCATAGAGGTGGACGTCGCCTAGCGTGTGGACAAAGTCCCCCAATTCAAGCCCGGTTGATCTCGCCATCATGGCGGTGAGCAAAGCATACGAAGCGATATTGAATGGTACGCCCAAAAAGAGATCTGCACTGCGTTGATACAATTGGCAACTGAGACGATTGTTGGCGACGTAGAATTGGAATAGGAGGTGGCAGGGAGGCAACGCCATTTTTGCAACGTCCGCCACATTCCACGCGCTGACGATAAGCCGTCTAGAATCGGGGTTATCGCGAATTTGCTGTTCCACCTGCTTGATCTGATCGATAACGCGTCCGTCTGGGCATTGCCACGATCGCCATTGCTTGCCATAGACGGGTCCAAGTTCTCCTTGGTCGTCAGCC
>JANMNR010000605.1:0-6982 GCA_031368325.1 Pirellula sp.
GTTCGCCCTCAGTGATGTTGTCGGCCATCGCTCTTGCGGGTCGACATGGTGTGCTCTTTAAAGGGGCAGTGCACCTTGAGACCCTGGGCAAGGTTGAGGTGTTGGCGATGGACAAGACGGGGACGGTCACGCTTGGCCGGCCTGCGGTGACGGAGGTCTGGACAACGAGCGGAACCGATCTGACTCGATTTCTTTCGCTCGCAGCAGCGGTTGAAAAGCAAAGTGAACACCCGCTTGCGTTCCCTGTGCTCGAAGAGGCCAAGAAACATGGGGTTGTCTATCAAACCCATGAGCTCAAGGAATTTCAGAGCATAACTGGGCTGGGTGTGCATGCTAGGGTGGATGGAGTATGGGTAGGTATAGGTCGCGAGAGCCTGTTTGAAACGAACCATATCGAGCTCTTGCCGGGCATGTTGGAGAACGCACATCGAATGCGAGACGCAGGTCAAACAGCACTGATGGTGGTTGCAGCGGAGGAACGAATCGGTGGCGTGATCGGAGTCGCGGATCGATTGCGCCCCGAAGCTTCCAGGACGATTGCCAGTCTTAAACGGTTGGGGGTTCGCGAAGTTGTATTGTTGACGGGTGATCACGAACGGGTTGCACAAGCGATTGCTAAGGAGTTGGGAGTCGATGAGGTTCGAGCGGGCTTGTTACCAGATGGCAAAGTCACCGAACTTTTGCGTTTGGGCAAGGGAGACCGTTGCGTTGCGATGATCGGTGACGGTGTCAACGATGCCCCAGCGCTTGCCACGGCGAACGTCGGAATAGCGATGGGCGGAGCTGGGACAGACGTCGCACTCGAGGTAGCGGACGTGGTTTTGATGCGAGACGATCTCAAGGGCTTGCCGTTGGCAGTTTGGATAAGTCGAGTCGCCCGAAAACGTGTGCGACAGAATATGGTGTTCGCGTTTTCGACGATTGCTGTTCTCGTTTTGTCGACCTTCTTTGAGTTGCCGCTCTGGATTGGCGTACTTGGTCATGAGGGCAGCACTGTCCTTGTGGTGCTAAACGGCTTGCGAATGCTTTGGGAACCTGTTCCGAAATTTGAATAGCTTGGAGAAGCAATCAACGCGCCTGAAAAGTGCAACGCTTTCGGGCGTTCGTCCGCCCAAGCTAGTGCTTTGTTCCATTTAAGAATTCGGGTTGAGGAAAACCTGTACGACGGACTTCCAGTCCGTCGATCGCAGCTTGAGCCGACGGACTAGAAGTCCGTCGTACCCGAAATCTAAGTTGGAACAATGCACTAGGCTCCACCTCTCGACTCTTCGGTTTGAACTCGAAAGAGACCATCTATTCGACAAAACTGGGCTTGTCGCGGGACAGTCTCTCGCCTCTGAAAGCGTAGGAATTCTCAATGCATAGAGCCCGAATGGCCCATTTTTGACGGGCGAAGAAATGTTAACAAGTACTGCTTGGTTAAGACGTGCGGGCGAGCTAAAATGGGAGAGGTGTTTTTGGGCTCGGCTGAGCAGATTACCACCAAGACGTGTGTATCGTTTTTGTGTGTTTTCGACTTCCTTAGACTTGAGGTACATCATGGTAAAGTTGTTTAGCTTTTTGGTGCTAACGGGTGTTTTTGCTGTTGCGGGTCAGTTGAATCTTGCGAACGCAGGCGATTGTTGTCCAAAGCCGGTTTGTTGCGTCCCACCCCCACCAGTAAAAGTTACTTGGTGCGTTGAGGATCCATGCACTTGCTGCAAGTACTCTGTTTCGGCTTGTTTGCCAGCATGTTGCAAATGTGAAACGCCTTGCCTAGTTGACTGGAAACCAGGACTATTAGGCCGCAAGGTTTTGACGTTCAAATTCGCATGCGGCGAATGCGTCGAAGTAGTGATCACCAAACACGGCAAGACGATTGTGCGGTCCTAAATCGGCTGGCATGAATATTTAGATTTGGCTCGCGGCGGCGAGAACTGCATAAGCTTGCTCAGTGACAGTGAAAGGTTGCGGCAGGCTTTTTTCGTTTCGTCGCCCCGGAGTTGCAAATACTCCGCCAATGTGTTCTGAAGATCGCAGAGTCGGCGTTAAATGCGGTGTGGTATGCCAATGTGAATCTAGGCAAACCATTACCGTCGGGAATCTTTGGCGCCAGTGACATTCGAAAGAGCAAACCCAAGATCGCAAGCAACAACTTGAATGCTGTACAACCTCCAAGCTAGGGTGGTGGCCTTCGCCGAGAAGTGCCGAATGCTTAGGCGCAAAAGGTGGTTGATCGCGAGCTGCACATGAGTTGTTATTCAAGGTTGAGCATGTGCACTCCAGGATGCTTCGCGCCTTCCGTAACTACTTGGTGATACAGTAGCCGTTTGCCGTCGTTCGAGAAGCAGATGTCAGAAATCTTGCCTTTTCCATCGGCTGCTTGAATCATGCCGATCGAGGACAAATCATTCGCATCCCAGATTCGCAACTCGCCTTCGACATTGCCTGAAATGAGATTGCGACCATCTGGAGAAAGAGCCAGTTTGGTAACATCCATCGAATTGGACGACGGTAAAATAGGCACGCCCGTATGTCTTGAAACCGCCGAGAGTTCGCCAGTCAGTTTGTGCTGCTGGATGATTCCGTTGGTGTGCCCGCTAATGAGAACATGGCGAGTCGAATCGTACAGCAGACTCGAAACCCTCGAACAGTTCGCTAGGAGGACTTGTTCTGGAGCACCACTTCCAACTTGATGAACGCTTTCCGACGGTCCGCCGTAGACTAATTTATCCAGTTCGGGAATGTAGCACACCGCACTGCCAAGTCGATCGGTGCCCCAAGCGGCTACGGTTGCGACAGGATTCAAGGCGTTTTGCTGTTCCGTTTTCGATTGTGAACACTCCCAAACTTGCAGTTGATCCGAATTACGGAACAGAGTAAGCCGATTTTTTTGTGGCTCAAAATGGAGATCCAATAGGGTGAGTCGCGGTATTACACGTTGATCGCTGTTCTTTTCAAAACGTAACATTTTTCGCTCGTCCAATGACATTAATCCTACGTCACCGTTGTCCCATCCCAGTCCCAGGAGAGTTTGGTCTGACGATAATGCCAATTTTGTTAATCCAATGCCTTTGGGTGAAACGATCGAATCGATTTTTCCAGTTTCGACATCCAGCGATACCAAGCTACCCTCGGCTGTTCCCATGAAGATGGTTTGACCGTCGCCGGTGAGGATCGCGGATCGCGTTGACAGCCCAACTAACGCAAGGAACGGCCCGTTGCGTTTCTTTAGTGTACCAATCGCCACCGCACCGTTCTCTCCACCACAAATCATTCGGTCTTCGGAAACACTAGCGATGGCCGTTACAGATGTGTTGATGAGTGCGAGGTGGTGCTCGAACGAATGCGTAATGGGCGAATCACTTTGTGGCAAATGACTAGGAATTGCGGCCAAATGCCATGCGACCACATCTCCACTGTGCAAACCTGCAATCAGTCGATCACTTTTGGAACTGAACGCAATGCAATTCGTGCCACCAAACGATTGCGAAAGCACGACTCGTGTAGACGACAGGTCCTTGGGATCAAGCAGCAATACAAAAGGGCGGTGAAAATTGCTAACCGCGATCCAACGACCATCGGCGGACCAGGCCATATGATGCGGTTGGTACTGGCATTTCAGTTCCTGCAAGACTACACCACTGTGTGAATCGTAAAGACGCAGATGATCGCGAGCGTCGAAAACAAGAACTTCGTTGCCAGAGGGTGAAAAAAGAACTTCCTCGTTTCTACGATCGGAGGGGAGCGAAATGCTATCCTGCGCATCGAGTACGGATCGGATGAGGATGGGTTCATAACGACATCCAATCGCGAGTCGCTTACCGTCTGGCGAAAAGGTGACCGATTCGACGGTTGATGCAAATCCCGTCCAGTCCAGAATCGTTTCTCCGCTCTCCAACTCAACGATTTTTACTGAGTTATCAGCGTCTTTTTTCTGCTGAGTTGCGTAGCCTATGGCCAACTGTCGTCCGTCGTTGGTGCAAGCCAAAGCGTGCACTCGAGTGCGCTGGCCCATGTAAATTTCCCGCAACACAAGGCCGTTGCGACGGTCGTGGTACCGCACAATACCATCGTTACCTGCGGAAACAATGATTGGTGAACCTGGGATGGCCACGACTTCATGGACTGGCCCGTTATGGCTGGCCAACGGAACCGAACCTTGAGCCGCCATGGCATTGAGAATCCTCAGATCCGTACCGAGTGGGATTGTTCCATGGGCATCCTGTCGTATCTTTGCGGCGATGGTTTGAGCTTCGACAAGCTTACCTTGTTGCAATGCTTCAAAGCCGCGGACGATGTTCGCGCGATAGTCCGCTTCCATTGCCAATAGCTGACTGGCGTCGGCTTTTGCTCTTTGAAGACGTGCGTCCGTCAACGCCTCCGTCGCCAGCTTCTCCGCCAAGATCGCACGTTTTTCTCGGTCTCGCGATATTGCAAGAGACCGACGTAGATCCTCCCCTTGTCGGATCAGTTTATAGTTCGACTGCGCTTGAAGGACTGCGGCCGTAATCGCAATCCCGAAAACAGATGCAATCAACGCGGATTCGATCGGCGACCTGCGCATGGCTCCCAGGCTGCGTTCCCAAAACGGTTGAGGACGTGCAACGACATCGCGTCCTTGCTTCCAACGCACAATGTCATCGGATAGTTCGGTGGCAGAAGCGTACCGATCGTTCACTTGCTTGGACATGCACTTAAGGCAGATCGCTTCCAAGTTTCGAGGGATCTTTTTTTCCCAAACGCGTGGTCGGATGGGCTCTGTCGTGCAAATATTGTGGAGCAGAGCAACGGTAGTTTCGCCCACATGCGGCATGCGCCCTGTCAACAAGCGGTAAAACAAGACGCCGATCGCATAAACATCCCCCTGCGCTAACACCGACGGTTCTCCGCCGAGAATCTGTTCGGGTGGCATGTATTCGCAAGTACCAGCTATCGTATTGGACGATGCCGTCAAGTTGCGTTCACGCAGATCGCGTACCAATCCGAAATCGGTTAAGCGAGGCGTGAAACCCAATACGCTGTCGCGCTCTTCGGTTGGTCCCAATAGAACGTTGCCAGGCTTGATATCGCGATGAATCAAACCCCGCGAATGCGCATGCGCGACTGCTTGTGTTAGACGCAGGACGAGCTCCGCGGCTAAGTCAGGTTGCACTGGTCCGGTGTGTTCGCGAAGCCAAGTTTCGAGCGAGGGACCATCGCAGAATTCGGAAACCAGATACACCGCATCCATTTCCTGATGCACTTCGTACAGCGGCACAATATTGACGTGACTTAGGCGAGCCGCAGCGCGGGCTTCTACCAAGCGGTGATCCGACTGTCCAGTCTTCGAATCGAATTGGCACGGAACCACCTTGATTGCCACATCTCTCACCAGGACTTCGTCAAAAGCCCGGTAGACGGTTGAAAACCCTCCCTGCCCTAGGACGGATACGATTCGAAATCGCTCCAGCTTGGGCGGAAGGGTAACCGATACGTCGGGTGTTCTTTCCTTCACCCTTTGCGTAGGGGGTTCAAAAACATCGTTTAGCAAGCGAAAGACAGCCGCCAAGTCGCTATGCTTTTCAGCAAAATCCGCAGGGGGGTGTCCCATGCCGCGCAAGCTTGCATCGTAAGCTTCCGCTTCTTTGAGGAGCGACTCATCGTCGCAATTGAATCCGTCGTTGCAACTCATGGCAACAAGTTGCCTAGACGCTTTTTTAAGTCCTCACATCCCTTGAGCCAATGATGTCGACAAGTTGAGACGGGCAAATGGAGTTGTGCCCCGATTTGTTCGAAGGTCAAGTTTTGAGCGTACCGCAGCGTTACGATCTCGCGTTCGAGCGAAGGAAGTTGATCAACGGCGGAAATCAGCACTCTCGCATCTTCGTCTAGCGATAAGCGAACGCTGGGAGTCTCCTCGTCGTTGGCCACAGAATGCGTCGGTGCGCAAACGCCGGGTGGAGTAGCGGAACGGGAGCGAAATCTGCGAATTCCGTCGATGATTTTGTGTCTGGCGATCTGAAGAATCCACGCGCGGAAAGCTTCTTCGGAGTCACCTCGAAAGGTTGCATGCCTTCGACTTACGATGAACAAGACACTCTGCACGATATCGGAGGCACCCAAGTGCCGGCGCAGCTGCGCAGGAAGTTTGGCGTTAACAAACGCAAGCAGGAAATCGTGTGATTTGCCCAGTTCCGCAACGCGAGTGGCTTCGTCCCACGATTTGGGTTCGACCACGTCATCGCTATTTCGGCTTACGCGGTGCCACGCTGCTCTCGATAGATTAAGCATCCAGAATTATTTCTATGGTGGGTGGGAAAACAAGTGCTTGGACAATGTTACTCCGTTCAATCATTAGACCGCGGCTATTTCGTTTTGCAATATTTTTTCGCGAGTTTTAAAATGATTCGAATTGGTATTCTGATTCTCATTGCCGCCTCTCGCTCTACGAAAGTGTGTCTGCGACTCGCACATTCGAAGGGCAACAAAGGACAATAAAACGTCTGATGATTCCGTTGTTGGCATTCATCGAATACCACCTGAATGGAAAACAAACGCCCTCTAGAGGATGGCATCTGTCGCTTCACCGAATTTCGCATTCGGTAGCTCATTAGCCAAAAGACGATGCGAATACGCAATCCCTTTGGTCATCGCAGTGAAGTATTTTCTTCTGTGTTTTCGCTACCGCTGGGTTCATCCCAGCGGGGCGATAATTGGCAGCTACAAATGCCCCCGCGAGAGCAGTGGCTCTCCTCCGGTTTCATACCGGAGGAAGCAGCGTGTCACGCCTCCAAACGTTGCATGCGCCGAGATTAAGGCGAGCGGCAGCAATGGTTCTATCGGGAGGGAGAGGCTCCTGCCGAACCAACGCCAAGCTCGACAGGAGCCTCGCTCTCCCATGGTGGAGAGCTTGAACTGAAGGATCACGGCATCATGATTGTAGCCGCCAATTGTTGCCTCCGTCGAGACAAGCCCGAACGGAAGGCTTAAGCCCATCAGTGTGCTATTTCATGGATGACAA
>JANMNR010000619.1:0-1555 GCA_031368325.1 Pirellula sp.
TTGGCTGCGAGTGCTGCCTTTTCTGCTGCAAGTTCCAATTGCGACACTTTCTTTGAGTCGATGTCTTGGTGACTGCCAGACCCACCCCAACCACCGACGGTTCGGTCCTCGCCGCTGAACACTGCGACACGCACGGTGAATTTGCCAGGGCATCCAAGCAGATTGAAATCGGCATGCGCTCGTTCCTCGTTTAGCTTTTTGACGAATTGATCGACTTCAGGGGTACGATAGAAATCTTCTGGCAATAGCGGGTTGCGAGTGGTGAAAGCGCTTGCCATGGGCCCAGGCTTATCAGGTGCCTTTTTCCGTAAGTAGTCTCGCCAGGAGCTAACAGAAACCGAATTGGTTTTTTCAAAGTCTTGTTCAGCGAACTCCGCGGACTGTAGCATCTTGGGCGTAATGCTTTTTACTGTTCGCAACGCCTCTTTTATCGCGGCACTATCGATCGAATCGAAGTCACCGACTAGAACGGCGTAACCATTGATGACTTTCTGGTCTCGGAACTTCATTTTTCGATTGTTGCCGTTCGCGTCAAAGCCAGCACCCGCGACTGGTTGCGTGAAATCCAGTTTTTTGGACATGCAGTAGGCTTGGAGTTTGAAATCGCGTCGGAGTTCCGTGACAAGCTGTTCTGCTTGGCTTTTTGAGTTACTGCCGTCGAATGACATGGCAAAAACGAGCCAGGGTCCGTGCTCAGGCTTAAGCGGGAATTTCACGGCCGAATCATCGGCGAAAAGCCGCGACACGGGTGCGCAAACCATCAGCAAGCCGAAGACGAGGATCGCAAATCGACTGCAACGCCAAAAATCACTTGAAAAATCGAATTGGAACTTCATAAAGCGATCCTCATGTTCGGATGTTGTGGGTACAACGACAGCTCGCCGTCCTGCTACGGATTTACCATTTCTGAGCATGCTACGACTAGAGCAATTTCCTTAGAGTGGCGTCGCTTTAACCCGGTCGCCGTAGCATTTCGTACCTTCGTTGCGGTAAGATTCCGAACGTTGGGGACCTGCTGAATTCGCTTAACAGGGTTTGTTTTGATGGCTACTGGCCTTTTGCTTCTTTTGGACGATATCGCGTCGATTTTAGATGACGTAGCCGTGCTGACCAAAGTTTCCGTCCAGAAGACGGCAGGCGTTTTGGGTGACGATTTGGCGTTGAATGCGCATCAGGTATCCGGCGTCGCTCCCGACCGCGAATTACCCATTGTTTGGGCCGTCGCCAAGGGTTCGTTGGTAAACAAAGCAATTTTGGTTCCAAGCGCTCTTGTGCTCAGCAGTTGGGCTGCCTGGTCGATAACACCGCTGATGATTGTGGGTGGCACATTTCTCTGTTTCGAAGGTTTCGAAAAGATTGCTCACCGCTTCTTGCATGGCAAGCATGAGGATGACGAGCATCATGCCAAGCATCAAGAGGTTTTGTCGACCTTGGAAATCGATGTCGCCGCTGCGGAAAAAGAGAAGGTGCAGGGTGCGATTCGAACCGATTTCATTCTTTCTGCTGAGATTATCGTCATCTCGCTCGGAATCGTTGCAAAAGCGTCGTTCTACAT
>JANMNR010000627.1:0-12573 GCA_031368325.1 Pirellula sp.
AGTAACGTAGCCGATCTAAGTTGACGTCGAGGATGGCAACATCTGCTTGGAAACCGGCAGCGATGCGAGCCGCATTTGCTCCCACTACGCCACCGCCTAGGATGGTGATGTGCGCCGGTGCCACACCTGGGACACCGCCCAGCAAAATACCACGTCCCATTTGCGGCTTTTCCAGATACTTGGCCCCCTCTTGCACACTCATTCGGCCAGCCACTTCGCTCATGGGCGTTAGCAAGGACAAACGCCCTTGCGAGTCCCTCAGAGTTTCATAAGCCAGGCAGCTCGCACCTGAGTTCAACATGGCCTCGGTGAGCTTTTGGTCTGCGGCGAAGTGGAAATAGGTGAACAGAGTTTGGCCGGGGCGAATCATGGGCCATTCGCTAGGAAACGGCTCCTTTACTTTGACGATCAAATCTGCACGCTTAAAGATATCCTCACCGGACGCGCACATTTCGGCCCCCGCCTGCAGATAGTCATGGTCCGCTAATCCCGATCCAATTCCTGCGTTGGCTTGGACCAATACTTTGTGTCCACGCGATACCAACTCCTCGACGCCGACCGGCAATATGGCAACGCGATACTCGTCTTCCTTGACCTCTTTTGGGATTCCAACGATCATTGGCAGCAGCTCCAACCGGCAAAATTCTGGGGGGTTTGTAAATTGTTACTCCGACTCGATTCGGACCGCTGGCAGTGTACCGAACCGGCAATTTTTTCGCTACGAAGTCTTAGTTCCAACTCAGAGAATAACATCGGGCTTGCCCGAATTTATTCATTCGACGTTACAATCGGCCAAATCCTGTTCTATTCGTTTAGCTTGCGTCAACGGCATTTCACGTTACCAAACTTCGGGTGACCGGAGTCCTACCTCCCCAAGTTCCCTCTCAAAAGCTTTTCCTGATGTCAGGTTCCACGACCGAAAAAAATCAAAACCCAGATCTGTCACACATTGGAATTTCGGATCCGCCATCGCATGTCGCTGGCATCGTGTCGCATCTTGGCCCGGGTTTGATTATTGCAGCCGCGATTGTGGGCTCGGGTGAACTCATCGCAACCACATTGACCGGTGCCAAAGCAGGCATGAGCCTTTTGTGGCTCATCATTATTGGCTGTGTGATCAAAGTATTTGCCCAAATCGAAATCGGACGATTCACTTTGGGGCACGGTATACCAACCCTTTCGGCTTTGAATAAAGTACCTGGTCCGCGAATTCAGGGACGAGGAAACTGGTTGATTTGGTATTGGTTCTTCATGTGGTTTTGCAGCATTGGCCAACTTGGAGCCATCGTAGGTGGCGTAGGCCAAACGCTAGCCCTGGTTCAGCCGGTCACGCAACAGGGAAAAGAGTTTCAAGAGATTGGACTGCTTGCTTCTCAAACCCAGTTGGACGGAGTGATCGAACAAGTGGAAGGCGGGAAAGACAATGTTGATATATCGAGTGTCGCAAAAGCAGAGGCAGCGGAAAGAATTCAGGAAAAACGCCGCAACTACATCGCAAAGTACGCACCCGCAGACCTAAAGCCAGCGGCTACTGAATCAGGAACGATGGACGACAAGAAGCTACGTCCACTTGACGACCGACTGTGGGCCATTCCGGTTGCAATCATTACCTCACTGATGCTGCTCTTCGGTGGCTACAACATGATCCAACACGCAGCTACGGCCATGGTTGCCGTCTTTACGTTGGTGACTCTTGGTAATGTGATTGGTTTGCAGATGCTGCCGACATGGAGAATTCCGATGTCTCAGTGGATCGACGGCTTGAGTTTCGGGCTCCCGAAAGGGGATTTTTGGACTTCGATGGCAATGGCATTCGCCACGATTGGCATCATTGGAGTCGGGGCTGCGGAGCTGATTCAATACCCCTATTGGTGTCTGGAAAAAGGGTACGCGAAACGAACCGGTCCGTACGATGGAACAGTAGCTTGGGGAAAACGAGCACGCGGTTGGATGCGAATCATGCAAACAGATATATGGGTGTCGATGGTCATTTACACCATTGCGACCATAGGATTCTTTGTGTTGGGAGCAGGAATCCTTCATCGAGCAGGGATCCAGCCTCAGGACTCGAAACTCCTGCAAACGCTGTCCGTGATGTACAAGCCGGTTTTGGGTGTCTGGGCGTCTGGCACATTCCTGCTTGGTGCCTTCATGGTTCTTTACTCCACGTTTTATGTCGCGAATGCAAGCCACGCGAGAACATTTGCAGACGGTATGAACGTAATGAGTTTGATTCATGGAGATGAACGTACGATTGCAAAGTGGGTGCGGTGGCTTAGCGGTCTTTTTCCAATTCTTTGCTTGTTTGTTTATTTGATCTTTCCATCTCCTGCCTGGCTGGTTTTGCTGAGTGGATCTGCACAAGCGATCATGTTGCCGATGCTGGGTTTTGCCGCCCTCTACTTCCGATACAAACAGTGCTTACCTGAGCTCAAACCATCCAAGTTGTTTGACGTATTCCTTTGGGGAAGCGTTTCAGTTCTCCTGGTCATCGGTATTGCGACGTTAATCTCGGAAGCTAGAAAGTACTTTGGATAGTCTCAATCAACGGATCGCAACCTAATCCGTGTTGGAGTCCGACATGCGTTTATCCCAAAAAGCATTCAGGCGATCCAGCCATGGTTTATAGTCCTTTGTTTGATCGGGCGACTCGGCAAAACTAGCTTCTGCCGAACGTTGCCAAAGTTGAAAAAAGGAAACGGACTTTTTTGAAACGCGAGGCTTTCCATCGAATACAAAATAGAATGGAGCAGTGGTCGCGTAACGATAGCCATTTCTATGCTCCGTAACGACCCGAATCACCAACCAACCTGATTTGTCGATTGCGATTGGGGGAAACTCTCCCCGCTTGTAATGATCCTCTAGTTTTGCACTGTAAATCGTTTCGCCATTGAAGACTACATCCAAGTAGTCCACTGGATCGCGTACGGAAAGGGAGACGGCAATATCGAGCGCGATGCTTTGCGACCGATAGCTTGACTGCACACTCCCAGGCGGCATTCCGTTGATGTTGGCTCTCAGCAAAGGGCCATTGGTTACGAACGTGCGTCCCTGATGGATTGCCTGCCACCAGGAAGATTCCGTGGGCGTTGTTTCGGAGTAAGCGTAGACGCGATTGTAGCCAACGTTGGTGTCGTTGTTGTCAAAGCCACTGCCGGCGGTTGGGGTGATTTTGAATCCAGCCTCAAGCATCTGCCAAAACATGGCTTCGCTCAGTTTCCCGACGCCACGAGCATCCTTGAATCGTAGCATGTCATCTGGGTCGATAGGTGCAAAGACCTCGCTTGGCGTCTTGGCTTTTCCGTTTGAGAGTAGCACTTTGCCCAACACTCCCTTCGGTCCGTTGCCCATGATCAATCGATCGTCGCCGCCAGGACGATTGTACGAGGACAGGATCTGAATGGCCCGGATCGAATCGGTTGCAAGCAGAAACGGTACGTCGCGTGACCATGGGCGCACCAGTTCGGCAACCATATCCTGTCGGTCTTTTCCCCCATCGAGCAATTGAAATGCTTCGACAACTTGGGGATTGGCACTACTTGCATTTTCCGCAGTGTCGCTGCCGTGGATGGCTAGAGCTCCATGTTCCCATTGAAAAAGTCGGCTTGTGGAAGCGAGCCCAAGTCCAACGAGATTGGCCGAGTTGGATTCGACTGCTTTATAGGTGTTTACTTTGGGTGCGATGGTGGCTTTGGAGTCTAACGGGTTTTTCTCATTCTTTGATTGAACGGATACGGCCATATCGACCGCATCTGCGAACTGCCATCTTCTCAACTCAGTCCGAGGTAACCAGGATATGTGATCACCGCTAAACCACTTTTCGTCTCGCATCGAGATCGATCGAGGAACATCGATTGGAACAGTGTCTTTGGCTCGCGGTTCGATGGTAAAGCCACCGCGGATCTCGCTGAACTCCGGCCCTCGACGAACAATAAACTCAAAGTCGCCGTTGGGTGGCGACAGTTGCATGCTCTTTTCTGCCAACCATTGATCGCTGGCAAACAGCACGTTGCGAGGCCGAGGAATTTTTTTGGTGGCCTTTTCAAAGAAAACGCGTGCAGAAATGGGAGCACCGCTTTCCTTATCGGCAAACTCAAGCTTTACGGCACCCTGTCCTGCGCAATTCGCGGCGAAAAACCACAGCTTAAAGCAAACGGATGCCGCAATCAGAATCCAACGAGGCAAGTCTTTAGTTTGTCGCATAGGGCACGTTGGAATTGCGTTTGCACTGGGGAATTCAATGAATAGCAGTTAAAATACAGTATCGGCAATCGGCACCCATCAAGTGTGTCTTTGGCCAATGAAAGTGTACTACGCATGGGAACCACAATGGCTAACGATTATTACAAGGTTTTGGAGGTCGAAAGGACTGCCACAACCGAAGAGATTTCAAAAGCGTATCGAAAACTTGCTCGCAAATTCCACCCGGACCTCAACCCAGATGACCGAAACGCCAAGAAGCGGTTTCAGGAAGTTCAGCAAGCGTACGATTGCTTAAACGATGCTGAAAAACGCAAAATGTATGATCAGTTTGGTCCCGATTACGAAAAATTCGGAGGCCAAAATCCATTTGCTGGTGGACAGCCTCAAGGTGGTCGTGCCGCAGGTGGATTTGATTTTGGTGATATTTTCGGCCGGGGCGGAGCCGGGGCCGTGGACTTTGGGGACCTCTTCGGTCAACTCGGTGGTGGCGGCCCAAGCCGATCACGTAGAGCGCCGCAACCCAAGGGTGCCGATATTTCGGCAGAGATATCAGTTCCCCTGCGAACGATCATTCATGGTGGCGAGACTCGCATCCAGTTGGAACATGAAGGCAAGTTGGAATCCATCACGGTCAAAATCCCGCCAGGCATTGAACCGGGCAAGAAAATCCGTTTGCGGGGGCAAGGACAACCTAGCCCGAATGGAAAGCCGGGCGACTTAATCCTCAAGGTCAACCTGGAGCCGCATCCTCACTTCAAAATCGTAGCGAGCAACCTGGAATTACGTCTGCCCATTTCCATACTGGAGGCCATTCAAGGAACGCGCATCGATGTCCCAACTCCGGCAGGGACCGTTACACTAACGATCCCTGCAATGAGCAGCAGTGGCAAGAAACTCCGCATCAAAGGGCAAGGTCTTAAGGGAGCGGGCGGAGTTGTTGGCGACATGGTGGTCGAGCTAATGATTCGGTTGCCGGATCAAACTCCGCAGTTAAGCAGCGATGGACTCGAACAAATCGCAGCAGCTTATTCCAAACCGATTCGAGATGGTGTCCAACTCTAGGTTTCAAGGCGACAAAAAGGATTTACGATCATGACCGATTCTGTTTCGATTCGATATGGCAAATCAGAGCTGTACGTTCGTTTGCCGAGCGGCTGCGAGCCGACGATTATCCGCAAGCCTGCGATGCCGGTCTTGCCGGATCCTCTGGCCGCAATTCGCGATGCGCTTTTGAATCCGGTTGCTGCACCCTCCATCGCACACTTGTCAAAAGGGGTCAAGCGAGTCTGCATCGTCGTCTGCGACATTACAAGACCAGTTCCGAATGGCCCAATTCTTAAAGGTCTAATCGAACAACTCCTGGACAACGGCGTCGCAATCGAGAACATAACGATCCTGATCGCGACGGGACTGCATCGTCCCAATCTAGGTCTCGAAATGCGTGAAGTCATCGGTGATGAGTGGGTATTCAACAAGGTGCGCGTAGAGAACCACTTTGCTCGCGATCGCCAGTGGATGGTCGATTTGGGAAAAACGCCGACCGACGGAATTCCCGTCCTGCTAAATCGCCATTTGGTCGATGCGGATCTTCGTATCGCGGTTGGTTTGGTCGAACCCCACTTTATGGCTGGCTATTCTGGTGGTCGCAAGGTGATAGCGCCTGGCGTCGCAGGCGAAGAGACCATTCGAACGTTTCATAACCATCGTTTTATGGCCGACCCGCTTGCGTGCAACGGCAATCTTACGAACAACCCATTGCACCGGGGCCAGCTCGAAATACTCAAGCTGCTTGGGCAGTCGTACGCCATCAACACCGTTATTGACGAAGCCAGAGAAATGAGCTTTGTGAACTTCGGAGATTGCGAAAAGAGCCATTTAGAGAGCGTCGCATTTGTGAAGCGGTTTGCCGAAGTATCGCTGGAGCGTCAGTTCAACACGGTGGTGACGAGTGCCGCTGGCTATCCGCTTGACAAGACGTATTATCAAACAGTCAAGGGCATGGTCGCACCGATCCAAATTCTGGCGGATGGCGGTCGTATGATCATTGCTAGCGCCTGTGAGGAGGGACTTGGTTCGCATGAGTATCGTCAATCGCAAACTCGCCTGGTTTCGCTTGGACGGCAAGGGTTCTTGGACAGAATAAGACCGATGCCATTAGCCGATATCGATGGTTGGCAAACGCACATGTTGCTTAGAACCCTGGCCGTAGGGAACGTATCGCTTTACAGCGAGGGGTTAAAGGGTCACGAAAGGGAGTTGACGGGCGTGCAAATGGTGGAATCCATTGAGGATGCCATTGAGGAAAGCATTTCAAAAACAGGGGACAAATGCGTTGCGATCATCCCCGAGGGGCCTTATGTCATTCCAACGCACACCAAGGCGAATTAGATTGGGTTCTCATGCGAGGGGTTTTTCGGGTACAATTTAGTCATTGCATACATCAATCCTGAATTGAGCTGGCCGGAAAACGACTCAATTGACAACGTTTGATTTATTCTCTGTCTTTCTCAATGGCAATTCACAACGTCGAGGGATGGTTTGAGCGCTGTAGTCGCCGGAAAAGAAGATGAAACGTTGGACGCGGATAGCCCGTTAGCGATCCACGCCAGACCCGAAGTCCGCGAATCAAGCAGTGATCGTTTCGATATGGAACTGTTTGAGGGCGAGTCTGGCTCGAGCCAGAGCAACAACCCATTGGTGCAAACGCGGCTCCAAGCGGCATCGTTGGCGATGGGATTTGGCTTCGCCATTTTTGCGATATGGACTTGTATCCGCGAACTCACCAGCCAAAGTTTGCATTTGGGCTATTGGATCTTGTCGCTCCACATAATTTCGACGGTAGCATTGATCGGAGTTGGAGTGTGGTTGGCGAGGACCCCGAATGCGTCCAGTTCTTGTTTGCGTTGGTGTGAGTTAGTGATATTTGGCGTACCGACAGCCTTTTTCTCGGTGATTCATTATCTAGAGTTGCTGTTCATGGCTCAGACGTATGTTCTGATTCCGCAGATGCCAATGGCCGGTTGGATTATTTTGATTTTCTCATATGCGATTTTTGTACCGCGATCCTGGCCCAGAATCCTTGCGGTCGTGATAGCAATCGCTGTCTTCCCGTTAGTAGTTACGTTGATTGCGTTTTGTACACACCAGTACGTGCGTGAGCCGATCTATTTTGATTGCTCCAGCGTTGTCGAAATGGTTTTGGCGTTGGTCGCGACCATTTTTGCGTCGGTATCCGGGGTGCACATGATTACTTATCTTCGAACCAAAGCAGATGAAGCGAAAGAGCTAGGACGCTATCGTTTGAAGGAAAAGATTGGCTCAGGTGGCATGGGCGATGTGTATTTGGCGGAACATCGATTGATGAAGCGACCTTGTGCGATCAAGGTTATTCGAGCGGAGAAGGCAGGTGATCCACGTGCTATCGCTCGCTTCGAACGGGAGGTGAAAGCCACCTCGCGGCTTAGTCATTGGAACAGCATCTCGATCTACGATTATGGTCGAACATCGGATGGAACGTTCTTTTATGTAATGGAATATATTACAGGACTTAGTTTGCAGCAACTGGTCAATCGGCGTGGGCCGCTCGCCACTGCCCGAGCGGTGCATTTGCTAAAGCAGGTTTGCAGTGCCTTGATCGAGGCGCATGCGATGCAATTGGTTCATCGCGACATCAAGCCCGCGAACATTATGGTGACAGAATTGGGCGGCTCATTTGATGTTGTAAAACTCTTGGACTTCGGTCTGGCGAAACCGATAACCGATGGGACTCTCACAGACGGAGACTCGGAGCTGACCATTGCCGGATCATTGACTGGGTCGCCTCACTACATGTCGCCAGAGCAGGCCATGGGAGAGACTCAGGCGGATCAGCGTTCGGATCTGTATGCGGTTGGCGGCGTTGCGTTTTATATGTTGACTGGCCGAACGATATTTGACGGCGGCGCGACACTCAAGGTATTGCTTTCGCATTTGCACGAAAAGGCGGTGGCTCCGTCCTCCATTCGAAAATCTGGGTGCGGGCCAGCCATTTCGCCCGCGCTGGATGCATTGGTTTTAAAGTGCTTGGCGAAATCGCCACTGGAGCGATTTCAATCAGCAAGAGAGCTCTTGGATGCGCTCAACTCGCTTCCCGAGGCAAATCTTTGGAATGAGCGACTTGCCGAGCAGTGGTGGACAAGTAACTGCAGCCATTATCAATCTGAGAATGGATAACCTAATGGATTCGGACCAGTCGCGAATTGAGGCCGACCTGAGAGGTGTTTTGGACGGAGAGGTCTTTTGCCATCCGCTTCGTACTCAATTGTATGCCAGTGACGCAAGCATTTACGAGATTGCACCGTTAGCGGTGGTTCGACCGCGGCACGCCAATGATGTAACGCAATGCGTCAAATACGCAGCCGAAAACTCGTTGCCTTTGTTTCCACGGGGTGGAGGGACTGGGTTGGCTGGCCAATCATTGGGGCCTGGAATCGTCTTGGACTTTTCCCGGTTCATGAGGCGTATGCTGCATGTGGACGTTGAAAACCGAGTTGCTCGAGTGCAGCCTGGATTAGCGTTGGCGGATATGAACCGCATGTTGGCAAAGGATAGATTGGTCTTTGGTCCGGATCCGCCCACTCGGGCCGTGACGACGATTGGCAGCGTGCTGGCGATCGATACCCTTGGGAGCCACTTTTTGAGATATGGCACAGCGGGCGCCACTTTGATGTCGGCGCAGTGCGTCATGGCAGACGGCGATCAGGTCACACTTGCGAAGACCCCTTGGCGAATTCCAACAACCGACAATGCTAAATTAAACAACTTGGTCTCCGAAATAGGCCAACTCCTTTGGACGAATCGCGGCATTACCAAGTCGCCTCCGTGGCGTGGCGTGGCCCGGGGCTGTGGCTATCGATTAGAGTCTGCCTTCGATCATGATCAGGTCGATATGGCTAGATTGCAGTCAGGAGCCGAGGGAACGCTTTCGATCTTGACCGAGGCTACCGTCAAACTGGAGCCTTTGCCTGGCGCGCGCGGTGTCGTGCTGATGTTCTTTGAAAAACTAGAAATGGCGGCCCGCGCCGCGTTGGATGCTCGTAGGGACAACGTGGCTGCGTGCGATTTGATGGACCGGCGTTTGATCGAAATCGCTAGGGAGTTAGATCCACGTTATGAATCGATGTTGCCACGAGGAGCCGAAGCGCTCCTTTTGATCGAGCAACAGGGAAACGATGTGGCTGAGGTTCGCAGCAGCTTGGGGACTCTGGTTCAACGTATTGTTCGACGCGCCCCGTCGACGCAGCATACACGCATTATTGTCGACGACGCGGAAAGGGACTTCATTTGGAAACTGAGTCGACGCGTGATTCCGCGATTGTATCGGCTGCGAGGCTCCTCGCGTCCACTGCCATTTGTCGAGGATATCTCCATACCGCCCGATCGCTTGCCTGAGTTTTTGGTAGAGATGCAAAATATTCTCAAGGCGGATCGTGTGACGGGTACTTTGTTCGCGCATGCGGCCCACGGACATTTGCATTTGAGGCCCTTTCTCGACCCGCACGCCTCCGAAGACGTGCTAAAGATGCAGCGGATTGCCGACCGAATTTTCGAAAAGGTCATCGAATACCGCGGCGTTATTTCGGGCGAACATGCAGTTGGTTTGAGTCGTAGCTTTTATTTGAGGCAGCAACTCGGTGACTTGTACCCGATTTGCCGGCGGATCAAAGAACTATTTGATCCGAAGGGGATTTTGAATCCTGGCAAACTCATTACGGATGCGGCACAAAAGACTACCGACAATCTTCGGCCACCCTCGATCGTCAGCAATCCAAAACGAAAAGCTGGGGTAGCAACGGTCGAAGAACAAATCGAGGGTAATGGTATTGCGTTGCCCCCGCTCGTAGTTCCTGCGAACACGGCAGGGAATACAATGGGTACCGAGGGTGTTTTGATTGGGGAGTCAACGGGCGGTGTTGCAATCGCCAGCAAAACGTTCTTGCCGATTCTGGCCTGGTCGGAGAGTGAGTCGTTGGAGAACACGGCAAACGCGTGTAACGGTTGCGGTCGCTGTCGATCCAACGCTCCGACGGAACGCATGTGCCCGATGTTCAGGTCTACGCGAGGCGAGGAAGCTTCCCCCAGGGCAAAAGCCAATTTGCTGCGTGGATTGATGTCTGGAAAACTTCCGCTTCATCTCGCTGAAAGCGATGAACTCAAAGAGATCGCGGACCTGTGCTTTCATTGCCATCAATGCAAAATTGATTGTCCAGCTTCGGTAGACATTCCAAAACTGATGGTGGAGATCAAAGCGCAGTACACAGCGACAAATGGGCTGAGGCTTAATGACAGGTTGCTATCGCGCCTCGATGCATTAACCGGATTGGCGAGCCGAATCCCAAGGTTGGCAAACTGGGGATTGGAGAATAGATATGCGCGTTGGCTGCTAGAGAAAACAACTGGCATCGCTCAGGGACGACGTCTACCCTCCATCGCTCGTCAGCCCTTTATGAAATGGGCAGCCAAAAATCGCTTGACTCGGCTCAATCGAGGTGCGGGCCGAAAAGTACTCTACTTAGTCGATCACTATGCAAATTGGAACAATCCTTTGGTTGGCATGGCTTTAGTAGAGGTCCTGCAGCACCAGAACGTGGAGGTCTACGTCCCGGCTTGGCAGTCGGCAACTTTTATGACGAAGATCGTCATGGGTGATATAGAGAGAGTGCGCCGTATGATTGCGCCGCAGATTCGGCAGTTGGCTGAGGCTGTTAGGCAGGGTTATCAAATTGTAACAACGGAGCCTACTGCTGCTCTCTGCTTGAGATTTGAATACGTACAAATACTCGATAATGAAGATGCGAAACTTGTAGCAGCAAACACATGGGATGCTGGCCAATACCTCGTTCAAATGCATGCTAACAACGAATTAGAGTTGGATATGAAACCGTTAACGACGACCGTTATCTACCACACTCCATGTCATTTGCGTGCATTGGATCAAAATCACAGTGGAATGAGATTACTGAACCTCATCCCGGGTCTTTCTGTTCAGCATGCTGATGCGGGTTGCAGCGGTATGGCGGGAACATATGGGATGCGGAAACAAACGTATCGCACGAGTCTGCGTGTGGGCTGGGGATTGATCAGCAAAATGCAAGAAACGACGGCGCAGATCGGCAGTACAGAGTGCACGTCGTGCAAGCTACAAATGGAGCAAGGCATCGACAAGCCGACCATTCACCCGATTGCTCTCCTAGCGTTTGCTTATGGGAAATTGCCGGAAGTAAGGCCCTGGATACAGAGCAGGAACGAAGGACTAACAGTTCAATAGATTTTGATTTATACAATGGCAACTTATGGAATATCGGTTTAAGCCTGCAGAGGGGTGCGGTGCTGAAATGTTAAACGATTGACTGATTAACAGCTTCTCGTATGATAAAACATCATGTGGTCCATTCAAATCTGAGGGCATTGCCCCCCTGAATGAGATTTTAGTTTTGCACATGTTTGGTCTACGGAATGTATTTTATCAAAAAACCCCAAGAGATCTTTCGATCTGTTTTGACCGTTGACTAGCGTAAGATGAAAGTTGACGTGTTGAATCTTGGAGATGTATTGCGTTAATCCGTAAAGGAACGGCTTTTAAGGAAAGAAATCCATGGTCGATATAGAGCGTGTTGTTACCTTAGATGAATTGATGGATCGGGTGCCGGAACAATTGGTTCGGGATGCCGAAAGCCGTCGAGTCGAAGAAGAAGAAGAAACATTTAGAGAAACCAGCGAGAGTAGAATGTCGAAAGAACCGAGTAAAGCAAAGAGAATCCGAGAATACTTAGACAAGCATCCTGGCGCGCGAAATAAAGATGCGGTTGCGTCATTGGGGCAGTATGGTGTTACAGCGGCAGACGTCGCCAATGTAAAAAGTCACCAAAAACGAAGTGAGGGAACTACGAAGAAAAGGGCTGCTGCATCGGCTAAACCAAAAGCAGCTGCATCCGCGTCGACGGCCATGACCAGCTCCGCACCGACCTTCTTGACGGGGCTTGAGGCAGGGGTCGCCTTCGTTAAGGCTGCAGGATCTGTTCAAAACGCGAGACATTTGCTTATAATCATCGAGCAGATCAAAGACTGCTAAAAGTTTACGCTACTCGTCGACAAGGATGTTTTGCAATGAAGTTCGCTAGAATGATGGCCGGCATTCCCACGTTGAATGCTGGTTTGTATCGGCGAATACGATTCTTGGTTGGCGACCCAGTTGCTTGGATCGAGATAACGGATTCAACGGGTGCGGCCGAGTCAACTTTGATTCTTCGCGACATCGAAATGCAGAGGGCCAGGGTCTCTGCGAACGCAAGTAGAGTCGCTTGTCCTGCTGACTTCACACCAATCGGTGGC
>JANMNR010000657.1:0-28737 GCA_031368325.1 Pirellula sp.
GACTGAATTCGTTTCCTTGTTGACTGAGGATTTGATTTGGTATCCAGCTTGGTATCCTGCACCGATCTCGGTAAACGGATACAAAAGCGGGGAAATGAGGTTCTTGGTGAACAATTGATCTGTTTCGAACCACCAAAAAAAACGATCTCCAGCCCGAAGAGTCGTCGCCGTAAAGTCTTTCGGAAATGGATTGCGAGTCCGCGAGGGAAAACTCATCCAATCCATGATGCGAGGCAACTCCTCCTGGAAATGGTCAGGCTTGCGGCCACGGTATAGCGTGACCAGGCTGCTGAATTGCTTTTGCTTCAACATTTTATCCCATTCAGGTCCGTTGATTTCAGTGAACTTATCAAATTCACCGGAAACAAAATAGCTAGGTACGTACAACGCATTGTTCCAGTATTGCACCACGTACTTTTGCGCTTGGCCGCTTATAACAACGCTTCCAGCCCACAAGTCTGGATGCGCCAAGGCAATGTCCCAGGCCGCGTCGGCCCCCATGAAATGGCCAGAAAGAAAAACTTTGTCGGTGTCGATACTGAACCTTCGAAACGCATCGCGAAGTGGTGCCAAAATCATGGCTTGTTCGTTTTCGGTGTAGTTGTAGCTTGGCTGCTTGGGTAGCGCCCAATCCGGTGAGACCATAATGTAGCCACGATTGGAAGCCTCTCCAAAGCAACGTTGGTATTCGGGTGAAAACTGGCCAGCCCACCATGCGATTTGCCAATCGGTGTCGGTCAAGTCGCCGGGCAACGTAAAGATACAGGGATAGCGTCGAAACGGGTTGTATTCAGGTGGTAGCTGGACTGTGTATCGAGACGAACCTCCAGCCATTCCACCTCCCAATGGCACCTCGATTTTGAAACGACCGGGGATCTTCGTTGAACTCAAAGATACCGAGCTATCTGTAGTTGGTTCGGTAAACAAGACCGCGGCTGATTCATCTGTTGGCAACGGCGGCGCCATATGCGCCAATATTTTTGCGACTAATTCGGGGGTCCCCGATTCCAGTTTGGATAGTTCTTGAATCAACTGATCGTCGCGAACCGGTTTGGAAAGATACTGCTGAATCAGCCTTCGGGCTTTGATTCCAGACGCAACAACTGCCAAGTTGTCTTTGCCTGCCGTGGGCCCAAAGATCCAGCCACTTATCGCGATCGCAGCCAGCTGATCCGGCTTAAGGTCTGCATCCGATCTTCGTCGGCGATAGTCCGTAAATCGCGTCGCGGTATCTGCTGACAGGTTCGCTCGGATCTCCGGCAGCAACGATTGCATATCGGTTTTTACGGCCCCATCCGTCAATTTGGAAATATCTTCGGTCATCCAGGCAACCAGTTCGTCTCGATCCTTCTGGCCACTTTCGAGAGATTCCAATTTTGCCGCTACTTTAAGTTGTGTCTCGATGGATAGTCCTGACTTGTTGATGCCCTCCAACAGCAACTTGGAAAACTGATACTGGCCGGCACTCTGGGCTCGATCCGCAGCAGAAAAAAATTGGTCTGTGATATCTTGGTCCAGTGACTTAAGGTCGGCTTTGTTTCGTTCCAACTCGGGAAACCTCAAAATGCCCTCGACCAAAACTGCCCTTGCCCAGTCATGTCGCTTGGCCGCTCGGAATAAATTGACGATTTCAAGCCATTCGTTCGGGTTTTTGGGGTTCGCGTTTTGAACCAAGATGTCGCGGAGCATTTTGCCGTCGAGGCTGTTTGGCGAAAGCCGCATATCCCATTGATACTCCCCCTTTTCGCCACCTAGCCCAACGACTTTGATGTATTCGGAACTAACTTCGGTCATTCCCTGCACGACTTTAACGTTGCCCCCCTTCATGATGCAAATCCGACGTCCAAAGGGATCAAAGGGCGTGCAATACGCAATCGGCCCTAGTGGCACCTGCGATGAGCCGTTGGCTTCTTTCTGAGGAATCTTTATCAGCGGTGGCGAGAACCTTGAAAGTATCGGATCGTTGCAGCGATTGACGTTCATGTACGTCCGCCTCAGTCCGTCATCTAATACGCGAATCAGCGAGACACTGACTTCTTCCCTTGACGCGACGCTGGCTTTGGGCTCCACCACGTATTTGACGGAATTCTCGTTTCCAGGCCCAATGATGAAACCATCATCCTTGAGCTCGATGGTCATCAATTGTCCATTGCATAGAGCTGACAAAACTGAGCATAAAAAAAACGCGAGACAAAAGCTCGCGTTCCTTACAGTGCCCCTCGCACAAAAAACTAAACACCATTCGTTTGGGCGCATTTCGATGTTCTCAAATCTTCACAACTGTTTAAGGTTTGCCAAAAAGCAACCGGATTCTTCATGTGCAATTTGGCTATCGCCTGTTCGCTGGTCATGAACTTACAAAGAACGGTCGGGGCTAACGACCACCGAAGTACTTTTTCAAAGTTTCGGAAGCAGCATCCTTGGTGTCTTTAGTGGTCGGCCCGGTTGCAGATTGCTTTGGCAACTTTATAGGCTCGCGTTTTTCCGGTCGCTTGAATTTGGTTGGTTCAGGTGCGGCGGGTTCCGCATCTGCGATTTGGGTACCATCAAGACGTGTCGTATCCTCCATCGCAATTTGACGCGTGTCAAATTCGCTTTCTACGACAGGAAAGCTACGGTCAATTTGGTCTGCTTCTAAAAGCCAAGAGCTAATATCGACGCTTTCGCGGGAATCAAGACTACTGCTCTGCTCGGCCATTCGACCGGCCGCTTCTTTAACGGACTGTACCTCGGGTTGCTTGGAATTGGCGATTCCAACCTCAAGTAGCACTTCGAATTCCAGTTGGCCACATCGCAGACGGTCGCCATTTTTGAGGATTTTTGCCTTCTCGGAAGATACTTGCTTTTCGTTGATAAAAGTCCCATTTCGGCTCTTTAGGTCGACCAAAAGCAGACGCCCGTCCTTCTGAACGATTGCACAGTGTTTTCTGCTGATCGATTCACTTTTGGGTCGCAGTTGACACGACTCTCCACGACCGATCAGGAACTTTTCGTCCTTTATTTGGATCAGTTTTCCTTCGTGTGTTCCAGAAAGGACTCTGAGAGAAACCTGCATCGCCTGCCCCTTTTTCGTTCAAGTCGAAATCAATTCCAACCTACTAAACCAAACAATTCATCTTAAATTAACTCAAAAGCGAGTACATTACTAGGTGATCCCTCGCTTCTACTAGGCTTAAAGCCGCTTCTGGACGCCGAAAAGAGCCACCAGGAGACGCTATGCCCCCTTAAACCTGCTTTAAATCATAAGTCATTCATTGTGCCGTTTTGCCACTCAACATCAACGCGTTTTGCTAGCCCTGCCGCAATTGCGGCAATACTCAACTCAACCCAAGGATCAGCTTTTGAAGATGGATCTTTGTTTTCGAGGACAAAGTTAGACGCGCCATTCATCCAATAGTCCCGCAAATTTTCGGAGGAAATCAGATTTCTTTTTGTCTCGAGCAGACCGACCAACTCGGGCGTAGATTGAGCAGCTCGGAGGAGAAAGCTACCGTGTTGAAGTAGCCCCGACTTAGATCTGCGTTGAGCACTCCCTAGTATCTTATCCTGGCCCACAATTAAGTCGACCGGCGATCGCCTCAAAAAACAGAGAAAGGGCTCACTATTTCTCTGTTCGACGGTAGCGCAAGTGCAAGACTCCGACAATCCTGTCTCCCAGCCGAGCGACGACAACATGTTCGCGAAAGACAAATGGAGATCTCGGTAAAGCGATTCGTTATGACCCTTGGAGGTAAGTCCAACTCGGTTGGGGAGCAGAACGCTGTACGTGATTTCTTGATCGTGGACGATTGCCCCACCGCCGGTTTTTCGCCGAACCCACGGCAGCTCACTTAGACGCGGGTACTGGTTGCGGTCTTCGATGCGTTGAAAGTGGCCGAGCGAAAGAGTCGGTCTATCCCATTTATATATACGCAAAACGATTGGCCAATCTGGCCTCGCGTTTTGAAGCAGCGCCTCGTCGATTGCCATGTTTCCCTCGCCATCAAGAGGCGGGTCAACAATCACGAGGCCTTTACACGCCCGCACTACTTCGAACTTTTGCTGTTCCGATGGACTCACTAGTGATTGCACTGCTTTTTGTAGGACTCCCAATCCAGCAACCGATCCAATTCAGATGGGTCGCTCATTTGAACTTTGATGATCCAACCCTCGTTGTACGGATCGACGGTCAACGTTTCCAATTTGTCGACGAGTGCTGAATGGATCTCTACGACCGTGCCGCTCACTGGACTGTACATTGGGCTGACTGCCTTGACGCTCTCGACTTCACCAAATTCGCTTCCAGCGGTCACCGCCTGGCCAACCTTCGGAAGTGCCATAAAGACAAGGTCGGTGAGTTCCTCAACAGCAAACGCGGAAATGCCGACGGTTGCTATGCCTGTTGAAACATCGGAAACATACGCCCACTCGTGCGAACTGCAGTACTTCAATTTTTCCGGAGTGATACTCATAACGATTACGGTCTCTTGTAAAAAGGGAATTGGACGACAACAGACGATACTTTAGTGCCTCGAATGTCAACGTCCAGACTAGCGCCGATTGTTGCAAAGGAGGGGTCGAGGTAAGCCATAGCGATAGGTTTGTCTAGCGTGGGGGAAAAACTCCCGCTTGTAACTTGGCCAACGCGACGAGAATCACTGTCGAAGATATCCGCCCCCTGGCGAGCGGCTCTACGCCCATCCAAAATTAACCCCACGCGTTTAGGAAGCGATGAGTCCTTGGATTTCTCCATTAAAGCTTCAGAACCAACGAAAATCCGGTCTTTCAGGTTGCAGGCAAATCCAAGACCGGCCTGGTATGGATCGACAGACTCCTCCAGCTCATGACCATAGAGCGGCATGGCGGCTTCCAATCTCAACGTGTCACGGGCACCTAGCCCGACAGGCTGAATTCCGAGTCCTCGACCGGCCATCATGATGTTCTCCCATACGCGGGGTGCATCCTCCGCTTTGACAATGAGCTCCAGGCCGTCTTCGCCTGTATACCCTGTACGCGAGACGATACAAGGCTTACTCATTTGTTCGGTGACTTTGGCTCGATAGTAACCAAGGGTCAACGCGGACGCCGGCAAAAGCGGTTTACACAGTTCGATCGCCTTGGGGCCTTGCACTGCGATCATGGCCGTCGCATCCGTCACATCGTGAAACTCGACATCAGGGAAGTCCGCCAAATGCGGTTGTAGCCAATGCACAATCTTGGCTCGGTTGCTCGCATTGACTACCAGCAGGAAGTAGTTTTTGCCGCTTGGACTCTCAAGGCAACTGACAAGCACATCGTCCAGTATGCCACCATCCACATTGCAAATCAAAGAGTAACGCACATGCCCTGTCTGCATGTCCATGACGCGTCGAGTCAAAATATGGTCCAGTAATTGATCGGCCCGAGGGCCATCAAAGCGCAGTCGACCCATGTGGGAAATATCAAAGACGCCAACCGCTGAACGGGTAGCATTGTGCTCTGCCACGATTCCAGCGTACTGAATCGGCATTTGGTAACCGGCGAACTCGGCCATGCGAGCCCCGTTCGCTTGGTGCCAAGCAAGCAACGGTGTAGCAGAGAGTTGGGCACTCATCAATTTTCTTTCCCTTGTCAACGAACAGTTATCGGGGCACTGCGGCATATCCATTGACTGTCGTTAGCCCCAACAACCAAAGAGTATAATACCGGGTGCTGGAACTTCAACACGCGATCGATGGACGTCGATTTTGCCATCAGCCAGTTCCTTCGCGTATTCGTCGCGTTGTAAACAATGTCGCAAGCTTCTAGTTTAGCCAGGCTTAATCATGTTAGTTTACAAAGCTGCAAAGGTGTGCTTGAGCAACGCTGTGAGGACAACTCCAAACTAGAAAGAACATCGCCTCACGACACCAGCGGCCAACATCATGCCCATTTGAGAAGCCAGCACCCTTGGCTGCTACCAGCGCCGCCTGTGTGCTGTTTAACACCAAATCGTTCGCTTTTTTTCGCAAAGCCGACGCATCGCATGCGACTTCGCCGGCGTTCATTTCAAAGAGCTCACGATAAAGCACGCGCCAATGGGACTCGAGGCCCTCAGCGGCGGCCACAAGTTCCGCGCGTTCGGCAGATGCGTTTATCAAATACTCTATGGCCTGGGCTGAATGACCAATTGCCAAAGCGGACGTCTGCAATCCCCCCGCACCCGGCACCGTGCCCGTTGTCGAAAGTGAGACTGAGGAATGATGACTTGCTTCCATGACATTTGCGATTGGCCCGTGCAGTACTTTGAAATCGTCCACGAATACATCCTCAAAAGTAACCGGGCCCGTCGAGCTCGCATCGAGAGCCATCAGACTGCAAGTGGATTCGATTCGTACTCCCTTGCCTTTGCCTGGAATGGCACACAGCAATTCATTCGGCCTCGATTTAGCGGCTGCTATCAATGCCATGTTCGCCTCCACCGCACCTATAACAAGCCATTCCGCGTGTCTGGCACCCGTAACCCATGGGCTTGTGCCGTTGAGAATCCATCCATTTGAAATTCGTGTCGCCGTTAGCGACGGAATACTCAAATGCAATCCACTCGTAGTCAAATGGCTGAACCCAACAGTAACAAACAAGCCCTCACTCTGTATTGAATCCAGTAGCGGCGAGCGAATCGGTTCGTTTTCGCAACTGCCAATCCTCCGAAGCGCGGCATTTCGCTGGCTCAGGATAAATGCAGTGGTAAGGCACCCGCTGGCGAGCCACACATAAAATTGAAGCGTTGAGACGCTGTCGTTGAGGATCGCTGATTCCACTCCAGCACATCTGCTAACCATGGATGCGGGAAAACTCTCAGCTCCGTGCAACCTGCCCGAATTGGTCCTTAGTTCAGTTAGCCATTCCAGGTGCGCATTTCCTGAAAGTTGGTTCGCAATCACTCGTTCTAGTTTGCCATCAATTTTGGCTAAAGGTTTTAGCACTTGCCCTCCAATCTTACCTGTCTTAACACGGCGTTCCCAAATCTATGCTGGCTTTGAACTATTGATGACGATGCGGTATAACGATGCACGTGAAGGTCGATCGATTTGGTGGTTCGCCCATCAGAATACCAGATTCGGCTCAAGGGAAACGACGCTTGAAGCCGTTTAAAGCGTTGCCGCACTGTATTCAAACTCGTTCGACGCACGTTACCCTTAAGTTTTGTAACTTTTGAAGAGACAATCCATGACCCAAATCGAATATTCGCTTGGACAAGAAGTTAGCATTGCTGGAATTGCGAATGAAATAGACGCGGACTCTCTTTACGACAAATGCATGGCCCTGGCTCGAAATTTGTGGTGGAGCTGGCAGCCGGAGGTGAATAGCCTTTTTCGAGACATCGATCCTATCCGTTGGCGTCAACTCGACCACAATCCAATCGCTTTGTTGCGAGAGTTCACTCCGGAGCGACTGGCGATCCGTGCGGGCGAAATGGTTCTCCACAGCCGAGTCAACTATGCGTTCCGTCGTTTGCAGGAGTACCTCGAGAGCAAGAATACTTGGGCCCAAAACAATGCAGGCGTGCTGGGTGCCAAGCCGGTCGCCTACTTCTCTGCGGAATTCGGCTTACACGAGTCACTCCCTATTTATTCGGGCGGTCTTGGAGTTCTCTCGGGCGATCACGTCAAAAGCGCAAGCGGCCTCGGTGTCCCGCTGGTTGGTATCGGATTGTATTATTCGCACGGTTACTTCAAACAACACCTTAACGCCGACGGTTATCAACGCGAGGAATACTTCGAAACCAAAGTCGAGGATCTGCCTCTTGAACCCGCTGTCTTGGCAGACGGCACGCCACTGATGGTGGCTATCGATACTCGCAACGGACGATTGCTCGCCAAGGTTTGGAAAGTACAAGTGGGCCGTGTTCGGCTTTTCCTACTAGACTGCAATGTCGAGGGCAATCGCCCCGAAGATCGAGAATTAACCAGCCGATTGTACGGCGGTGACGAGCGAACTCGAATTCGTCAGGAATTGGTTATCGGCGTTGGCGGCGTAAAGGCCCTGAGGGCACTTGGGATCAACCCCGGAGTTTACCATTTGAACGAAGGACATAGCGCATTTGTTCCACTAGAAGTCATGCGAGAACGAATGGCTGATGACGGTCTTTCCTTCGAAGACGCGATGCGAGAAACCTCAGAAGCGACCATCTTTACAACGCACACGCCAGTACCAGCTGGGCACGATCGATTTGATAGCGCTTTAATCGAGGAGCACTTGGGGCCGCTTCGTGATTCACTCGGTATCAGTGCTGATCATCTCATGGGACTTGGACGCGTTAATCCACACGACCCGAGTGAATCGTTTTGCATGACAGTGATCGGTCTCAAAATGTCGCGAGCAGCGAACGCGGTTAGTCAATTGCACGGACACATATCGAGACGCATGTGGAAGAACTTGTGGCCAACGCGCGAAGAACGCAATATCCCTATCGGCCACATCACCAACGGTGTTCACATTGAGAGTTGGCTAGCTGCACAAATGCAGCAACTGTACGATCGCCATTTTCCAGCTAACTGGAAAAGTCAAATGGGCGAGCCAGATGTCTGGCAGAATATTCACGCTGTAGATCCAGGCGAACTTTGGGAAACACACAATGCGCTGAAAAACCTGCTATTGGCTTTCGTTCGCCGACGAATCTCGCGACAATGCCGTCGCCGAGGTGAAAGCGACGAAATTGTAGAGTCTGCAAGAAACATTTTGAGCCCAAACATTCTAACCATTGGCTTTGGACGTAGATTTGCGACTTACAAACGTGCAAATCTGATGTTTAACGACTTGGACCGAATCTGCAAGATTTTGGACAGCACTGATCGTCCGATCCAAGTTATCTATGCGGGCAAAGCACACCCCAAGGATGAGCCGGGCAAGCGTTTCATTCAAGAGATTTCCAATCTACGACATGACTCTCGGTTCGCTGGACGAGTCGCGTTCCTGGAAGACTATGACATCAATGTTTGCCGTCACATGATTCAAGGGGTCGATGTTTGGCTCAATAATCCACGTCGCCCCTTGGAAGCGTCCGGAACGAGCGGTCAAAAAACAGTACTCAACGGCGGCCTAAACTGTAGTATCCTAGATGGTTGGTGGGCAGAAGCATACGACGGAAACAATGGTTTTGCGATCGGCAAAGGCACAAGTCATGCCGATGATCGCTTGACTGATAAACGCGATGCGGAGTACTTCTATGAAACGCTTGAGGAACGAGTTATTCCGACCTTCTATGATCGTGATCGGGATGGTTTGCCTCGCGCTTGGATCAAACGAATGATGAACAGCATCAGCACTTTGGCTTGGCGTTTTAGCAGCCATCGCATGGTGATGGACTATGCGAGACTCGCATATGTCCCAGCCGCAGGCGGACTGAGTAGCGATATGCAAGGATTCGACTGATCCAGTCGTTCCAATTCTGCCGGCTTTAGCGATCAACCGACCTTGAGGTTAATCCCTGTCGCGATAATGCCATCCTGTCGATCCTGATAATCGCGATTGCCATGGATGGCTTCTCGCGGATGGGACAAGGATTCGATAAGGGATGATCGATGCACCGTAAGCCTTTCTTCGCTGGCATTGGCCTGGCCGTTCTGATGGCTTTTGGGCTCTCTGGTTGCCGCACTCCAAACTGGTGGTCGCATCAATTCCCAGCGAAAATCGCACCGCAAGCGGCGGCAACCAATGTTGTGTCGCCCAGCCTCAGAGATGAAGCTCCCGATCGAGTCAAAACGGAATACCAATCCGAATCAACCACACCCTCAAAGGACCCGAATAACAGCTCCATTATCGCGGAAGCGCCCGCAATTCGATTAGCATCGCACCAGCAATCGCAATCCAAAAGCGATAGCACAGTAAATGAGAACGAGAAAGCAAAAATGGAGGGTCCGTTGGTTTTGCCGAGGGAGCTACCAGGAGCCGAAACGTCACCGCTGAGCTTGACGCGAACTGGGCCCGACGGAAAACCGCTCGACGCCGCAAAGCAAAAAGAGAACATTCTGAAGTTGTACGAGCCGTTTTCTGCACTTTCGTTGGAGGCAGACGCGTTGGCGGAAAACTCTGCGGAGCTGCTCACACTTGAAAGCCTTCAGTCGATTGCACGTGAAAATCATCCCGGATTGCGTGCCGCCGCGGCAAGCGTTGAGGCTGCTCGTGGATTGATGATTCAAGCCGGACTACCTCCGAATCCCAACGCGGGTTATCAGGCCGACACCGTTCGAACCCTAAATACTCCTGGGTACCACGGCGCTTACTTGCAGCAGACCTTTATCACTGCGCAAAAGCTTGGACTAGCTGCCCAAGCGGCTGCTGTAGACTACGCAAACGCAGGAATAGCGCATCGAAAAGCCTGTGTGACAGTCCAGTCGGCTGTCCGGAGGGCGTACTTTCAAGTGCTTGCTGCACGCAAACGCTTGGTTCTTGCAAAAGCACTGAATGAACTCACCGAACGCGCATACAAAGCTCAAATCAACCTTGTCATC
Organism: Pirellula sp.; assembly: GCA_031368325.1. Classification (GTDB taxonomy): domain Bacteria; phylum Planctomycetota; class Planctomycetia; order Pirellulales; family Pirellulaceae; genus JBKCUI01. The sequence continues at coordinate 10,452 of JANMNR010000657.1, forward strand.
GCGGGCGAGTCAGCACCCTATGAGCCACTGCAGCTTCGCGTGCAGACGATCCAAGCAAGAGCAACTTGGATTCGGTCACAGCAAGATGCCATTGCAGCGTGGAGGGTGCTCGCAGCTACTGTTGCAGTACCGAACCTGCCGTCATCGCGACTCGATGGAGAAATCGATTCGCCTGTGCCAGAGCTGGTGTACGAAGAAGCGTTGGCACAAATGATGGCGGTGCATACCGATCTTCGAACCGCAGAAAACTTGATTGGAAAAAACCGAACACTCGTTACACTGGCGGACCGAGTGCCTATACCCGACCTCAATGTCGGTTTCGTGCTGCAACGGGATTACACGTTCACACCGGGGACGAATACTTACAATTTGAACGTCGGCAGCGCCGTACCGGTTTGGAACAAGAATCAAGGAAATCGAATTTCAGCACGAGCCGAATTGCAGCGATCGATCCAAATCGCTTCGGACACCGAAAATCAATTAATCGCAAGACTGGCTCCAGTGTTTGGAACTTACCAAGCAAACCGCGAACTGGCCCAGTCATTTCGTACTGAAGCACTGGGCGATCAAGTGCGAGCGTATCGAGGTGTTTACCAAAGGTATCTAACGGAACCCAGTGGTATCAGTTTTAATGATGTCATCGTGGCCCAGCAAACGGTCGCAAGTCTTCTAAATCAGTACATTGATATTCTGCAGTCACAATGGCAAAGCACCGTAGATTTGGGCGAGTTGCTTCAGGTTGACGATCTCTTTCAAATGGGATCGCCAGGAGAAGTTGCCAAAATTCCAAGCATTCTTGAGTAGTCGCGAAACTCTAGCAAGGGGAGCGGCGGCAGCCACAATTGTTGACACCTGACCCCATTGGGAAGTACACTTGGGGCTTCCCGTTTTGACATTTTGTCGCATACGGGCAATTAACCTTAAAAGAATCTTTCGCCGGCTCGATTCGGATCGCGTCGGCGTTTATTTATTGGTTCGTTCAAAACGATTGGAAGTGACTTGAACTCAACAAAGGACGCGATTGCAAAGGCAGATACGCTCATTGAAGCGATGGGCTGGATCCGAAAGTTTCGTGGCAAAACGACGGTCATCAAGCTCGGTGGTTCCTTGATGGCAAATCCTGATGCAATGCGACACACGCTTCTCGACATAATCTTTATGGAGACAGTGGGGATGCGTCCCGTGGTTGTGCACGGTGGCGGTCCATCCATCAACAAAGCCATGGAAGCCGCTGCAATCGAGCCAATTTGGATCAAAGGACGACGCGTCACGGACGCTCGTACATTGGAGATTGTCGAAAGCACGCTCGGCTACGAACTGAATGAGCAGCTTACGAGCGAGATCGAACGTTTAGGTGGTCGAGCAATGAACTTAAACTTCCGCACAACGAACGTGCTGTTTGGCGAAAAACTACTGCTGGAAGAACCAGGTTCCGAACCGTTGGATCTTGGATTTGTCGGGCATGTAACACGCGTGGACAGGCAGACTATCGAAGCGCTTACATACACCGAGCAAATCCCGATTATCCCCTCCATGTGCATGGACGACCTCGGTCAAAAGTACAACGTCAATGGTGACACCGCTGCCATGGCTGTGGCGGAAGCGTTGGGCGCAGAGAAACTCATTTTCATAAGCGATGTCAACGGAGTTCGACGCGATAAAGCAGACGCCAACAGCGTGATCCATTCGTTGACGGCCAAAGAAGCTCGTCAACTCATCGACGAAGGCGTTATCGCAGGGGGAATGATTCCCAAGGTCGAAGCCTGCCTGTCTACGCTGGATCGGGGCGTCAAAAAGGTTCACATTATTGACGGCCAAGTCAGGCATTCATTGCTCCTCGAAATCTATACTACCGCCGGGATTGGGACTGAGATCATTCAGAACCGTGGCTCCTCAGTCATCTAAAACGGCTCAACAAAACATGAAGCACCTTCGCTCTCTTTTCGACCTCTCGGTTGATGAATTCCATAATATTTTAGATCTGGCCGATTCCATCAAGCGAAAATTTGGACAAGGCCATCGACCGGACTTGCTCAAGAATCGCAGCCTGGCGCTCTTGTTTGAAAAAGCGAGTTTGCGCACACGCGTCAGTTTTGAGGCCGGCATGCTTCAAATGGGGGGGGCGGCGATTTACCTAACGAATGACGTTGGATGGCGAGAACGCGAAACGATCGCCGACTTTGTTCGGGTTCTTGGTGGATATTGTGACTTTGTTGTTTGCCGAGCCATCTCGCAGTCTACGGTCGATGAATTGGCATCGCACAATGTGTTGCCCGTGATCAACGGATTGACCGATCAATCGCATCCTTGTCAAGCGATGGCGGACATGATGACCATGCGAGAGTTTTCGGACGGTGCGATCAAGGGCAAGCAGTTGACATTCGTCGGCGATGGAAACAACGTCGCTCGATCGCTTCTGAAGAGTGCGGCGATGTCCGGCCTGAAATTTCGATTGGTCGGACCGGCCAAATACCAAATCGCCCCGAAACTAATCGAACGTATTCGAGGGCACTTCGGCCAATTGGACTTTGAGCAAGGAACAGATATTCGTTCACTCGTCCGGGATGCCGATTTCATCTACACCGATGTCTGGACCAGTATGGGCCAAGAGGCGGAGGCGGCGGCGAGATCTGCCGATTTCGTTCCATTCCAGGTCAATGAAGCCTTGATGAAGCTTGCTCCAGCACACGCCAAAGTTCTGCATTGCCTACCTGCTCGTCGTGGCCTAGAGATTACCGACGAAGTGATTGATTCGGCGAGTAGTATTGTTTTTCCTCAAGCCGAAAACCGAATGCATTTGCAAAAAGGGCTTTTGGTTTGGCTAGGAATTCAGAATGGATTCGTCAAAACGAGCCAACTAGATTAACCTCAAGGGTGAACGCGTTCATCGCCGCTCGTTGCTCGCCTCTTGTTGTAGCTCTTATTATGGAAAATCACCCCGAAATCACACACCACTTTGATCTGGAGACCACGATTCCTTTGGAAATGCTTGCAGCGCTTCGGCAAAGCCAAGGCGTCGTCTCACTAGTGAATATTGTTAATGCAAATGGACAGGATTTTATTGGTTGTGGTTTCAGGGAAGTCACGGAGACGATAGTAAAGGGTTCGATAGGAGATTTCGGTCTCTGTTCATTCGGTGACGGTGAATGCAAGATCAGCGGAAGCGTTGGCGATTTCTTCGGCCACTCGATTTCTTCGGGTGTTCTGGTTGTTCGCGGCAACGCAAAGCATTCGTTGGGTGCGTTGGGTGCCGGCGGTTTGATTTCTGTTTACGGAGACGCTGGAAACCGAGCCGGAGTCGGTTTGCAAGGCGCGGATATCGTGGTCCGAGGTTCTGTTGGTTCTCTCGCTGGACTCGGAATGCAAAGCGGTACTCTGATTGTCGGCGGCTCTGCCGGAAAAGATCTGGGCAAGGGACTGAGCGGTGGGACAATTTATATTCGCGGCGAAGCGGAATCAATCAGTCCGGATATCGAAGAACAACGATTGCGAGAGCCCGATCGATTGAAGATCGGAATGCTGATGCTAAAGTCGAACATCAGTTTGACCGGAAAAGAGTTTCGCGTGTTTCGTTCCACTCACATAGAAACCTAACATGAGTTTGCCTTCGAATTCGGATTCCAAGCCAGCAAAGTCCCTGACACAGCAAGCCATTCAGAGTTGTGAGCCCCTTGTGTCACGCATAGACTCCTTGGGGCGGGGGATCGAGTTTGGAACCGGAATCGAATGTCATTTGTTCGCAAAGAAAAGTGACCTTGGTTCTACGCAGTATCCACCGTTCTTCACTCGGCTAACCTCGGACGCCGGATTAGCAGTTCAAATCAAGCGACAATTGCTTGCTGAACTGTCCCCTTTCGGAGTTGCTTGGGTCGGCGATGCAATGAGTTCCGGGGATCGTAAACCAGACGAATCAGCTGAAGAATCTTTTCGATTGTTGCCAAGAATAGCGTCGTTGCAACTCGACGAGCCGCTCGACGTTGCGCTCTTCGAACAGGCTGCTGCGATCGAGCTTCAGCTTTGCGGGATTCCATTCCAGTCATTCGCCAATTCAAGAAGAGCCAGATGGACGCCAGGACTGCCTGTCGAAATCGCGGAATTTGAACAGCTTGAAAAAAGAGTAGGTGTTCTACGAGTGCTTTCGGGCGGGAAACGACCAATCGGTGCTCTTGTTTCCCCGGCGGTTGTTTATGAGGATGTGCGTTTCTTAATCGATAGCGGTTTTGATTTCCTTACGCTCCTCGTCGATGTTCAATTTGGAATGTCATCCAAAAGCAGTTTGCGTTTAGCTTCGCTTGAGGCAACCATCGAACAATCGGTTAAGGCCGTCGAAGACTCAGGGGCAAATACAAAAATACTTGTTTCCGCGAATTTATTGGACGGCTTGCATATGTTTCGTTGTCTGCAAATGGGAGTCTCTGCTATCTCGATTGACGCATTTCTGGTCAATTCGAAACCAAAAGAAATTGCGGCGGCCAAAGAGACGTTTGGCTCAGTACTGAGCGCTTATACTCCATCATCCGCCAGCGCACCCATGGCATGGGTCCGGTCGGCACTGACACATCTCATCGAGGAATTGAATGACTGCGCCACCTATGCAGGCGATTGGTCGGCCATGAGCGATAAGTGAGTTACCTTGCTTAACCGCCCATCTATCGGGCCGTGTATTCTAGAGCGCGGGATGAAGACTAAGAGTTTCCCGGCCCTTTTTTCAATCAGGAAGAGGTTATACTGTCCAAGTCGTTCCATTGGTTCCTCTCCCCCCATAATGTAGACGCATCATGAACTCCCGCCTACTTTGCGCATTTCTATTTGCTGCCTTCTTGACGATGACGACGCACTCAATTGCGTTCGAGAAGAAAGCGCCCAATATTCTTTTCTTCTTTGCCGACGATTGGGGGCGTTACGCGAGTATCTATTCCGAGGTCAACGGAAAGGGTGGTATCAACGACGTTGTTCGTACACCCAATTTCGACAAAGTCGCGAGACAAGGTGTTTTGTTTCGTAACGCGCATGTGAACGCCCCATCGTGTACACCCTGCAGAAGCTCATTGCTCTCTGGACAATACTTTTGGCGAACGGGTCGAGGCGCCATCCTGCGTGGTGCCGTTTGGGACAACGCCATCCCAGCCTTTCCGCTGCTCCTCCGCGATGCCGGTTATAACATCGGCAAAAGCTACAAAGTTTGGAGCCCAGGAACTCCCGTTGATGCACCTTTCGGTGGTCAAAAGTACGCGTTTCAAAAAGCCGGTGGCCGTTTCAATCAGTTTTCGCAAAACGTCACCAAGTTGATAGCCGATGGAAAAGATATCGCTGCCGCGAAAGAAGAACTTTACACGGAAATCCGAAGCAACTTCAACGACTTCTTAACCTCGCGGGAATCTGGCAAGCCGTTTTGTTTTTGGTTTGGACCAACTAACGTACACCGATCCTGGACCAAAGGAAGCGGTAAGAACCTTTGGAGTATTGATCCAGATTCGTTGAAAGGCAAGATGCCACCCTATCTGCCCGACGTTTTCGAAGTACGGGAAGACCTCGCAGATTACTTCGGCGAGATCGCGGCGTGGGACGCTGGGATCGGTGTGCTACTGGCGGAGCTCGACAGAATCGGCGAGCGTGACAACACGTTGATCGTGATCAGTGGTGACCATGGTGCCCCAGGGTTCCCGCATGGCAAATGCAATCTTTACGGTTTCGGAACCGGTGTCTCGCTGTCGATCACCGGACCAGGAGTTCAAGGGGGCCGCGTTGTTGACGACTTCGTGAACCTTACAGACCTTGCACCCACTTACCTAGAGGCCGCAGGACTTCCTATTCCCCCGGTCATGACCGGTCGCAGTTTGTGGCCTGTTCTTAGATCCGACAAGTCAGGCCTTGTGGACTCAACACGAACTTGGGTTGCAACCGGCCGTGAACGACATGTGGAGATCGCGAGAGCCGATTACTCCCCGTATCCTCAACGCGCGCTCCATACCGCGGACCATCTGTTTATCGTCAACTTCCATCCGGAACGCTGGCCGCTCGGCGATCCATACGGACTCGACAGCGACAAACCACCTACTGCGGCGCAAATCGCAGCAAACACGCGCGTCACGCTGCCAGACGATGACGCTGGCCCCACCAAGGCATGGTTGGTCGGCCAACGCAATTCGCCCGAATGGAAATCGCACTTCGATTGGGTTTACGGCAAACGACCAAAATACGAACTCTACGACTTAAAGAAAGACCCCCACGAAACCAAGAACGTCGCCGAAGATTCTGCATATTCAACCATCAGGGCGCAACTTGAGAAACAGCTCATGGACGAGCTCTCTCGAACGGGAGATCCTCGCCTAATCGACGACGGCAAGTTTTTTGAAACACCTCCCATGTCGGGCCCGTTGTCCGATGAATCGGAGTTTTGGAACAAGGACAAGCCACAAGCCAAGCCGCGGAAACCAAACCCCACGGGCGCATCCAAGTAATACCGGCGCTACCATTCACGAAGGAACCCTTGAATGCATTTCTCACGTACCTATCTCCGGACTCTTTGCAAAAAAATCGGCCTCCTCGCTTCCATCTTTTTGTTCGTAATGGTTAATGGTAGATGTGGCTTGGCCGGTGCCCCCAACATTCTGTTCACCATCGCCGACGACTGGGGGTTGCACGCGGGGGCTTACGGCACTAAGTGGGTAAAGACCCCCGCGTTCGATCGAGTCGCGAAAGAAGGTCTATTGTTCAAAAACGCTTTCACACCGATGGCGAAATGCGCTCCCTCGCGAGCCATCCTATTGACGGGACGCCATCTTTGGCAGAACGAGGAAGCGGGCAATCATATGGCCATGTTTCCTGCCAAGCTCAAAAGTTGGCCGGAGGTGCTCACTGAAAAAGGATGGCACATGTGCATCACCGGCAAAGGCTGGGGGCCCGGCATCGCAAAGGATGTAAATGGCAATCAGCGAGCGATCACTGGCAAAGAATACAATGCTCGCAAGGCCAAGCCCCCGACCAATGAGATGGGCAAAAACGACTATGCCGCAAACTTCGTCGATTTTCTGGATGACGCTCCCAATGGGAAGCCGTGGTGTTTCTGGTGTGGCATGACCGAGCCGCATCGAGCCTATGAATTCCAATCGGGTGTAAAACTTGGCGGCAAAAAATTGAACGATATCGATCGAGTTCCGTCATATCTGCCCGACAACGAAACGGTTCGGAACGATATGCTCGATTATGCATTCGAAGTCGAGTATGTTGACAATCACCTTGGCCGTATCCTGGCTGAACTCGAAAAACGAGGCGAGTTGGACAACACCCTCGTTATCGTAACGAGCGATCACGGCATGCCTTTCCCAAGAGTCAAGGGTTACGCTTATCACGACAGCAATCACATCCCGCTTGCTATCCGTTGGCCTAAGGGGATTAAATCGCCAGGTCGAGCCATCGATGATTTCGTGAGCTTTACGGAACTCGCACCTACCGTTCTCGCCGCTGCGCAGATTCCGCAGTCGGACACAGGCATGATGCCGATCACCGGCCGGAGTTGGTTCGATATCTTTGAAAGCGACAAAGCTGGCCAAGTAACCACCTTTCGCGATCACGTGTTAATCGGCAAAGAGCGAACGGATGTAGGTCGTCCCAACGATCAGGGATACCCAATTCGGGGCATGGTTACGGCAACACATTTGCTTCTCAAAAACTATGAGCCAAGCCGCTGGCCGGCAGGTAACCCAGAGACTGGCTACTTGGATACCGACGCGAGTCCGACGAAAACGGATATCTTGGACCAGGGGCGCAAGAGTCGAGACAACACCTACTGGCGGCTGAGTTTTGGCATGCGACCGGGCTTAGAGCTATTCGATCTATCGAAAGATCGCGACTGTGTTCAAAATTTGGCAACGGTCCTGTCGCAATCAGGAAAAGTTGCTGAACTCGAGACAAGAATGGAGCGAGAGTTGCTCGAACAAAGAGATCCGCGAATGAAAGGGAACGGCAAGGTGTTCGATGCGTACACTCCAACCTCTGGAGCTGGATTCTATGAAAAATACATGCGAGGAGAGAAGGTCAACGCAGGTTGGGTAAACAAAACCGACTTTGAAACTGGGCCAATTAAACCATAGATTGAGCATGATAACGTCGCCGGTGCGTTGCCCCCGTGGGTGGCGTATTCGATCGCGTCCTCTGTTCGTCTAGAATTGGCTTGATCGCATGACGCAAACGGAGCTCGCTTCACGGCACAATCGCTCGATGTCCAATGGACTGTCGATATAGGCCAATCCAAGATTTTCTACTTGATTGGATTTTAGCTGAGACAACAGGTAGATACTCCGTTTGCTCTTGATCGAACTTAGAACCGCTGCCGCAAAAGCATCCTCTAAGTCGCTACTCAGCAATTGTCGCTGCAATTGGTCCTCCGACTCGTCGGAGCCCAATTGCAAAATGCCGTCTGACAAGTGCTTGAGATCGGTGCACACGACGACGATTCCATTTGCATCTAACTGCATGTCCGCATGCGCCGCAGCTCTGGCAACATTCATCCACGATTGCTGTGTCCAGTCGCCCTCCACAAAAGCAATAGCAAGTGAATGTTCGGTTGTTTTCGGAGCATCCAACGGTCGAATCAACTCCGAGGCACGCTGGAAGACTGGGTCCGGACTCCCGCCTAGGATCGCCGATACCGATCCGTCACTGGCTGGAACAACTGCAATTGCAAATTGGACGCCCATCAGCCAGCCAACCTCATGACTCAGCTTTTCCTGCAAATGCAGATGATGCGTATTGTCATCAAGCCATGCTAGGTTCCAACGATGTTGTGTGGTGGCATCCGCAAAGCTGGGTGACATTCCGTACTTATCGCTGGCACTCGGTGAATCGGGCGTTCGAATGCAGTAGATCGGCAGGACGACTTCTGCCTCGACCAAGTCTCGCTGTATGTAGATTGGATCAGCCGAAGCGCTGGCTGCGATGTAGCCGTGCGAATCGTGATGGGTCGGCTCATGCTTGATGACCTTTACGTCACTCAGTTCTTGATTCCGTAACTCTTCAACGAGCCTGTCTCTCCAATCTTGGTTATCTGACCCTAACACGATCGTAATCATTTCTTGCCGCGTGCCGTGCTCGACCAGATACCGAGTTACCGCGCACACGATCGCATTTGCTTCAGGCACGCCGTCTTCAATCGCGATGGCAATGTGGTCGTCGTCGATCAAAGCGAGCGCCAAAGGTGGGAACTCAACGGGCTCATCAAGTGTTCTCGCGATCAAATCCGGAATGGACTGATCCGTCGGCATTCCTGAAACGCGAAGCTCGGACACGCTCTCAGGTAGCTGCAAACTCAGTTTGCGAATTCCAATTCGAGGCTCGAAACAGGTTAGGCTATTCATCGGCTAGTGACCTTTGCCCGGTAGTAGGTAGCATGGCGAGAAATCATTTGTTCAATCGAGTGTTCTTGAAGGACATGCTCTTGTGCATTTTTTGTTAGCTTTTCTCGCCATGATTTGTCGTTCAGCAGTAAGTGCGAGAGCCGAGTCAAATCGTCCACATTGCCCAGGGGATAAAGCAGACCGGTTCGATCATGCTCAATGAGCTCTCGGTTTCCCGGAATGTCCGACGCAATTACTGCTACCCCGGACTGCATCGCTTCCAAAATAACATTGGACTGCCCTTCGTAAAGGCTGCCGTTCCAGAGGATGTCACAATGGGCTAATAGTTCTCGTGCATCGGTGCGGTGCCCGAGGAAGAAGATTTGTGATGCGCCTCGGATGTTGTCGCGATAGAGTTCTAGCCGTTCTCGATCTGGTCCGTCGCCAACAATGACATAGCATACATCCTCCCGCATGACGCGTAGCAATTCGGCTGCCCACAACATGTCTTTGTAGCCCTTTTGGGCCCAGAGCCTCCCTATGGAGATCACGATTTTTTTGTCGGCTGCAATTCCCATCGCAGCACACGCCTGTTCGCGAGTCAATGTGCTTCTCGCGATCGATTCAATTCCGTTTGGGATCAATTGAAATTGACCAGATTCAACGCCATGTTGATGATAAAAGTCGATAGTTCCCTGGCTGTTAGCTGTCAGGCCATGTGTTCGTTTTGCGATGGCTTTATCTATCCAGAATTGATAACTGCTTTTCCAAGGGTCAACCGACCGTTCGGACCCTAGAACTACAGGCACACCAGCGGCGAGCGCCGCCGTTCGACCGTAGGCATTGGCCGCAAACAGCCATGTGTGCACAATATCGGGCCTTAACTGCAAGAGAAGTTTCCGGAGCCGAAGCCACGCAAAAGGATCCAGTTTGCTGCGTTTGTCAATGTGATACACTGGAATGCCGCCGTCCAGCAACTCTTTCTCGCGGGGTCCTGTGCGTGTCAGTACGACTACATGCACGTCAAACTCAGTGCGATCAAGCCCTCGCGCCAACAGCGAAATCTGCTTTTCAGCGCCTCCCTCGTCGAGTGTTGGGATGATCAGACACAGTCGCAGTTTCATGCTTTACGTTCGGCTATGGAGTCACGAAACAGGGATAGCCATTGCTGAATACACTCGTCGCTCGATTTGCTCCGACGCACCGATTGACGCAGGTTGCTGGCCATAGATGTCCAGCGTTCTCGGTTGGCGGTAAAGTCCTGGAGTTTTTGAGTTAAAGCCAAATCGGATCCGTAAAGTTGAAAATGGTTGGTTTCCGGAAGCCATGCACGGATGTCTTGATTGTCGGCGATGAACATCGGTACGCCAGCCATGGCGAACATAGGAATCGTGTATTGTAACGCTTCCTTAGGATTTGAGGCAATGTAACCATCTGCAACTCGGATCAATTCCTGCAGGTCGTCAAAGCTGTCGAAGATCAGTATTTCACGATGCCAACCTCGGGACTTGATCAGGTCGTACAGCCCGCTTGGCTCAATCCCCGAACCGATAATCCACATTCTCAATAATACACCGGTATCCAACAAGTCGCAGACTGCTTGAATCGCTTTCCGCAAAGGGAGCGGTTCGGAAAGCCCAACGTGCAAAAGCAGATCCGTTCGCCCGGGCACCAACAGATCGCTGCTCGTCTCAAACAGAGCGTTAGCGGCAGTAGCCTTATTATCTGCTGAGCGTGCGACAGGTTCCCATGCGATATCCGCGATCCGTTCGATTTGGGAATTATTGATGCCTTGTGACACGAGGATTCGGTGTGCGTTAGGCGTTGGGCAGAGGATGCGGTGACATCGTCGGCAATGGTCGACCATTGCCATTTGGGAAATCCTCTGTCCCGATGACAATCCAAACCCGGCATCCTCCGGCGAAAATCGAACGACCAAAGGTAGATTCCATTTTCCGCTTTTACTCTGCAACGACGAAACAAGACCATCGGCACGATCAACATAAATGCAGTCAAAATCGGCAGCGGATTTGCTAATCCAATGAACCACATTCTTTTGGAAATGGCTTTCGTTCCAATTGGTGTTGGGTGCGGGCAGCAATCGATGCACGGGTACTTCACGACAAACGGAGTACGGTGGCCAATTGGAATGCCAGCGGGCAGTTAGAACAGTGACCTTGGCACCGGCACGTGTCATTGCAGCACAATGAAGCAAAAGACGTTGGCAATTATCATCGGCGAACGGCCAAAAGCGGCGAGCGACAACGAGTACCTTGGGTCCTGACATAACAGCTCGACAACTTATACCGTCAAGTGGTTCTGCAAATCCGACTCCTCAAGCACACCTACATACGGTAGGTTGCGGTACAAATCTTGGTAATCCAATCCGTAGCCCACGACAAATTCGTTCGGGATTTCAAATACCACGAAGTCGGGTACCGCCGCCACAACACTTTGCCCTAACTTGTTCAGAAAAACAGCGGTATGAATCGACTTTGGCCCTAGGGCTTCAAGCCGCTGGCTGACTTGAACCAGGGTTTTTCCTGTGTCAAAAATATCATCAATCAACAGAATATCCCGATCCTTGATGTTGAGCATCATCTGATCTTGGATTACCAGATCGCCCGATTTCATCCCGCCCCGGTACGAGCTCGCTTGGATCAAACTGATGCACACTGGCATCTCCAATCGGCGGATCAGGTCGGCGAGCATGACCAAGCTGCCAGTCATGATGGCCACGATGGTCAGCGGCTTGTCTTGGTAATGGTTTTTGAGCTGAGCAGCCAATCGATCGATTCCCAACCCGATCTGCTCTTCATTCAAAAGGATTTTCAAGGTCTTTGCCGTTCGCTAAATTCAAAGTTCTGCCGAGTAAAATTCCCTTGCTCGTCCACAAGCGAACAATGTAAGTTGAAATCCAAGAAAGTCGAGTCGCGACTATCGCTTCAAGAACCGCATTGTATATGCCTTTTCGATCGAAGCTTTCGCGGAATCGATTATTTTTAGCGAGACGAGTGTGTCGGAAAGAGCTTGCCAGCGTTCCGCCGTCATTCCCCCCAGTTCCGTTTCGGCATTTCCGTTCGGAAGGCAAAGCGGCTTCAATGCCTCGACACCAAAGTCCAAAGCGTTCTTCTCCAATCCCTGCTTGTTTTTGGACAAGATCAGACTGTTCGTTTCATTCGGGGACTCCAAGTACTTTTTCCAACCAGCAACGCTCGCTTGCACCATTCGATTGCAAACGTCTGATTTTTTTTCGATCTGATCCTCGATTGAAACGAGCAGACTCGCATACGGGTTATAGCCAATCTCAGACATCATCAGTTCCACGACTTCTACACCTTGTTGCCGAGCCATAAAAGGCTCACTAAAGCTATAGCCCTGCGAAGCTACTTTCTTGTCAGCAATGAGCTGGGCAACGGAGCCGAAATAGGGAACGATCTCAACACCTTCTGACAGGAATCCTTTGCTCTTTAAAAATGGAACATATGGTCGCGACGAGTCGACCTGCAATTTCATGTTTTTGATTTCTGCAAACGATGTGATGCCTGAGTCCTTGCGCACCATAATGCATCGTGGACCATTCTGGATGGGTGCCATCAATGCAACCATTGGGACACCTTGATTGCGAGCTACGAGAACGTCATCTGCATTAGCGACTCCAAACTGAACACGGCCCAATACCAACTCCTGAGCCACGACGATTGTCTTGCCGCCTGGGCGAATTTCGACATCGAGTCCAAAGTCGTCATAGATCCCATGAACTTGGGCTGCATAAAATCCACCGTGCTCCGCTTCAGGGTACCAGTTTAAAAGGAGCGAGACTTTGTCCTTGGTCGCGGGTTTGGGCTTCGTTTTGTTAGCCTCAGCAACGACTTCCGCCGCACTTTCCGTCTGGTCTTTGTTAAGCGATTGACGAACAACGCTCTTGCCGTCGGAAGCAGGTTTTGGTTTGTCGCATGCGGAAGCAAAAATGAATCCGATGACTGTCAACGAAAAAAGAATTCTGAAGTTCATTGATTTTGGAAGTGTTATAAGGGTGACTGATTTAAACCGACCATCCATTATAACGATTCTGGCAAGCGAACGGAGAGCAGCAACCAGGATGAGTCCGAATAGGGCACTCCATGCAATTCTCCACCGAGTTCGTCTCGGCGGAATTGTATTTTGTTCGAACACTCAGCTTGCGTTACTTCTTCGTTGAGACGCAGTAAAGGTTTTTGTTGGAGCGAATAAATATTTCGCCATTGCTAATAGCAGGTGTTCCGCTGAATTCTTCGGTTTCGGTCGTTAGTCGATTGACCGCTATTTGATTGAACTCCTTGCCTGCGCTCAATACATAAGTATCGCCGTTACGGGCAGTGAAGTACAGCTTTCCGTCCGCGATCACCGGGGAGCCATAGTCCGTTCCCCCAAAACCACCGCCACCTCGACCTCCACGCCCTCCGCCGCCTGGAGGTCCGCCCGCTCCCGGGGGCCCGGCAAAGCCTGGGCGACCACCACCTGGAGGGCCGCCAGCTCCGGGTCCTGCACCACCTGGTCCTGCACCACCTCCTCTCGGTCCCTGACCACCTTCTCCCGGCGCGCCTGGACGTCCGCCCCCGAAACCGCCGCCGCCCCCGAAACCGCCTTGCTCTGGAGCTTCTTCACCATTGATACCCTTCATTCGACCTGCGAAAATCTTCTCCTGCGTTTTCGCATCAATGCAAGTCAGCGTTCTACCTGATACGATGTAGAGCCGACCCTCGTAAATGATTGGCGAAGCAAATCGACCGCTATCTCGACCTTTCCAGACCGTTTTCGTCTCGGTGACGTCGTCTTTTCCACCGGCTTTGACCGCGACCGACCCGCCTCCTCTTCCTTCCACTGCATAGATCGTATCTCCATCTACCACCACGCTTGAACTAAACTGATCGCCATTGTCGAGGTACATGCAGTACCAGCCAAACTTGCCGCTCTTCGGGTCGAGTCCCCAAATTTCGCCGGGAGCGCCAATAACCAATTCAGCTGTGGAGCCAACGTTGGCTATGGCTGGCGTGCCCCAAACGTTTCCGAGCTTTTCGGAATCCAGTTTCCACAGTTGCTTTCCAGTGTTTTTATCAAGCCCGATCAACGCACGTCCCTCGGGGCCGGCTGGAACGATCAATACGTCCGCATGAACGATTGGGCTCGACGAAGAACCCCATCTGCGACTGTCTGATCCTGTACCAACACTTGACTCCCACAATTGTTTGCCTTCTAGATCAAAAGCAAGCACGCCGCTCTTTCCAAAGAAAACAAATACGCTCTTTCCGTCCGATGTCGGTGTGTGCGACGCATAACCGTGCTGCGGCACACCCATTCCACTGTATGGATCTTCTGTCACTGTGGATGGCAACGCCTTTTGCCACAGCACTTTCCCAGTTCCTCGATCCACACATACCAAATGGCGAACTAGATCCTTCACATCACCTGGCTCCTCCTGATTGATTCCATATCCTGAATAGCAGGTAACAAACACCCGAGTTCCGACCACGATTGGACAAGAGACCCCAGCACCGGGCAATGGAATCTTCCACTTAAGGTTTTCTTTTTCGTTCCAAACGGTTGGAGTCGATTCTTTGTCCTCTGACACTCCCGATCCGTTTGGACCACGAAATCGCGTCCAATCAGCAAATCCGAAAGCCGAATTCTCTAAGCTAAACTGCGTTGCAGTGCATACGATTCCCAACGCCGCCAATCGTGACCATCGTGAACGAACCATCTGATGTAACCTATCCTTTATCCTGAGCTTGGAAATCCCACCACACGCGTTTGTCAAACGCGACATGTGTGTTTGCATGCCTGCTAAACCCGATCTTTTACGTTTTGTTCCGTCTCCTTTACCGCTTACTTCAAACGAACCTGTTTTTACTAATACTTTTTGCACTCCAATGCATTGTAAGAAACAACCGGGGCACTTGGTATTCGCTGGAGCTCTGTCGAATGCGATGACCGAAAATGGCCAGTAATGTTTTCCAACAACGCTTATGATGTGCATATGTTCCAAACCCATATGCCTTCGAAGATAATCTGTGATCGCGCTCGAGCCGCCAAAGATGCTCGCTTTGACGGCCTGTTTTTTACGGCTGTCCGAAGTACTGGAATCTATTGCCGGCCGGTGTGTCCCGCACCGACTCCAAAGCAAAGCAACGTAACGTACCTCCCAACCGCCGCCGCAGCAACGTCGGCGGGCTATAGACCTTGTTTGCGTTGTCGCCCAGAACTCTCGCCAGGATTCGCAAGGTGCGGTGGAGAACACGCGGTCCAACGCGCGCTGAGTTTAATTGCGGACGGTGCATTAGACGAAATATCGATCGAGTCGCTTGCGACCAAGGTCGGACTAAGTGGACGCCAGTTGCGACGGCTGTTTATCGAACAAACAGGAGCTACCGCAATGGCGGTTCATACGACGCGACGGCTTCTGCTTGCTAAGCAACTGCTGACCGAGACGACTCTTCCGGTGACACAAATCGCTTTTGCGGCTGGTTTCAAAAGCTTGCGGCGTTTCAACTCCGCGTTTGCCGATGGTTGCGGAATGCCTCCGACTGCAATTCGACGTTTGCAGTCTAATGTGCCGACCGCCGCGTTAAAGCTCCGCCTTGCGTATAGACCACCGCTTGACTTTCCATTGATGTTGGCGTTTTTCGACAAGCGACGAATCCCGGGTGTCGAGCAAATCCACGAGGATAGTTATGAACGAGTCGTTGGGTCCGCCTCCGCTTCAACTTGGATTCGCGTTTCAGCCAATGCAAATAAGCCCGAACTCATCCTTGAAATCTTCGACACCGACCCAAGTTCGATTTCGACAATCGTTCGGCGAGTGCGCCGCCTCTTTGACTTGGACGCCGACTTAAGTGCCGTGCATTCTGTAATGCGTCAGGAACCGATTCTCGCAAAGGGGATCGACAAACGACCTGGCCTGCGCGTACCTGGCGGATGGGATGGGTTCGAAGTGGCCGTCAGAGCGGTGCTGGGCCAACAAGTCAGCGTGGCGGCCGCAACAACCCTAACGAATCGGCTCGTAGAATCGTTTGGTGAACAACGCATCGACGGACGTCCCGGATTGGACCGTGTTTTTCCAACGCCCGAACGTCTCGCTGATGCTCCACTAGAAAAAATCGGATTGCCGAAAACCCGCGCTTCTACGCTCCGGTCCTTGGCAGCGAGCTGTTTGGACGGATATGTTGGGTTTCAGGCCGGTCAACGTCTCGACGAGTTTGCAGCCAGCTTTACACAGTTGCCTGGTATTGGCGACTGGACTGCACAGTATGTTGCCATGCGCGCATTAACTCACCCCGATGCGTTCCCGGCCGGCGACTTAGTTTTGCAGCAAGTATTGGGAGTTGAAAAGCGCATGAGCTTGAAGGAAACAGAGGCACGATCACAAGCGTGGCGTCCATGGCGTGCGTACGCTGTTCTTCATCTTTGGCACTTAGCGGGTGACCGAACCCGAGGAGAAAACGATGTGGTTTGATGACTTTAAGACCCCCATTGGAATATTAAAGATAGCCATCGATGACAAGGGGTTGCGTTACGTGCTGTTTGAAAGCAACAAGCACGCACCTCCTCACATCGTGGATTGGAGAAAAGACTTTAACGCGACACAGATTGCTCGGGAGCAGCTTTTGCAGTACTTCGCCGGAGAACGCAAAGAGTTCGACTTGGAGATAAGCTTGGAGGGAACCGACTTTCAGCAACGAACATGGCAGACGCTCGCAAGTATCCCATACGGTCAGACATGGAGTTACGCCGAGCTTGCGAAGCAAGTTGATTCACCGAAAGCCGTACGGGCAGTGGGTGCAGCCAACGGACGCAATCCGTTGCCCATCGTTTTGCCTTGCCATCGCGTGATTGGAAGCAACGGATCGTTGACCGGTTTCGGTGGCGGCTTGCCAGTGAAGCAGTGGTTACTTGAGCACGAAAGCAGCGTTATACGAGCGACGCGTTCGAACTCACTAGACACCAAGAACAAGCAAGTGATGTCTTAGAATAATCGCTAGCCATCACCATACCAGTGAAATCACCGACTCGCCAACTTGCGCCAACCATATGCATGCAGATTGCGAGCGTCTACGTAACGAGCATCAGAATTTGACGCATTGAGCACCACGACAATTAATTCACGGCCTTCCCGTTGACTTGACGATACTAAACACGCGCCAGCTGCATCGGTTGTTCCTGTTTTTAGACCCGTGTATCCCTCGATACCCAACAACCGATTTGTGTTTTCCCACTTTAGGTTGCGTTTGTATCCGCCTGGACCAGCCACTTCACATCCGTGTTGTCGACAAGTGACATAGTCACGAAATAGAGGCACATCCAACGCAGCTCTAGCCAATCGTGCCAAGTCGCTCGCGGTTGCCAAGTGCGCTTTGTCTGTGAGTCCGTGTGGATTAACGAAGTGAGATTGCAGCATCTTGAGTTCTGTAGCGGTGGAGTTCATCTCCTCAATGAAACGTTCGAACGATTGGGCATTATCGAGTTTCGCATCCGACTTCGCAAACTTGCGACCGAAGTGTTCGGCCAAGGCAACCGACGCGTCATTACCAGACGGTAACAGGAGGCCATAAATCAGTTCACGCACGCTAAGACTTTCGCCCGCTCGAACTCCCGCAGTGGAACCCACGGTGTCATCCGCCCGCTTGGAAAAGGTAATCACCTCGTCTAGGACCGACGGATTCAAAGCAGAATGCTTTAACACAACATAGGCCGTCATCAATTTGGTGGTACTAGCAATGTGCATAGGAACCTCCGACTTGTTCGATGCGACCAAATCGCCGCTGCTGCGATCGAAAATCGCCCAAGCAGTACATGTCACCTGAGGTGGTCCCAACACGTCATCAAGCGGCTTTTTCTCGAGCTTTTCTACATTGACAACGACGGGTGATGCAACCGGCTGCTCCTGATCCATCAATGGCCCCAGCAACTTCCAT
>JANMNR010000682.1:0-23407 GCA_031368325.1 Pirellula sp.
CCCTAGCTCGTCTTTGCAAGCATTGGGGAAACTGCGGATCATGTCGATGTCTTTGATCGTGATCAGACCTGTTAGTTTGTATTCATCGTCAACCAGTAAAAGTTTCTCCACCTTTTTATCCGTTAAAATCCGCTCAGCTTCCGCAAGCGTTACATTCCCCTGCGCCGTAACCAAATTCTCTTTTGTCATTACCGAGGAGATTGGCAAATCAGACGACTCCAGGAACCGGAGATCGCGCCGAGTAAGAATGCCGGCTAAACGCCCGTTCGCATCGACGATTGGGACACCGGACACATTTTGCTTACGCATCATGTCTTGCGCGGTGGCAATACTATCCGTTGGAACGAGGGTGACCGGGTCAGGAATGATGCCATTAGCAGAGCGTTTCACCTTCGTGACTTCTTCGGCCTGAGCTTCGATGCTCAAATTTTTGTGAATAACCCCCAATCCGCCCACTTTGGCGAGCGCGATTGCCATCTGGCTTTCTGTCACGGTATCCATAGGAGAGGAGAGGAGCGGGACGGAGAGACGTATCTTCGCGGTCAGTTGCGTACTAACATCCACTTGCGAAGGCAGCACTTCGCTGTAGCGGGGCTCGAGCAGGACATCGTCAAAAGTGATTCCTTGATAAGCGAGCTTGTCGTCCATTGTTTGTGTTTCCTCGATCGGAGCAGTTCAGAGATATCGAAAGATCTGGAAACCGTGAGATTATGGCTAAACCAGGCAAAATGACCAGGGCTAGCCGGTAACGCGCGATTTCGAAATGTTTAACCGTTCGCAACCCCAGAGCCACAAACGCAGGCATCAGCGAAATCGCCAGGTTTGGTTTGTGTGGACTGGAGATATGGTGGGGCGGTCGACGGCTCGCCGCTGCGCGGATTAACCATTTTGGAACAAAAATGGCCGGTTCGTCACTGAGGACGCTGAACATTTGGCAACTGTCCCAAAAGCTGGATTTGTGAAAGTTTACCGTCCAGGTTGGCTAATTTGACTGTAGTGCCTGTGCCGAAAGCTCCGATTAACACGGTGAATGCGGGCTAGAGTCATTTCGACAGCCCGAGATCTGAAAAAGGGAATTGGCTCGTGACAACACGTAAAACCTATCAAAGCTTAAGCCGCCACATCCTCCGAATGGCGATTCTTGCCGCCTCGCCCTGGTTTGTCGGTGCGCATGCGTTGGCTCAAGTGCCACAGCAACCCAACTTCAATCAGCCGACTTCGCCACGCGACGGCCTGAATGCGATTGCAAAGCCTCAGTCGCCGGGAACCCCAGTCAATAATAATGCGCAGCCCTTCCTGTTGCCGCCTCCTGTCCAAGGGCAAGCTTTACCACAAGCCAACAGAACTCCCGCTCCAAACCTCTCGGACGCTAGATTGCAGGTCTACGACGTTCCTTTGGACTATGTTGGACAGGTCGGAGCGGCGATTCAAGCACAATTTGGGGCTGACAAACGCGTTCGTGTCACCAACGAGCCTAACTCAGGACGTCTTATGGTCTTGGCCCCTGAGGCGACACAAAGTCAAATCGCCCAGCTCGTAGAAGCCTCACGTCAGCAAGTCGGTAGCCTGCAAACCGACCTTCGCGGAAACATTGTTCCCAAGGCGATTCAGCAAAACCAATACAAACTTCAACGCATCTCGTGGCGAGAGCTCGAGGATGCTGTCGGTCGATTGGCTGGCACTCGCTTAACTGTTTCAACCAGCAACAACGGCGAACTAGCGCAATTGAAATTAGTTTCAAAAGACTCCGTTCAGGAAGTGATGCAGGTTGACCGCCGCAACAACGAAGTGCGGCTTCAGGGGACACCGATTAGCGTTATGGGCTGGACTCAGGTCGTCACGGCCATCGATTTGGGGCAAGCGGATCCATCGCGTCCAACCCAAATCATACCAATCAATCCCGCTACCCCTGAGAGGATCGAACGAGCTATCAAATTGATAAAGCTCGCATCGTACCAGCAACCCGTCCAAGAGGATGATGCGGTCACCGGAACAGCGCAAATCCGTCCAAGAACTGGTGATGATGCGCCGGCCACCATCGTTGCTTCGCCCGATTCCGTCAGTTCCGGCAGTGGTCTGATCGGTGACGTCGATATCTCCTTTGTGCCTGAGATGGGCTTGGTGATTATCAAGGGCAGCAAGCGGGACGTGCAACGCGTACAACAAGTAATCGAACAGATCAAAAAGCAGAGTGACGAGACAAGACCGGAAATTGAAGTCGTTCCGCTCGTGCATGTGAATGGGCAAGCACTCGAGGTTATCCTCAAGGACTTGAACACCAAGGTATTCTCGCCACGCCAAGGTCAAATCGAAATCACAGCCTTGGGTCAGCCAAACGCTTTGTTGCTGATTGGACGCTTGGAAGCGATGACTGGCATCAAAGATGTGATCAAGAAATTGGATGCGCCACTGGATCCAAACAGTCAGTTGCGAGTATTTAAGCTAGTCAATTCATCCGCAGTGGACGCGGAAGCTCTGATAACCAAGTTCTTTGGCGATCCTTCGGCAGCGAATGCCGGCGGCGGTGCTGGAGCGGCCAACGCTGCCAACTCGGCTGGATTGACGCTGCGTGTGAAAGCAGTCGCAGACTATCGAACGAACTCTCTCATCGTTCAAGCGTCTCCACGCGACCAAGCCGAAGTGGCCCGCCTCATCGCAGATGTGGACGCAGATGCAGGAACGGCCGAAAGCGAAATCAAAATCATTCCGCTCAAGTTCGCGCTGGCAACCGAACTGCAACCCATCTTGAGTTCGGCCATCAACGGCACTCAAGCCCCAGCAACCGGCACCAATCAACAACAGCAGCAACAGCAGCCACAGGGTGGCGCCAATGCCGCTGAGCGGGCCAGGGTGCCCAATAGCAAGCTCACCGTTGCTGCGAGCAAAAACGGCGAGCGCGTCGATTCGGGACTATTGACCGGCGTGGTCGTGAATAGCAGTGGTACGATCAACGCACTCATCGTGCGAGCCCCTGGCAAGAGCATGGCGCTGGTTGAGGCGCTGATAAGGCAGCTGGATATTCCGTCCAGCGTTGAGGCACGTATCAAAGTTTTTGAAGTGCGAAACGGTGACGCTTCCACCTTGGCAACTGCCTTGCAACAAGCGTTCGGTTTGCCAACGACACAAACCAACAACAACCTTAACAACAATAATGGTCTGGGACTCTTCGGGCTCCAGAACCAAGCTGCTGTAAGCGGCGGTGCAGAAAGTTCGCTCGTTCCTTTGCGTATCGCGACCGAAACTCGTACCAATTCCATCATTGTATCGGGCTCGCAAGCGGACCTCGAGGTCATTGAAGTGCTGCTCCTTCGTCTCGACGAAGACAACGCAAAGCAACGTACAATCGAAGTGATTTGGTTGCGAAATAGTTCTGCAACGGATGTGTCGACCGCGATTACAACGATGATTAGTCAGCAACGAACGAACTTGCAGCTAATCACCGCTCCACAGGGTGTAGCTGGTCAGCAACAGGGACAAATCTACAGTGTTATCGAGCGAACAGACCGCGAGGTTTACGTCGTTCCTGAAGCGAATACGAACAGCATTCTCGTGAGTGCTATGCCTCGTTACATGCCGATGATTCGTCAAATCGTCGAACGACTCGACCGACAACAACCAATGATTGCGGTCGATGTTTTGATTGCCGAAGTAACGCTCGATGATCAATTTGACTTGGGAACCGAGTTTGGACTCCAGGACTCGCTGTTGTTCGATCGCAATAGTGCCAGCGGCGGCACACTGAGCAGTCCGGGATTCAACACAGGAACCGCTCTAACCGTAAATACTCCAGCAGCTCAGCAACGACGTACGCAAAACGTGGCCGGCCAAGGAACCTCAGGCTTCTCGCTCGGTCGAACGAACTCTACGCTCGGTTATGGTGGACTCGTTTTAGCTGCGGGGAGTGAGTCCGTCAGTATGCTGTTTCGTGCTCTGCAAGATGTGAATCGCGTGCAGATATTGTCGAGACCTCAGTTGATGACCATCGACAACAATATTGCGAACATCCAAGTGGGTTCGAGGGTGCCTCGATTTGGCGGCCAGACGGTCACCAACGGTATCGCCTCGAACAATGTTTCCGATGTAGACGTTGGTTTGTTGATGCAGGTACAGCCTCGAACCAATCAAGACGGACTGATCAACATGATCGTGGCAATCACGCGCTCCACACTGGGGCCAACCGCATCTGGAGTTGCGGTTGGGCAGGACATCAACGGAAACGCGATTCTGTCGCCTATCATCTTTACAACGCAGGCTCAAACCCGCGTTACAGCATATGACGGGCAAACCGTTGTCCTATCGGGATTGATTACGAAGAATCGTTCGACCCGATCGCGTCGTATACCTTGGTTGGCTGATATTCCTTTGGCGGGAGCACTCTTTCGATTCGATAGCCAAGTCGAGAACCGGACCGAACTGCTGGTTGTCATGACGCCACGCGTCATCAATTTCAACAACGATGAAAAGCTGGAAATGATCAAGCAAGTAGAGTCCTCTCGAATGAGCTACTGCCTTGCGGATATCCTAAACATCCATGGCGATGTGGGATTGTCACCCGGCAATGGTCTTTGGGGACCTGCTGCTTCTCCGATTATCTATCCAGATATGCAACCAACGGTGGATTATGAAAATGGAGTTGGCCCTCGACGGATGATCATAGGTGAGCCAGAGCAGATGAATGAGTCTCCAAGTGTTGAGATGATTGAGGGCTATCCGATCAATAGCCCTGTTCGAACCAACTCGCGAGGCGGTCGCACACTGATCGATTCGGGATCCAACGGATCGGATCAGCCAGCAGTCAACACCGCATCACCCATTCAAAACTCCTCCTATCAACAGAACATGCAACAAGGCACTTATGGCGTTGCTCCAGCATCCTTCCAGCCTGGTCCACAGCCACCGGTGGCACGCGTCGCCAACGGACGGTAGGAACCTCGCACCAGTAACGCACTTGCAAAAAACCAACATCAAAAACCTTCGGCAACGATCATGAAGATCAACAAAATGAAACTTGCAAAAAGATACTTATTCGTCTGGGCCGCTGTCTCTATGGCAGTTACGTCGATTGGTTGCGAATCGTTGACCGCAGACTCTGCTGCGAGCAAGAAAAAGAAAAAGGACTCGAGCTGGTTCTCGTTTAAGAAGAAAGAGTATCAGACACCTAAGAGCATGACTGCGACCTGGACTCACGACATTCTGACGTTGCCTGGCAAAGCTCCGACCAGGGGCTTCGGCGGCCGATTCTACTTTTACAACGAAAAAACTCAGGCGATTCCAGTCGATGGCGACCTCATGGTTTATGGTTTTGACGACACGAAAAAACAACTAAAAACCGAAGACCTAAGCCAAGCCAACAAGCGATTTCGGTTCACGGCCGAACAGCTAACGACGCACTTTACAGAAGGTGAACTGGGTGCGTCCTATAGCGTTTGGATACCCTGGGATGAAGCCTACGGCGCCCCGAAGAAAATAATGCTCATCCCAACCTTCTTGGATAAGGAAGGCCGAACGATTCGAGGCGCTGCCGCGAGTCTGAATCTGCCTGGCGTTGGCAAGGAAGAGCAAAACGAAATGCCTGTCCAGCAAGCATCCGCATTGATGCCCAATTTCGATTCGCAAAACACTTCGAATCCACCAAGCGGAATGAGTGGACTGCGAACGACAACCATACAGGTTCCATCTAGTTCACTCATGCGTCAAACACGTTTGCCGGAATCGCAGATTCCGGGAACCAACGTTGCGTCGGGCGGCTTAGATCCAAGCCTCCTTAATCCGAACAACGTATCGCCGCAACCGTTTTTACCACCCCCGCAGGCGCAACTTCCTCAGTTCGAAAGCAGTGTCACACAACAGCCCGGCAGCAGCCCACAAAACAAGATGTCGCAGATGAATGCTAACGGGTGGGTTTCGCCCGTATACTCTCAGCCGGACTGGTCAAGACTGTCACCTCGTTCCGTACCAAATCAATTCCAGGCTCCAGCTTCACAAGCCTCTCAACCATCCGCTTATCCGACTCGGTAGCGACCTGACCGCGCAGAACGACGAAATCTCCGTCTACCGACGAGACAACACTCTTTAGCCGCTTGGGCATTTGAATACGAGTCAGTCGAAGCTGTGCGTTGGTTGCTGTAGTCGATGCGCTTGGTCGCTCGACTTCGATATCTGGACGAATGATTGGTTTAATCAATTTCTTTGCGGACGCGGCGGTATTTCCCATTCCGCCGCCGCCTAGGCCACCCAATCCGCCAAGACCGCCGAATCCTCCCCGGCCAAATCCGCCACCCAAGCCTCCTCCAAATGCATTGCCCAATCCGCCACCTTGGGTACCGATCGCGCCGGTTCCTGTGGCGTTAGAAAACCCATTTGCACCGAATTGGCTCCCAGTTGTCTGCCCCGCCAGCCCAGTTCCTGTCGTTCCGCTTCCCGTTGTCGCGCCTGATACCGCTGAGCCATTGTTAAAGGCGGTTGACGGATCTTTTCCAGAGTAATCGATTTTGGATTGCCCCGTGACTCCTAGCCCGCCAAACGAACCTGGCAACTTTGTGTTCGAACTACCGGTCGCTGGTGTGGTCGTACCAGTTTGATTGCCAAGCTGCGCCTGCGCCACCCCCATGGAGCAGACCAGCGACACTGCAATTCCAAACAAAGCGTTGTGTTTCAGGGAAAATTTCATGATGGGCCCAATGACTGGTTAAATAATGCTTGGCCGAACGGACTTGTTCGATTATGCGCGAAGAGTCGGGTAGCAATCAATGCAAGCAATTGCTTTTTTGTATCGATTTTCTCGCATTACCGGTTCATATCGAATCGTGCAGTTGGGAGGCTGAAATCTAAGCAATCGAATGACGCTTGCACTGTATGCAACATTTGTTCGTGGAATCCGGATTTTACGTGCAGTTAGGGTTGTAGGATCCTGAGTTTTACCCCATTCCGCCAACAATTCGACCTTCTTCCGTGGCGGTAGCACTGAGTGTTGCGTTACCTGCAGTCTTTATTTGATAGCCAAACGCCGTCAATCGGTTTCGATCGTCCTCTGGCCAGCTCTTTTCCAATTCCAAGCTCAAGTTCCCTTCCGTGTGCATGCGTTGCATTCCAATGGATGAAGCCAGCGACTGCTTTTGCATGAGAAATTCCGTTAAGAAGCAAAAGACAGCGTTGGGGATCTTTCGACCTCCTCGACCACCCACGGCCAGGATCGCTTGTCCGTCGCGAGTAACAATGCAAGGTACCATATTATGAAGTGGGCGTTTGCCTGAGCCCGGGGCATTGGGATGCCCCGGCGTTACATCGAATCTCGATACTCCATGTCCTAGCGTCAAGCCAAGCCCAGCGACCGTAACTCTGGCTCCAAAACTTCCTCCATGCGTTAACGTTAACGAGGCAAAATTACCGTGTCGGTCCGCACTACAAAGATGAATCGTTCCACTTTGTGTGTTGCTCTTGATGCGATGCTCGATCGGGCGATTGGCTGCCATCGCTCTTGAGACCTGCGCTGCTGTGCCGCGAGCGTACGCCTCGGACAAAAGCTTTTCGACCGGGACGTTGACCTGTTGGGGATCGCCAAGCAACTGCAATCGATCTCGCCAAGCCCATCGCAATGCCTCCACCATCGCAATGGATCGCAGGTCGTCCGAAATCGTGTCGAGTCGCATCGCCTTCAACGTATGAATCGCTTGCAGAACCGTTAGGCCACCCGCGGTTAACGGAGCTGTGTGGATGGTCATGCCATTGCAGTCCAACGAAAGCGGCTTCGCGATGCTCGCTTGATAGGCAGCCAAATCCGCGATCGTCACAAGGCCCCCGTTTTTCTGAAATTGAGAGGCGATCAGGCTCGCGTACTCGCCCCGATAAAACGGCTCGACGGAGTTTGCCTTTGCCAAGGCCATCAGCATGTCCGCCAGTTCAGGATTCCGAAGCGTCTTGCCAGCGCCCAGCGGTGCATCCTGATCGAAATAGAGTTCGCGCGAGCCAGCGTCTTTAGAGAAATGCGGGGCGGCTCCTTTGATCGCGGTCGCGAGAGAAGCGGAAACGGCAAACCCATCGCGTGCAAGTGCAATGGCAGGTTGCAACGTATCATGCAACGACCATGTTCCTCCGGTTTTCAGAGTCATGGCCAGGCCAGCCAAGACTCCCGGAACTCCCGCCGCAAGCCAACCGTGCTCATTGGCGCGGTCGATTACGTTTCCTTGCTTATCAAGTGTAAACGTGTCTTCCCTGAGAGCCGCCGGAGCAGTTGAGTTAAAGTCGACGGAAAAAACTTTTCGACCGCCCTCGATGGCAATCGTCGCTGAACCACCATATCCTCCGATGCCCGTATGACCAAGAGCTGTCACTGCAGCTGCGAAGGAGCCCGCAACAATCGCATCGACGGCATTACCTCCGTTGCGCAATACGTTGCCACCAACACGTGCCGCTTCAGGATCTCCGACAACTTGGCCAAAATCGAGCTCTTTGTCTGACGCCAGCGAAATCGGTCCTCGCATCGATCCAAGCGCCGTTGCCGCGATGCCGGTTCCGATCCATCGACGTCGGTTTAGAATTGTCATTGTGTCTCTCTTAGCGTCCGCTTGTCTCGATTGGCATAACCTTAGTTATTGAAAGATCTCTTCGGATTCCTCGTCTTCTAGGATACTCACTTTAAGCGTTTTGATGGCTTTCGTCGTGAAGCCACCGTTGCCCAGTTCCACGGGTTTGGATTGAAGAACAATTTGATAAGAGCCTGGCGGTAAGTCCTCAAATGCCACTCGTGAGTCCTTCTCGGATATGTTCTTCGACATGTAGCCAAGCAAAATTCCTTTCGTCGTTGGTTGAACCGAAACGGAGTGCGCGTTAGGAAAGGCATCTGGATCCACCGTTACCCGAAGCCTACCACAGCGAGTTGCTTCACACTCAATGTCAGCCATGTCTTTAGCTTGGTAGTGTTCAGGTACGGGGAAAAGCTTGCTTGCGATTCCGGTCCCACTAAAGGCAAGAACAATCTGTCCGTCCTTTTGAACGCGTTCCAGTTTAAAGGCACCGTCCTTGGAGGTTGTGGTTTTTGAAAATTGGAAACATGAGGCATTCATCGCGATTTGTTCGGTTTCAATCAATGTCCATCTGTCGTTGATCCCCTTCGCAAACTTAGGATCGAGAACCATCACACGCACCAGCGCGGAGCGCACGGGCTCTCCTTTGGAATCAAATAGCTTACCGCCAACATTCAAGAACATCGTTGGATCATCGGGGGTCAGCACTACATCGAGCGACTTTGAACCATCCTCGACGACAGCCTCTACATTCTCGACTAAGGTTTTGACATATCCCTTCGCGGATACGGTGCAGTTCAAAAAACTTCCTGGAGGTAGCTGCCCCAGCCGAAACTCCTTCGTCTCTCCGAGGATCTCGGTGCCTGGATTCATCAAGCTGCTGGCGATGCTCCCCGACCAGCCTTTCATATTGGCGGGGAATCCAATCTTAACGTTAAACTCAGGAATGGGTTTTCTCGTGCTTGCGTCGATGGCACGAACACGAAGCACACCTTCCATTTCCATTTTCACCTCGACTTCGTCATCGCCTCCGACGGGCAGCTTGCGGTCGCGAATGGGAGCAAACGGTGACAGCGTGTAAAAGGTAAACGTACAGGGATTGGGTAACCCCTCCGCAAAAAACTTTCCTTCCCGGTCCGTGTCTACGCGTCCACCCAAACTAAAGCCTTGCTCGCCTCGATCGTAATAGACCCGTATTCCCACCGCTGGCTGCCCATCCGGTTTCAAGAGTCGACCGCGTATCTTCTCACCATATACCATTTTCACCTCGATTTCTCCGGGATTCTCTTGCGTGCCGGTTTCCAGGTCGACTCGCTGGGTGATGTATCCACGAGCACGAATGACAGCCTTGGTTCCTTGGAAACCTTTGAATAGATTGGCCAATCTTGCTTTGCCCTCGCTGTCTGTTTTGGCGGATCGAACATTCGCCGATGAATTGCCCATGTTTTCTAAGCTCGCATCTGCAATGGGTTTTCCCTTTTCGTCGATGACCGAAACAATGCAATCGCCGCCGTAGGCCATCGACTGCAAAGTGATATCGAACTTAAAGTTTTTTTCGTCCTGAGGCACGCTGATCTGACTATAAAAACTGTCGTGGTTTTCCTTTCCTGCGGACAGTCGGATCGCATCTCCTTGGGGTAACGACTTGAGCAGAAACCGCCCACTCTCGTCCGACACAGCTTCACCAAAGCCCGGTGTCATGGACGCAGAAGTTTCTTGGGCACTGACTCTCGCTCCCGCCAATGGCGTCCCTTTTTCATTGACGACTCTTCCCTCAAGATCGCAACCTGGGGCTAGCTGAAACTCCAAATCGGTGGACGAACCAAGGGACTGCTTCGGGAGTTTGCGATAGGTGGTTGCGAAGCCATCCGCCTTGACGACAAAGTACCATTCATCGCGACCGAGACCACCAATTTTCGCAAGGCCCTCGGAATCTGTTTTGTAGCTGCGTACGATGTCGGTCCAGCCGAATGAGATCATCGCATTGGCCACCGGTTTGGCGCCCTCTTTTGTGATCACTTTAACGTTGTATCGACATCCCTCGTGCAGGGACAAATCAACAACACTCTCGGATTTATCAGCTTCGACCTTGACACTCTTGCCCTCCAGTTTGTTCTCAAGTGTTGTGAGCTCAGTCGTTTCAGCCCAGATTCGATAGGTACCTGGTTTCACGTCGTAAAAAGCATAGTTTCCAGAGCTATCTGTCTCGCTTACTGCTGGTCGCGTTGGAAGCGTATATGCACCACCGTTTACTTTGAGTAAATATACTTTCGATCCAACTGCTGGCTTCTGGTCTGGTAAAACGATTGCCCCACGTACGCGAAGCCCTTTGGACGAATCTCCTTGCTGTCCTAACAAACCGTGACTTCCGGAAATCAGAATTGCAAAAAACAAAAGAGGAAATTTGCTTAATCGTTCTAGAAACCAAGAGTGGGCCATTCTTATTTCCTCCGGTATGCATTAGATAAACAATCTGCAAGTATGATACCGAAACCAAATAGGAGTCGCACGACTTCTCCCGAAAAACATCCCCTAATTCATCGGCTAAACCAACGCGGCATACCATGCAGGACAAGATTAAAAAGCAAGTAGGGTTCTTTTGGGCGACGGCTATTGGCGGAGTTTTCTTTCTACTCCCATTGGCGGTTGTCGCCTTCATGCTTGCTCAGATTTACTCCATTGTTCAAGCGATCGCAAAGCCGCTCCACGATTGGGTGCCTGTGAATTCGCCCGGCGGAGTGGCTTTGCTGTTCAGCTTGGCAGTAGCCATCCTCGTGCTGCTGTGTTTCGTCGGTGGCATCATTGCGACCCGAGCATTGGGCAGGCAGTTTTCCACGACTTTGGAAAAGCAAGTCATGACGGTGTTTCCTAAGTACGCAATTTATCGAGATCTACTTGCCAGCAATTTGCAACAGTGTCAGGAGGTGCCATCGCTCAAATCGATTCTCGTATCGACGAGTGAAGGCTCTCGTCTTGCGTTCGAATCCGACCGACTTGCAAATGGAATGGTAGTCGTTTACTTTCCAGGTGCGCCCGATACCTGGATTGGCTCGGTAGCATTGGTTCCAGCCGAACGAGTTCATGCAACGGAGCTTTCATTCAAAGATGCAGTCGGCCTGTTCGAGCGAATGGGCCGAAACTCAAAGCAGCTATTCGATAAGTAGACGTGACAACTCTTCGTCGGCTAGCGTCCGTTAATGCTCTTGCCTTCGGCAATCGATTGCCGCAAGAAATTGGGCAGGTCGCCCACGTAACAAATGCAATGTTCGCAAACATTTGCATTGATTGAAATGATCTTGAAACAGCGTGGGCAAGAACGCCTCGTTGACACAGTGACTTCGGGCGGCATGGGTAACGGGGAAACGTCTCCCAAAATGCGAAGCACTCCCGTTTCCGTGATCGACTTTTTCATCGGCATTACAAACGGGAATTTGGTTTGGCACTTCATGCACCGAACATTGCGACCCACCATATCGGTCGAACCAACTAAACGGTGCCCATTCGGGCAGAGGATATCTACAGATTCCATTTTGAGTCTCCAGGCAGGCACAGGACCATTCCTGTTGGTCAGTATTATCTATCAATACAACTGGCACATCCATGTGCCACTCGAATCTAAACCCACCTCGACGCATTTGGTTTCGGAGAATCACTCAGAATTTAAGGCGAAAAAATGGGGGCAGAAAGATTGAGTGCTGAATATTTTTCTGCCCCATTTTTCTGCCTATTCCTCCATCGCGACGGTTCTAAAGTCAACTTGATGTGCGGCGATGTTTACTCGGTGGATCGCTCGAAGAGGACTAAACGAAAGTAGTTGGTGGACCTGCTTTTCGTACGCTTCGTTAACGTCCGCAAATGTGGTAAGGTGAACCGCTTCATCGGAATTTCCAACGTGAAATCGTTGGTTGCCGAGTTCATTGCCAGATCGACGTAGCGGCAGCAGTCGTTCGACATTTTCGATGCCACCGAGCAAATGCACGACGGCGTCGAGGTAGAGCGACGAAGATTAGCAAGTGCCCCAATCACGCAGCAATGCAACGATGCAATCACACAAACTTGCAGGCCCAGTAAATTCCTCATCGCAAACGACAAAGCCAATCCTCTCATTGCGAGGGATCGTAGCGTTCACGAATCGAGACTCGACTTTGGATGTACGGAAATTGACAAGCTTTCCATGCTGAAGGTCGAGCAGGTATAGGTAGGTCAGTAACTGAGCCTCGTGTTCTTTAGTTAAACTCGTAACGGCTTTCAATTCGTAAACACCACGACAGCCAGCGACCATGTCGAGAAACAGCTGCTTTGAATAGTCTTGGTGCGTCAAGCAAATTGCGACTTCGCAGTCACATGAGATTCCTGCGGACAACAGTCGTAATCGCAAATCATTCTGGTAGATGTGTTCCTGTGCCAAGCGACCGATAACGTTTTGCGTTTCGAACACATGACTCATTACGGAGTAGTCCAATTCGCCAAACTCCGCTTGTGAAATCGACTTGATAGGCAACTCGAAGTAAATCGGCATATTCTTAGGCAGTCAGAAGATTTAGAACCAGAGATTCTAGGATCGGCACACTGAGGCAGAAAGATGGGGGCAGAAAGATTGAGTGCTGAATATTTTTCTGCCCACATTTTTCTGCCTATTCCTGAATTGCATCAATCCTGATTTCCAATCAAGAGCGAGGGATCGCAATAACAAACGAAAACAACCCAATCAGAATGCTGGCCAGCGCAAAACACCACAGGATTGGATCATAGGATTGAAATCGGGCATTCGACTCCGTAACCAATATCGGCCCGAGACTCGACCCGATCACCGTCAGCATCTGAGCAGCTCCCTGTATCTTTGCTAATTCACGGGTACCAAACGCTTGCCCCCAAACTGTAAAAAATAGAACCGTAATGAATCCTCCTGCGAAGCTGTAAACACTACAAAACAGATAAGCCTGAAACGGCGTTGCAAGATAAGGTATTGCCAATAATGATCCTGCCAACAACCACATCGCGGCCCCGAACAACTTCTGTAGCGGGAATCGAGTTGCAAGCCAACCACCCAACAGGTTGGCTCCCATCCCAACAAACAGACCCAAGACGAGCGAACTGTGATAGAGTCCCTCCGAAAAACCCTTGGACTCTAGAATCGACTGTTGAAAAAGCGATATCCCAGAACTGACCATTCCAAACAACGAGATGCCCAATGCAAAAACCCAAAAGCATGGGGTTGCTAGCGCTTGCCAGAGCGTTGCCGATGGCCGGTTCGAATCCGCTATGAGCGCATTGCTCGCATCGACATGACCAGCAGGAGGAGTACTCAAATGCTTTGACTTGGGTAACAAACACCAAACAATTGGCGTTAAGATGAGAATCCCCCATCCAACTTCACTCCATGCCGAACGCCATCCAAGATTCGTGACGCGATTGCCCAATAAGCCAGTCCACGCAGCCATCATAAACGTCAGCAAAACGGCGTAGACACCCATGACTGAGCCAGGCCTGTTCGGGAAAGACTTTCCGATGACTGCAAGACTAACCACCGACAACATGCTCTGCCCAATACCTCGGGTTAATGTGATTGAGATACAAAACGCCATCAACGAGGTTGCGCCCGCCATGCACAGTACGACAAAACCCAAGGCCCCCAAAACGGCAACAGAGATGGATCGCATGCCGAAGCGATCGATGAGCGAGCCGCAAGGCAAGCACATTAAACTACCGACCAGCGTTGCCACCAGATTGATCTTGGCAAACCCCGATTCGGTCAACTCAGGGAAGTCCGCCAGCAGCCGAGTTGTAATAAGCCCCAGTCCGTGGGTTCGCCCCGGCAACGTCGCCGCCATGACTATCGCTGCTGCAATCACAATCGCAGCCGTCTGTCGTGCATTCACCAAGCAATCCACCTGTCGCGTTGACGTGTCATGAAGAAGCTGGACGCTATCATAGCTCAACGCCCAAGTTGAGCCACCCAACAAAAATCAGCCCGTTTGAATTCGCTCCCACGATAGTTCAAAACGAGACAGATATTTGCGAAGCCGGTCGGCGTCGTTTGGTATTTGCTTCGTAAGTCGCGAGTTGGCAAAGAGAAATCGGCCCGCTTCCGACAGCGTTTTCGATCGCTTGCATACGCGAATCACTTCCTCTAGCTGCACGCGATCAAATAGGTCCAGTAATTGAAGACGCTTGTCATCCAATACGCCAATCAAAGTGCTTTGTTCCGCCATGGACGCTCCCATGCCTTCATTGTCCGTCCATCCCCTGGTCAAGCGATCGATTTCTTCCTCGACTTCCGCGAGCGTGATTCGACCTGTTTGGGCAAGCGTAGCCATTCGCGTTACGGCCGCGACTAAGTCGCGAAAGTTGCCGCGCCAAGCCGCACGCGGTGAAATGGCGAACTCGATAAAGCGAGCCTTCGCTTCGCGGTTGAACGTAACTTTGGTACCCTGCGAACGCTCAAAAGCGAGCAACTCGAAATCGAGATTGGGCTCAATGTCTTCACGACGATCCGCAATTCCAGGCAATGCGAAAGTCCACAAGTCAATGCGAGCAAGAAGATCTTCGCGGAACCGTCCCGCTGCGACGCAATTCTGAAGTGCCCGGTTTGTGCCCGCAATCAACTGAAAATCGCTTGATACCTCACGGTCGGCACCAACCGGAAGAAAACGCTTTTCTTCAATTGCTCGGAGCAACATGGCTTGCTGCTCCAATCCGAGCTCACCTATCTCATCTAAAAACAAAAGACCGCCGTTGGCAGCCAACATGAGACCCTCGCGAGCCGTTGTCGCGCCAGTATACGAGCCCTTGGTATGCCCAAACAAAGCAGACATGGCCGAGTCGCCACGCAGCGTCGCGCAGTTCACTTCAACCAGTGGCCCTCGAAGTTGCTCTCGACGCCGCTTGAGTTCGTAGATGCGACGCGCTAGTTGTGATTTCCCAGCTCCAGTGGGTCCGGTCAGCAAGATAGGTGATCGGCTCGCTATGGCCACCCGCTCAATGCGCTCGATCAGTGCATTGAAGGCTTGGTTGCGAGTCCTGATCCCCGACTTGAGAAAACTCAAATCGTCCGCTTGCTCTTTCGCAAAGCGCGTTGCAATTGCATCGTAGCGAGATAGATCCAGATCGATGATACGGTACACGCCAGGCCAACTCTTTCGCGGCGATGGAGAAGTTTGAATCAGCTTGCCCGGCAAGTGCCGCGACTCAGCCAATAGAAACATACAGATCTGGTGAACGTGTGTGCCTGTCGATATGTGGATGAGGTATTGTTCTTCATCGGTTCTAAACGGATAGTTGCGAGCGAACTCGTACAACCCCGAAAAGACCTGCTCGAAGTCCCATGGATCTCTTGAGTCATGCGGATGCAATCGAACCATTGTCTCGGGCGAAACCGATTCGATATCCGCGGCGACCAACTCAGCCAGCTGGCTGTCCGCCGAAGCGTGAAGCAAATCAAATCGATCAACAAGGAGGTCGTCGTGCTGGCAAAGCCCAACGGTCGGTCGCCATTGATGCCATCGCTCCGCATCCCGTCCGCTGTCCAGCTTGTTGCCGAGAAAACCAATCACCACCGTTTTCAATTTGGAAGATTTGTTCATTCAGTCCGCCTAAAATACGCCTATACTTTCCGATACAACCCTATCTTGCTAGATAAACTTAACTCGCAACCAGAATAGCCCCAACCAGCTTTTGACGCTATCGAAAAACCGATAAAGTCTTATCATCAAGCGACTTACGTAAATTCCAAAAAAAGAAACGCGAACTTGGCACGCTCCATGCGTTACTTGCTCGCGTCGGACACTAAACTCTCAATAGATCGGCATCGGTGTTTTCACTTCAAACTTCTTTCGCAAAACTGCAGACCATGATTCCAACAGGCGAAGCGACAGCCATGCTGCCAACCGGCGGCAAGACCAAACCAATTACGGTCATCGGTACCGAAAAGATCCGCGACACGTTCGACGAAATCTGTTTGCAGCAAGCGATTAATTCGCGACTGGCGCCGGGCGTTACCGATTTGATCCTCAATCCAGACGGCCACTGCGGGTATGGTGCACCGATCGGTTGCGTCATGACGTCACCGACCCATATTTACCCGGGACCCGTTGGAGTCGATATCAAGTGCTCGATGAGCCTATTGCAATTGGATTTGCCCGAGGAAGCGATTCGTTCTCGCGAGATTCGCCGCAAGCTCATCAATGCTATTTGCGAACGGACACCCACAGGTGCTGGACGCGGTCAACGCCACGCGGCTAAATCGCGTAGGGTCGACGAAACACTCGGAAAGCAAGCCGTGATTGAGGGCGCATCCGAGCCGGTTTGCACTCAGTTGGGTATCCCACCTGAATGGGCAACTCGATGCGAGGACTCGTCGCACGTCGGTCACGACGAAACCAGTGAAGCGTTGGCATCGCGACTCGATTGGCATATCGCCAACGGTACGTTCCGTAAGTTCGCGGACAAAGCGTTGCAGCTTGGATCGTATGGCGGCGGAAACCATTTTGGCGAATGCGAGATCGTGCATGTTGACGATAATCAGCGGGCTCGACAAGCGTCGACTGTTTTCGGACTCAAGGATCGGCATGTTGCGTTCTTGTCGCATTGCGGTTCACGAGGTGTCGGTCACAACTTGGCCATGGGTCAGTTTAAAGCTTTGCAAAGCAAGTTTGCAAAGTGGGACATCCCATTGCCAGGAAACGATCGCGAACTTGTATATGCGCCGTTGGGTACTTCGGAAGCCAACGAGTATATCGACGACATGTCGCTTGGCGCAAACTTCGCAACCGTAAACCACTTGCTGATCAACGCACTTGTACTAGAAGCGTTTCAAGAAGTGTTTCCGGGAATCGTGGGGCAACTGGTTTACTTCATCAGCCACAACATAGCACGACGCGAGATTGTTGATAACATACAACAATGGGTTCATCGCAAGGGGGCGACGCGTGCATTCCCAGGAGGGCATCATGCTCTCAAGGGAACACGTTACGCCCAGACAGGACATCCGATTCTGCTGCCGGGAAATCCGCAAGCGGGTTCAAGTGTTATGGTCGCGGATCCGGGTGCGAGCATCAGTTGCTATAGCGTCAACCACGGGGCAGGCCGACAGCTTGGTCGCAAGCGGGCCATGCGTGAACTGGATCAAGCGTCCGTAGACGCATCGTTTGACGCAGCCGACATTTTGACGAATTGTCGCAAGTACCCCAAGGACGAAGCGCCAGCGGCTTACAAGGATTTCGAAGAAGTCTTGCGAAGCGTAAAGCTTGCAGGACTTGCGACCGAGGTCGCACGTTTGAAGGCGACCTTTGTCATCAAGGATGGAGACGCAGCGGATGACTGATTCGAAGTGGATTGAGGTGGATGGTGCAAAAGGCGAGGGGGGAGGACAAATGGTCCGCTCCTCCCTTGCCTTGTCCATGGTCACCGGCAAACGCGTTCGCATTTCGAATGTGCGTGCGGGTCGCGAGAAGCCAGGATTGATGCGGCAGCATTTGACATGCGTTCAAGCGGCGGCAGAAGTGAGTGGGGCCAAGGTGACGGGTGACAAACTCGGTTCAACCGCCATCACCTTTGAGCCCGGCCCAGTCAAGCCAGGGGAGTATCACTTCCGAATCGGTACCGCAGGCAGTGCCTCGCTTGTCCTGCAATCGTTGCTGCCTGCGTTGATTCTGGGAGATAAGCCGTCCGCAATTGTGGTGGAGGGCGGGACACACAACACGCATGCGCCTCCCTTTGAGTTCCTGCAGCGAGCATTCGTTCCGCTGGTCAATCGCATGGGGCCGAGGATTCATGTGTCGCTGGAGCAATATGGGTTCTATCCCGCCGGCGGTGGAGAACTTCGAGCCGAAATCCAACCAGCACCTTTTTTGAAAGCGTATGACATTGTGGAACGTGGTGACATCGTCCGTCGTCAGGTATCTGCGGTAGTCGCCCACCTAGCGTTACATATCGCCGAGCGAGAGGTGGATGTCATCCAACGCGGACTCAGCTGGGACGCATCGGAAACCCATTGCGAGTCGGTGCGAGCGCGTTGTCCAGGCAATTATTTGTGGCTAGAAATGGAAAGCCAGCAGGTCACCGAGGTGGTAACTGGATTTGGAAAGCTCAATGTTAAGGCCGAGATTGTGGCAAGGGATGCCATGGAGGAGGCCCGCGACTACCTCAAAGCGAATGTGCCGATCGGCATTCACTTGGCCGACCAATGGATGCTGCCGCTTGCAATTAGCGCATGGCAATCGCGTCAACTGGGTATTCGCGGTGGCGGTCAATTCAAAACCCAGCCGCTAACGTTGCATTCGACAACGCACCTGGCAATCATCGAAAAGTTCCTTGGGGTGGAATCGACGATCGAAGCTCAAGAGAATCGCGCTCAGTTAGTTACACTTTTTTAACGTTGGTGGGTCGTTCTATAACGCGTTGGGGAAAGTCCGGTGCGTTTGGTGAATTGACGTGTGAAGTAGTTGCTATCGTTGAACCCCACTTCAAAGGCGATATCGGTCACCGGTCGACTTGTGCGGCGGAGAAGTTGTGCGGCTCGTTGGACACGCGTTTCAATCAGCCATGCAATCGGTGATGAGCCTGTAGCCAGTCGGAATGCTCGAAGAAAGCTTCGCTTCGACATGCGAGCCTTCTCTGCCAGGAGATCAACGTTGACTTCGTTTTGCAGATGAAGCTCGAGATAGGAGACCGATTCACCAATGCGCAGAAGAGCGCGTCCATCCGGCGTCGGTTTTCGTCCATAAGCGCGACTCAGCGAACCGATGATTTGCATCAAAGTTGCCATTGCCATGAACCCAAATCCCGGCTGTCGTTCGTTTAACTCTTCCTCCAAACGTTCGGTCAAGGCGACTACGGAAGTGAGTTCTTTGCTTGAGAGGTGAAGACGACTATTGCATTGGTGTCTGCTTCGCCAAGCCGGTTCGAGCGTAAACATCGCGTGGTAACCCGGCACCGATGGAAGATCCAGCAACGTCAATGCGAGATGCTCGGGCTGATACAAAGTGTTCACCAGTCGCAGCCCTTGAATGTCGCGATACTCATGAGTGCGGTTACCGCTGATTACAAAGACATCACCTGCACTGAGCTCCCACGAATCATTCCCCGTGATGTGCATCCCCTTTCCACCGGTGATGATCACGATTTCTGTAAACTCGTGTGTATGCGGTCCGAAGGCTTCTTGCGGCTCACGCCTCTCGACGGTGATGGGAAACCCGTCGGGGTGGAACCATTCTTGATTTCGAAGAATTTGCTTCATGGTAATCTAGGATAACTGCTTTGGCAGGATTGTGCTAATCGATGGCCGAAATAGCAAGGTGGAACAAACCTGCATGTTGCATAATAAGAACCTCAAATCCGGTTTTGTGTCGCTTCGGGAACCCTTGCTGTCCACCATGGCCATATCGCAGAAACTCGTCAAACAAGCCTATTCTGCTGCTACCAGTCGTTACGCTGAACTAAACGTCGATACCGAAGCAGCCATGAAAAAGCTGGCCACTATTCCCATTTCGATGCATTGTTGGCAAGGGGATGACGTTGGTGGCTTTGAAAACCTCGGAACGGCGCTTAGTGGCGGAATCGCGGTGACGGGCAACTATCTGGGGAAAGCCACTAAGCCGGACGAGCTCCGCATGGATTTTGAAAAAGCACTATCGCTGATTCCAGGTCAGCATCGCATTAACTTGCACGCATTCTACGGTGAGTTTGGTGGTCAAAAAGTCGATCGCAATGCCATCGAACTGAAACACTTTCAAGCATGGATTGATTGGGCAAAACAGCACAATTTAGGAATGGATTTCAACCCAACCTGTTTTTCACATCCGAAGGCCGCAGATGGTTTCTCATTGAGCCACGCGGACAAAGGAATCCGAAATTTTTGGATTGAGCATTGTATCGCATCACGCGAAATCGGAGCGGCCATGGGAAAGGCTCTCGGCTCACCAACTGTGACAAACGTTTGGATTCCGGATGGCTACAAGGATTTGCCTGTCAATCGATTGGCGCCACGCGAGCGACTATCCGACTCGTTGGATAAAGTCTTTGCCAAGAAGCTGAATCCAAAACATCATCTTGATGCAGTCGAATGTAAACTCTTTGGGATCGGAAGCGAAAGCTACGTGGTCGGTAGTCACGAGTTTTACATGGGCTATGCGATCAAGAACCAAAAATTGCTTTGCCTGGACGCGGGACACTTTCATCCAACGGAAACGATCGCTGATAAGATTTCATCGGTCTTGATGTACGTGCCTGAGATTTTGTTACATGTGAGTCGAGGCGTTCGCTGGGACAGTGACCATGTGGTCATTTTGGACGATCCCTTGCAAGCCATCGCAAACGAACTTGTCCGCAATAACTACTTGTCGCGAACGCACATTGGCCTCGACTTTTTTGATGCCAGCATCAATCGGATCGCGGCCTGGATCATCGGGACTAGGAACACACTCAAGTCATTGTTGATGGCCTTGCTAGAACCACCAGCTTTAAAGCTTGCCGAACGCGAAGGCGATCTCACGGCTCGTTTAGCTTTAATGGAAGAGTATAAAGCGCTACCCTGGTCTGCAGTCTGGGACCAGTATTGCCTCGCTGCCGAGGTTCCAGTTGGTTCCAACTGGTTTGCGGACGTTCAGCGTTATGAAGCAACTGTTTTATCGAAGCGTTAAAGTCAAGTTTCAACCATTCTTGTAGATCATCCCAGTTAACTCGAACACACTGACCAACTCTGCACCCGTACCTACTTAGAGAATCTCATGTCTGAAGAAGCTCCTGATTCTGGCTCTGAATACGAACGCGAACGCGTTCCGGATCGCGCTTTAAAAGGGCCATCTGCCTTCTGGGGAATGTATGCTGGCGAGCACACTGCCGGTACCGAATTCATGATCGGGCCTTTGTTTGTTTCGTGGGGAGCGTCGGCTAGCAGCTTGATCTTCGGGTTGTTGATCGGCAATCTCCTTGCGGTGCTGACTTGGCGATTTTTGACCGCCACGATCGCAACGCAACAACGACTCACGTTGTACTTCAAGATGGAAAAGATTGCTGGCAAGCATCTGGTGAAGATCTACAATCTTGCCAATGGAATTCTCTTTTGCTTTCTCGCAGGTTCGATGATCACCGTTTCAGCGACTGCTGTTGGTCCGTTCTTTCCGACGATGAAGATGCCGACCTTCGAATCGACCATGCCGACTGGTCCGGGTTGGATCATGGCTTGCGTTGTCATCGGGGTCGCAATGACTCTCGTCGCGATGAAAGGCTATGGAGTCGTTGCGAAAGTTGGGCACTACGCGGCCCCTTGGATGTTTCTTGTTTTTATCGCATGTGCCTTGGTAACGCTTGGTCGACTAGACAACTATAACTTGTGGGAGCTATTGAGTCCCCCTCCAGGAACACCTGAGCAGATTAGCTTTTTGGGAATCGTTTTCTTCTCATGGTTCTGTAACGCAGCGATGCACATAGGGATGGCAGACCTGTCGGTGCTTCGCTTTGCCAAATCACCGAATGCGGGTTACGCGTCGGCTGCCGGAATGTTTTTAGGACACTACATCGCTTGGATATGCGCCGCGCTCTTGCTCGTCTACTGGGTACGCGTTCATGGCGTCGACCCGAGCACGGGTAAAGACCCTGGCACGATGGTCAATGACGCAGTGGGCTGGACGGGATTGATCTGCGTTATCATCGCCGGTTGGACAACTGCCAATCCAACTATCTATCGAGCGGGCTTGGCCTTTCAAGGGATCGCTCCGAGTATGCCTCGAAACGTCAGCACGATGATCGCAGGCGCGGTTTGTATCGCAGCCGGTATTTTTCCGGCCTTTGCGATGAATCTTTTGGGCTTCGTCGGGATCTACGGAACCATTTTAGCACCGATTGGAGCGATTATTGTCGTGGACCACTTCTTTGCGAAGAGCCTGGGTATCCCGTCCGATCCGGCTGAGCAATCGGGAACCTCATTCAATTTCACAGTGCTGCTTGCGTGGTTGATTCCCGTGGGAGTGGCGATGTACTTGTATCGTTTCCATGATGTCTTCGCTTCGTATTTGCCACTGCCAACGTCGATTGCGTGTGGACTTCTGTATGTTGTCTTGTCGAAATCGATCGGTCCGAAACTAGCCATTCCTTCTTCACGCTGAAAGCCTTCCGATGATCAAAAAGATTGCTCGCCCAATAGGCTACCTCGCGCTGCTTGGTACGATTCTGCCACCGTTGTTGTTTATGTTCCACACGATCGAACTCGCACCGATGCAGGGAACCATGTTTGTTTCGTGTATCGCTTGGTTCGTAGCGGCTCCGCTATGGATGAAGACTGAGTAAGACATGAACATTTCATTTACATTCAAAGGTCGGACGACTTGGTTGTCCGACCTGGAGAGTGGCTCACCGTTTGTGCTGGGGCTGCTGTTTCTGATTTCGACGCCTAGATCGATCTACGCACTGCAACCTCAGCTAGATGAAATATCCAAGGCTTCGTCGCTCTCGATGTTTCGGATTGAACCGAAGCGCGTTGTCTGGACCTCCGCCAATGATGTTCAGAATTCGGAGCGTTCAAACATGACACGTACCCTCACCCATCTTTCGAGGTTAGCGAGCCGACTCTTCGTCCTGGTTGTGTTCGCTAGCTCGTTCGCAAAAGCAGATGAGAGCTTAACCTTACGGAAATATCTCGATCAAGAATTCTCCAGCAAGATTGCGTCGGTGCGTGTTGGTCCGAAGACGATCACAGTCTCGGGCAACTTCAAGCAAACCGATGATCGTCTTTTTCTGTGCAGCATTGCAATGGATGCCGCGACGGCATCGGTGCCTGCCAACGATGCTCTCATTCCACTCAGTCCCGACAAAGACTCGAATTTCTCAATCGAAATTCCGAGAATCGTCCAGCGTGGTGATCGCGAATACGATCAGCTTACTTCTCGATG
>JANMNR010000760.1:0-6011 GCA_031368325.1 Pirellula sp.
CCCCTGATGTATCACCCGCGGAGCGGCGATCTTGCCTTCTGTGAAGACGGTGCCTGTTGTTTTTAGCTCTCAGGGGAGAGCGGGCCATGTGTGAAGACGGCGCCTGATGTTTAACCCGCGCAGCGGCGAGCGGGCCATGTGTGAAGTCGGCGCCTGATGTTTAACCCGCGCAGCGGCGAGCGGGCCATGTGTGAAGTCGGTGCCTGATGTTTAACCCGTGCAGCGGCGAGCGAGCCGTGTGTGAAGTCGGTGCCGGGTGGTCGCGACTGGACAATCGTTGTCCGTCGGTTTGTCCATATGAGTCTCCTTACTACGATAGAGGGCTGTAAGCAGACAACTCTGGTCCGCATTCGCTAAGCTTCCAATAGAAAGAATCAAGACAGGTAACGAACCCGATGCTGACAAACACACGGCCCCGCCTTGCATTTACCTTGGTTGAGCTTTTGGTTGTTATTGCAATCATAGGCATCCTCATTGGGCTTCTTCTGCCTGCTGTCCAAGCAGCCCGCGAAGCAGCTAGACGAATGCAGTGCTCGAGCAACATAAAGCAGCTAGCTTTGGCAACGCTAAACTACGAGAGCGCCTTTCAGAGATTCCCTCCAGGAGTTGCCGTCGACTACGCTGCTCCATCGTCCGCAAACAATGCAGGCTGGGGCGTACACGGACGTATATTGTCTTTCATTGAGGGTTCGGCACTTGCGAATCAAGTCGATGTCAATGTGGCCTGGGATTTTCAATCCGCAATCGATGGAGTAGCCTTGCCTGCCTTTCGGTGCCCAAGCGACCCTCGCAATAACGAGATTCGAGACCCAGGTTCCGGGCGACCTAAGCTATTTCCATTAAACTATGGATTCAACTACGGACCGTGGTTTGTATTTGATCCAACGACTCTACGAAAAGGCAACGGCGTCTTTTTCCCAAACAGCTTCCTTCGCATCGCGGCCATCACAGATGGAACCACTTCGACATTGATGATTTCAGAAGTCAAAGCTTGGATGCCCTACTTTCGAAATGGCGGACCGGCCTCAACGGCAATTCCAAATACGGTCAGTGAAGCCATTGGCATCGTATCCGCCGGACCTTCATTCAGAGACACAGGACATACCGAATGGCCAGATGGGCGTGTGCACCATACGGGCTTCACTGCAACATTTCCTCCAAACACAAGGATCCCAGTAACCGTTGCCGGCAAGATTTTGGATGTTGATTACAACTCCTGGCAGGAAGGCCTGGACCGACGTCAAGGCAAGCCGACTTACGCTT
The DNA here is from genome assembly GCA_031368325.1 of Pirellula sp. GTDB lineage: Bacteria > Planctomycetota > Planctomycetia > Pirellulales > Pirellulaceae > JBKCUI01. Next base: position 1,264 of record JANMNR010000760.1, read on the forward strand.
TCATAGGCTCACGTTCGTATCATGCGGGACTGGTGGTTAGCGGTCTGTGCGACGGTAGTGTCCGTACATTCTCTTTCAGCTCCGATCAGCAACTCTGGCGAGCTCTTTCGACGCGGGATGGCGGCGAAATCGCTACCATCGAAAACTAAACGGTTTGTACCAGCTCAATGGCCCTTGGCAGGTTTGTCTGCAGCGGCCGCTGTGGCTTCTGCGGCCGCTTGTTGAGTCGCTTGCTCATCGAGCTTCTTGCCCGAAGTCAATCGTTCCATTCTTTCGGCTGGTTCTTCAAACACTTCGGAAAGAACAAACACTTCGACTCGTGAATCGCTTGAGCTATCCACCTGTTCCGCTACAAATCGGGGGTCGGAGTTTCCTGCAGCGCTCGGACGAAGTAGTCTGGGATCAATTCCCTGGTCGACGAGAAATTGAGTGACAGTGATCGCGCGTTTGTACGAGATGTTCCAAGCGTCGAAAGCCGATTGCGGTGTATTGCCACTGCTCGCAGCATGACCGCGGACCTCGATTCGATGGAGCTTGCCTTCCAGTTCAGGTATCAAATCCAATAAGGCCGTTTTCCCATCTTCACCAAGCTCTATGGAGTTCAGTGGAAAGAGAACGAGCGTGCCAATGTTGCTCTTGTCACCCTCGTCGGCCATCTTTCGAAACTTGTCTTCTCCCTCGGACTTCTTCGTTCCTCGTGCTTTCGCAACACGTCGGTTTCCCGAACCGTGGTTACTCGGAGCAAGAATCGATCGCGAGTCCATGCCGCTGATCCGCTTCCCTCCTGGATCGCGGAAATGCTGCGCCACGGCTGCTACGACTTCGGGCTTTTGTGACGTCAACCACATCACCATAAAAAATGCCATCATCGCCGTTACGAAGTCTGCGTACGCAACTTTCCAAGCACCACCGCCGCCACTTGCCATGGCTTATGCTCCACCCGAATCAACGGTCTTGAATAGTTTTTCGATCTCTTCGCCAGAGGGACGAACATCGCTTTCCAGCCCACGTCGACCTGTCTCGATTGCCATCTTTGGTTGCATTCCGTTAAAGAAACTTTGCAATACCACCGCAATCGTTCTGAAATAGGCAGCTTCCGAATGGCCAATGCTATTCATCTTGGCTGCGAGTGGGCCCAAGAATCCGTACGACGCAAGAATTCCAAGAAACGTACCGACAAGTGCAGCACCCACGTGGTGTCCAATTTCTGCTGGAGGGCCATCGATATGACCCATGGTTACGACGATCCCTAAAACGGCTGCCACGATGCCGAAGCCTGGCAATCCGTCCGCCGTCTTAGATAGTGCATCGACTGGGTGATGGTGCTCTGACTCCATCGCGCCAATCTCAATTTCCATCAGACTACCAACGTCTTCGGGACGGACCGAACCGTCGATAACTGGCCCGAACGCTCCCTTGATGAATTCGGTCGCATGGTGGTCGGCAGCCACCTTTGGGTACTTTGCAAAAACGGCGCTCTTGTGCGGATCCGAAATGTGCCCTTCCAGTGCCAGAAGACCGTCGCGTCTAGCGATCCGAAACAATTCGTAGAGGGCTGAGAAGGTCTCCTCGTAAGACTTTTTACTGTAAGGCGCTCCCTTGAGCGCCTGAATGATTCCCGACACAATTCCCTTCAAGACAGGAAACGGCGACATAACGATCAAGGCCCCTAATGAAGCACCTCCAATCGTCACAAACTCAGAGGGTTGATTGAGCGCCATAACGTCACCGCCGGCCCACAAGAAGCCGCCGATCACGGACGCAGTTACGACGATACAACCGATTATTACTACCATACCAAGGCTCCAGAAAAGAGATGAACCCAGGTATATAGCCCTCAAACTCGACGGAGGTGGAGTTTACCAGTCCGAGAACGCTTTAGTCGTGATGAGAATTTTACGAAACTGCCGAAGGTGACGATTATGGCATTTCTTACGCCCGATCACTCGTCAAGGCTTGCTTTGCGCTCCGTACCACCCAAAGCAATGTTCCCATGACCAAAAGCAAAGCGGGCAATAGGAATAGTATCAGCTCTGGTGGAAACAACTCGAAGTAAATGGATAGGTAATCCCAGAGTCGATTCCAATCGAGCATGCAATAAACGGTCGCAGCGCACAAATAAGGACCAAATGGCAAAGAATTGTCCCGAGTAATGGCCCATACAACCAATACGATCAGCATTCCAAAAAACGGCGCCAAAAAGAATGCAATCCATACGATCTGCCAACCAAAAAACGATCCAATCATGGCCATCAACGTAACGTCGCCAAAACCAAGAGCCTCTTGGCGCATCGCAACCGCAGCCGCAATTCGAAATCCCCAAACCAATACGCCACCAAGTCCAATTCCAAAAAGAGAGGAGAGCAACGCCTCCCATCGCGGTGGTGCAACCGTGCAGTAAGCAACGCTCAAGCAAATGAGACCCGCAATCCATAGCCCTAACAGCAACTTCGTGGTTGGGTTTCTTCTCAACGCAGCAAAGAAATAAACGAACGCCTTGTTCATCCCCCGACGACTAATCCACCGTCGATCGGCCATACCAAAGCACCATCCACTCCAAAAAAACAACGCTAGAAAAAGACCTAAATTGCCGTCCCAAGCTACATTCCATGTTTGCGGTGAGTTGGCCTGGATAGGAGCTGCTAAACCAGCGACTGCCGGAAAAACTGGAATGGTCAATTCATGCAGACGCCAGTCCGGAAACAAAACAGCTCCAACGATGCCGAGAAGTGTTCCTGGAATCGTAACAAAGTCTGGTATCGTACGCTCGTCAAAGTCAATAAACGTTGCAACCGTCATCAGCGCAAACAATAACGCAAACGCAATGAACTGATGGAGCAACGTGCCAGCTCCAATCGGCAGCAATCCACCGACGGGCATGAATGCACCAGCCATGCTGTTGCGATACGTAAACACAAGCACCAGAGGTGTTGCCAACTCAATCAGCATCGGCCTCAACCAGAACCACTGACCAAAATGCACACCCTCCTTCCGACGAAAGAACCAGCCAGCGATCGGTATCTTTGCCGCGCTCGACCTAGTTAAGATCTCGGCTGGCGGAGTTTGCCATGGGCTAATTGGTCGAGGGAAATACGCAAAGGAATAGATTGCGAAATTGATAAAAGGCCCTAGTAGCAAGCCAACCAACAACAAACCAATTTCAACAAGTCCCATTCAAGCCACCGTCGCGTTTAGGTTGATGCAGATCTTTGAGGGTTCCGATACCAGTTCTCGATGAGGCTTGCAACATCGTTCATCGTACGGTCGTCGGTTGACACCACAAGATCCGCAACCTCATGATAAAGCGGAATTCGTTGTTCCAAGATGGTGCGAATCTCCTCCAGATCGCCGAGCGTGCTGAGTTTAGGACGGCGGGCTTGGGTTGTTAAGTCATTCGCTATGCGTCGATGAATCGTTTCTGGCTGGGCTTGCAGCCATACCGTGCTGCCGAGACTACAAATCCATTTGCGATTCTCTGGCCGCAAGATGGCACCCCCTCCCAGCGAGATGACGGCAGATTCCGACAAAAGGGCCAATTTCTCAATCTGCTCAGCTTCGAGATTGCGGAAGCCTTCTTGCCCAACTTCGGCAAAGATCTCAGCAATCGTCTTGCCGGAGAATGACTCGATAGCCATATCGGTATCAATGAACTTGCGGCAAAGAGAAGTCGCTAGTTGCTGACCAACAACAGATTTTCCGCACCCACGATACCCAGTAAGGAAAAGGTGATTCGCAAGCATGGCACTGCAACTACTTTTACAAAGATGCCCTTCGCTTTGCAAAGGGCTACAATATGCCAAGCAACATTACACTAGCTCTTGATCGACTCGATCTTGACACGCGTGTATTTTTGACGGTGGCCTGTTCTTACTTCGTAGTTTTTTCGTCTTCGGAACTTCTGGATGTAGATCTTTTCGCCTTGCTCTAGTCCGACCACGGACGCGCTAACCTTGGCTCCCGCCACGGTCGGTTGACCAAGCGTTAGGCCATTGTCGCCACCGATGGCGAGAACGCGATCAAAATCAACTTTGTCGCCTGTCACAGCGGTATCTCGGTAGTCAATATCGAGGAGTTGCCCCTCTTTAACTTTGAATTGACGACCACCGTCACAAATAATCGCGTACATATTGGATTCAAACACAAACAGGTGCAAAAACGAAAATCCCGGATCTGGCCCGGATTACGGAGGGTAGAGGATAACAGCCTATCCGACAATCGTCGAGTCCAAAGCCTTAAATTTCAAAGCCGCTTGCTTTTCGGCTTTTCCTATGCAATCGCTCCATTACATTTGCCTCCATGGCAGAACTCAATCCACCCCAGCAAGAAGCCGTTGATACCCTTTCAGGCCCGCTCCTAGTGCTGGCAGGGGCCGGAACTGGGAAAACGCGTGTCGTCACGTTTCGGGTCGCCAATTTGATCCGGCACGGCATCCGCCCGGACCGAATCTTGGCGGTGACGTTCACCAACAAAGCCTCCATGGAAATGCAGGAGCGAATTGGTCATCGGCTCAAATTGCCCAAAAAGGTTCGACGCGGGCAGCCTGCCCCCCTCCGGCCAGCGGTTGGAACTTTCCATTCTCACTGTGTTCAAATTCTCAAGCGGCATGCCAAAGAGCTAGGCTACCCCGACAAGTTCACGATTTACGATCGCGGCGATGCCGAGAGTGTTGCCCGGACCGTTCTCCGGGAAATCCGTGTCCACGACGATATGCTCAAGCCGGGCGATTTTCTTAGTATTGTCAGTCGATG
>JANMNR010000783.1:0-3642 GCA_031368325.1 Pirellula sp.
CGCAAGCGGTTACATAGGACTTAATTTCATCATGAGCCAGTTCGAAACCGTCAGTGCAACCCAAGCATATCGAGAAAAGTGCGAGGATCAGGTAGCAGTATTCACAACCGAATCTCGGACCGTTGTCGTTGTGGCGGATGGCGCTGGCGGGACCGGCGACGGGGAAGCTGCCGCGTTAGCTGTGATTCGCGAGATTGAAAACGAGTATCTGAGCATCCATTCCGCGATCGAATGGGCATCTCTGCTGCGCCAAGTCGATTGCAGAATCGGCGTGGGGGAAACGACGGCCGTTGTTGTGGACATTCGTTCCATCGGTCTTGCTGGCGCAAGCGTTGGTGACAGTCGGGCTGTATTGATTTACGATGGCAACATGAAGGAACTGACGGTCCAACAGAATCGAAAACCCCTTCTGGGATCGGGACGAGCAGAACCAGTCGGCTTCGTTTCGTCATCCCTCACAGGCGTTTTGGTAGTCGCCACAGACGGGTTTTTCAACTACGCAAAACCGCGAGAGATTCAAAAGTTGATCGCAACCTCCAATTTCCAAGCGCTCCCTAGGCTCTGTATTGAAATGGTAAGGTTGCCTTCCGGAGGGTTTTGGGACGATGTTGGAATCGCAGCCGTTCGAAAAAGACCCCGTTCGTCGACACGTAAACGTTTTACTATCGAATGATGTTTAGCTTGCGAGCTTTTCGCGATTCGACGCGTCGAAACTCATTGCCTGGTTGAGAACTATAGACGGATCGATTCATGGGCAATCATCCAACGCCCTCCTACATAGAAAGCCAACGAAGCGCTGGCGGAGATGGCGAGCCATCAAGCTGTGCAATCCAGGATTAACATGGTTGGGGATGAACGAACTACGAAGACATTTGCCGAAATGTGTTGCAGAGGAAATCTAGTTTGGCGTGCCTGGATTGCTCGGCAATCATTCGGGTCGCATGTATACTGTCCCTTCATGGACAATCCGTACACACCGCCAGCGATTGAGGAACAATCAATCGCCATATCTTTTCCGGTTCAGACGCTGGTCGTCTTTAGCGCGACGTCGGCTCTCGTGATTGCGAATTACGCTACCGCAATATCGTATCCTTTCGAAAAAGTGTTATTGTTCATGCATGTATGTTTCGCGATATCACCTATCGCGCTAGTGTTTCACTTCAAAAACTTGCGCGATTCATTCCGGGAATCGGCAACGCCAGGCATTAGTTGGATTTTGCTCGTTTTACTGAGCATTCCTATTTCGTTTGCCATTTCGCTTTCCCCCTTCTTTTCAGAAAACCAATACGAACGTTTCTATGTTACGAATTCGTACTTTGGTCCCAATGATTGGATGCAGTGGACCTGGCTGTTGATTCTCGGGATACTCCCCTATGCGTTGGTGTCAACGCGTATTCGAAGCATCAGGCCACCGACCGGCTTCCTGTCTGCAGCATCCATTTGTGGTCATGCCCATAACGCGTTCTGGGTCTTTGTCGTTTGCCATTCGACGGATTAAGACAATGACGACCGACTGCCTACTAAAGTGCATTGCGTTACCAGCATTGGTAGCAATCCCATTCCGCTATATCGGGGCAAAGAATCGGAACCTCTGCAAGTCATGCGATATCGTGGCTAATGATGTTTATAGCTGCAGGTGCGTGCTATTTGATGGCAACGTATCTTGATCGGCCTTCTCTATTCGTAAGCGAATTTCAAGAAGGTGTCTCGGTAGTCGCAATTTTTGTGGGGCTGTGTGTTGCAACGCCGATAGAGCTTGTGTTTTCGCTCATGGAGAAAATGCTATCCGAGACGAGGCGAAAATGAACTAGGATATGGACGCTTTTCGTTGCACAGCGCTATGTTCTATCATCAAAGAGTGTGGGGTAGCCCCGTACGCCTTTTGCTTGGTAGGACGCCGCTTGACTGGGCTGTGGGAAATTTCCGGCCGTTGCCCTTAACAGGATAACATCGCAACCAATCCGTTCAGAATCGACGTGCTATAACGGTACGGAGTGCGTGCTAGACGGTTCTCCCATGCGTGAGAATTCCCGCCGCTTGGCGGGTTAATCATTTTGTGTTACGGATTAAGTAGACTCAAACTCAGCAATGCCATGGCGGTTCCGTAGCAGCGGCCTAGCTCATGCGAGTCGACGAAGCAGCCGTCTAATTCCGGCAAGTTCATGATCAACTCGCGCTGTTGCGCTGCTAACTTCTTCTTGGCCTCTGGATCGGCGACAAGTCCGATGGCTTCGCTGCGAGCTTGCATGTCATACCAAAAGAAAAATCCGCCATAAGCAAGCGTCGATGTGTGGTTGTCGTATTTCAGTGCCTTGGCCAACAAATCGTGGTAACTCATCGACTTGGCTACCGCTGCCTCGAAGTCTTCGTCGCTTACTTGCCCCCAACGACGTCTTGCCAATTCGCAAATGGATATCCGTCCACCTCCACCTGCCAAGTCTCGGTCGTTGCCCGCGTTTTTGCCATTTTCATCGCGCGTCGCATACGGATAAGCACCATTGGCAAACCGCTGAGAAGACAAACGCTTTAGCCCCGACGTAACTTTGTTACTGTCGACCTTAACGCCAACCAAGCTCGCATCAAAAAGTGCAGTCAGTGCCGTTGCAGAAACAAACGAATTCGCATACTCGTGATACCAACCTCCCGTACTCAATTGCAGGTTTTCCAATTGCTTGACCGCCATTTGCAAAGACAGGAAGACCGAATCGTTGCCCGATTGCTTTTGAACTGCGGCCAAAAAGCGAACACGGTACGCTTGTGCCCAGAGGATCTCGTCGCGATCTTTCAAATTCACGTTAGCCTCGTTGGCAACATACGAAGCGATCCGGTCAATCGCACTTCGGATCTCATTGTTATGTTCTACGTCGGTTGACTTGCGCTCGGCATCCAGCAATGCAAGTCCGACGAGCGATGTAATCGCAGTATGGACATTGGGCAAACTATCCGCGCCGCCGAAATCGTAGTCGCTGTCAAAGTATCCCCCATCCGATCGTTGCATTCCCAGCAGATAATTGACACTTCGCTTCCAAAGCTCATCTTCCGTAAAGACGCCCGGCAACGCGGCACTCGTTATGTTTTTGAAATCGGGGACTTTGTATGCGGATTCAGGCAAATCACCCCAAACCTCAAATCCTCGGCAAAAAGGACCAAATCCCTGAGCTTCGCAGGCGGCTTTCCAAGCCAACGGATGGTCAGGATTGGCAATCGCAGATTCGCTCCAAACTCGCTTGGCTTCTGCATGCTGACCACTGCGAAACAGCGCCATGCCTCCAAACAGCCCGTCGGGCATTGAGAGCGAACTTTCAGCAATGAGTTTTGATTCGGCGGGTGATAGAGGTGCGTGCAGATATCGCAACCAGCCACTCTCTCTCCCAGAATAATCACTCCAACTCGCTGAATCGCCCAGTGCACTAGCCAACGTCTTGAAGATCCACTCGGGATGCAGCGTTGTCATTCGGTTAGCAGCGAGTTTAACTTGCTCATCCGGCTCGACAATTAAAAAACCTGGCTCAACAAAATCGTAGACCTTCAGCTTGAATTGTTCTGAAAGGGCTTTAGATGGAACCGCTTTCAATGGAATGCAGTTTTTGTTAATCAACTTAATGATCGATGGCCAACTGAATGGCCCCGCCATCATGTACC
>JANMNR010000021.1:0-2612 GCA_031368325.1 Pirellula sp.
TGATTCCGTAATTGGATTGCAAAATCTTGAACGAGCCACGATAGTGGTGCCATCCATCCTTGACTTCGAGATCACAGGGTATCTCGATTCGACGCGTCTTTTCTTGAAGCGTAAAGTCGCCGACGAGTAGATATTCAGGAAGCTGACGTTTGCTCGTCGTATTCTTGGGTCGAACAGTAACGTGTTCAAACTTGGCGGTAGTGTACTTTTTTACGTTTAGAATTTCAGCACCCAGCATGTTCTCATTTACCTTTTTGCGGGTTGCCTCATCTACGGCGTTTTCGAGTGCCAGATACTTTTTCGCCTGTGGAGTGTCCGCATTGAACGACTGCATATCGAAAGTGAGTTTGCCCTCGCGTCCCTCTTTTTGAAACAACTCGCCGTTTGCTAGTTTCCCCTCGACCGCATGCTGATGACCGACGACGCCAGACTTGTCAACAAAAATGTAGACGCGGCTGAAGTCGGTATTCACCTTGCCGGACGGGGGTCGTTCTTGAGCATGGCAAACGCTTGCAATTGCATAAAAGCAAGCAAAGATTTGGACAGTTAGCCGAACCCGTGAAAACAGATCAACCTTTCTCATCGTCGTAACTCCGTTTCCCGTGTACAATCCATAGGTTCAAGGCGAACGGTAGATTGAAATCTACCAGACAACCTAATTTTGAGCCTGAGGCGCTAGCCGATTTTTCCCGCGTAATCGGATAGCGCCTCAGGCTCAGTCGGTACCTTTCATCCCGCCGTTCCTTAGGTAGCAACGCGAACATCGTAACACGTACCATGACCTTAGGACTAGTCGAGCTCTCCAATTTCGAATCACAGAGAAGTAATGACATGCGAGATCGGTGCAGTTCGATGACAATTGTGACAGGCGAAACCCACAATTAAAAACCTGCAAGACATCTCGATTCGAACGCGTGTTTTGGCCGCAACACACTCAAGCGGTGCATTGTTCCCGATGTGTTTTGTGGAGATATCATGATTTCAAGAGTCCTTGTTCCGGAACTCATGGACGATCCTGCGATCGATCCTGTCGAACATCGACGAGCACTCAACGGGCTACGCCGCATCAACAAGCTGTGTCAGACTGGCTCGCAATTAGCCAAAGAAATCCTCGCGATTGCCAAAAAGTACCAGCGTACTGAGATCAACATTTTGGACATTGGTTGCGGAAGTGGTGACATTGCGTTCGACGTCGCCCGAAGACTTGCCCGCCACATACAATGCAAAGTCACCGGATGGGATATCAGTCAGACTGCTGTGGACTGCGCCTCAGCCGATTGGACGAACCAAAAGAATCGCATGCCTGCGGAGAAGCGATCCAACATCGAAATTCACTTCCAGCAAGCCGACGTCTTTCAGCCGAGTGAAGCCAAGTTCGATATCGTCTATTGCTGCCTCTTTTTGCATCACTTCACTGAGCAACAGGCTGTCCAAGTATTGACGCGAATGAGGGAGATCGCTTCCATTGCTGTTTTGGTCGACGACTTGATTCGGTCTCAAACAGGTTATGCGTTGGCTCAGATCGGATGTCAATTGCTCTCTCGCTCGCCGGTGGTCCATTTTGACGGACCACAATCTGTCCGTGCTGCCTTTACGGAAACGGAGGCTAGAAAATTGGCTGCAGAGGCCGGTATGAGGTCTTGCACGACTCGCAAACATTGGCCGGAGCGATACCTGTTGAGATGGGACGCCTAGAATGATCGCAGTTGAACCATCACGCTCGTTGTCCTTGATGGACATGGAAGCCATCGATTGGGATGTCGTCATTCTCGGCGCAGGGGTTGCCGGTGCCGCTGCTGCGATTCTGGCTAGCCAGCATGGGCTGCAGACGCTGTTGGTAGAGTCAAAAGGTTTTCCACGCGAGAAAGTATGCGGTGGTTGCCTAAATCTTCGATCGCAAGCTTCGCTCGACCGACTTGGCGTCTCAAGTGAAATTAAGTCCGCCGGTGCCGTTCCAATTCAATCGATGCGATTGCAGATCCTGACGACCAAGGCGCAGTGGAAAGTTCCTACCATGGTGAGCGTTCGGCGTTCGACGTTGGATACGATCCTGGTGGACCGCGCAATTGCAACCGGATCGCATTTCATCGATCACACCACAGGTCATGTCTTAGCGACTTCTCACGAGTCAAAAAATGAAAGAGGAACTGTTAGGCTGCAACAGGATGGCAACTCGGTCCTCGTTTCCTCAAAGTGCATTCTCGTCGCAAGTGGCTTGACGCGATCTTCGATTCGACCTGATGATCGTTGGCCGGCCAAAATAGAAAGCGATTCCAGGATCGGCGTTCAATGCTTGATCCCGGAACGCCAGGCTGCATGCTTTGCGGATGGGCAGTTGCACATGCTGGTAGGAAGGCACGGGTATGTCGGCATCTGCAAGACCGACGGCGACTTGCTGGACGTCGCCGCAGCCATCGATCCGGCTTGCATCCAGTCCATGGGTGGCATCCCAGATGTGATCCGAACGATTCTATCCGAGTGCGGTCACACTGATATCGAACTTCCCAGCAAAGAGCGTTGGATGGCCACCCCTAGCTTAACTCGCTGCTCCACTCGCGTTAGCGATCGAAACACGTTTTTGATCGGCGATGCGATAGGTTACGTAGAGCCAT
>JANMNR010000029.1:0-3550 GCA_031368325.1 Pirellula sp.
GTTCGCCAACTTGGAACGATGAAGTCCAATGGCTATTCCTATCCTGAGATTGCAAAAAAGATAGGTATGGAAACTAACTATGTTCGTGGATTGCTCAAGCTACTTGAAAAGGGAGAAGAACGATTGCTGCAAGCGGTCGAAAAAGGCATTCTACCCGTAAGCGTAGCTGTGACGATCGCATCGTCGGATGACCGTGCAGTGCAACAGGCTTTGCAGGAAGCGTATGAGAATAATGATTTACGAGGGGATGCATTGGTCAAAGTAAAACGCATTATTGAGAACCGGAGAAACAAAGGTAAGGTTTCGAGGTCAGCGCCTCGGACCGCGGTGAGCAAAGAAGTTTCTTCCAAGGATTTGGTCGAAACTTACCAAGGCGAATCATTGAGGCAACAATCCCTGATTCGCAAATCCAAAGCTTTCGAAAGTCGGCTGTTAATGGCGATTTCGGCATTTAAGGAGGTGTACAGCAACGACCAGTTTCAAGGGCTACTCAAACAGGAGCAACTCTCGTCGCTGCCACAGTTCCTTGCCGAACGAGTGACTAGCAGTGGGAGAAAATCGTGAGTAACAAAGTCCATTTGGCTTGCTCCGATGAAGTTTTGCAGCTTCCATTGAATCGTCTGCTTGCGACTCGTGCGCTTTCCAAGAGCATCCGTTCGTCACCCAAGTTCTTGTGTATCCAAGCGTCAATTCGCGAACTGGAACTGATTGAGCCGCTTGTTGTTTTTCAACAAAAAGGTAGCGATGTTATGTACATTGTTCTCGACGGCCACAATCGCTTGGCGATACTGAAAGAACTTGGGTTCCAATCTGCGAAGTGTTTGATTTCAACGGATGATGAAGGGTTCACCTTCAACCACAAAGTTAATCGACTTAGTGCGATCCAAGAACACTTTATGATTGCCAAGGCGATCAAAAATGGCGCATCGGAGGAACGCATTGCAAGAACGCTCAATGTTGACCTTACTCTTATACGGCAAAAGCGGGATTTGCTTGTTGGGATATGCAGTGAGGCAGTTCATTTGCTTCGAGACAAACGTACCTCTGCGGCTGCAATTCGCGAGCTAAGAAAGGTACTTGCAATTCGGCAGATCGAAATGGGTGCAACCTGACTAGCGATTGTTTTGCTTGAAATGCTGTCGCAACGGATGGTAGCATCAAAACTTGAATTTGCATTTCTTTGCAGGTGGCGTGACTTTGGGTTCGAAAATGCGATGCTGAAGGGTGAGGATTTTGTTCTTACCTTTGCGACGGAGAATCATACGATGCAACCAACGTCACCAGCAAATCTCGATTTGAATGAGTTTGACAATCTAGTCGAGAAGATCAAGGGGCTTGTCGATACGTCTGTGCGAGATGGGGTCGCGGTTCATGTCATCGAGCAACAATTACTTGAAAAGCTTCTCCAATTAGGGCACGCGGCGCTCCATGTAATCTTTCAGTCGCTCGGCCAGGGCGATGTTGGTCCAACGCTTGCGCATCCTGAGCACAAACAATCGCTCAAACGATTTCCCGCACTTTCTACACGACATTATCGATCGATCTTCGGTGATTTTGAATTGTCACGGTTCGTTTACGGCCGGACGATTACGCAAAAGGTATTTGCGATCCCTTTCGATGAACACCTTGGCCTGCCGCCTCAAAGCTACTCTTTGTTGCTCGAAAGCTGGGTGACTCAACTGGCGACAAGCGAACCGATTCATGAAGGGCTGGATAAGCTTCGGCGAATCTTCGGTATCTCAGTAGCTGTTGATAGTGCGGAACGGATATTGGATCGAGTCGGAGCCAACGCCGAATATTTCCAAGACAACCTGCCGCCAGTGGAGGTGGCGGACGAGGGGGAGTTGCTTGTCGAATCGACGGACAATAAGGGGATCGTTATGCGACGCAAGGCCACAACGGAGAAACCTCCGGTTGGAGCGCCGACGAATCGTATTGGGCCGGTGCCCGATCGCAAACAAATGGCGACCGTTAGCGGCTGCTATAGCATCGATCGCTTTATCCGCTCTCCCGAAGAAGTCCTTCAAGCTTTGTTTCGAGAAAACCAATTGGATGACAAGCCAATTCAGAGGCCGCGTCCGAAACAATCGCGTTATCAAGCTTGCTTGACACGTAGTCAAGATCATCCCGACGACACGCTCGATGGCGAGGTCTCCGCCATCCATTGGCTCAGCAATCATGTTCAAGAGCGTCGCCGCGAAGGACAAGAGCTGATCAACCTGAACGATGGCGAACGATCAATCTGGTCGAACGTCGAGTTTTTCCAAGGTCAGAATGGTCGCGTCGATATTATTGATCTGATTCATGTCATTCAACGTGTATGGGATGCCGGTGCGATTCTAAAAGCGAATGATTTGACGAGCTTTGCCAAAGAGCATATCGGCTCCATTCTCAAGGGAAATGTCAAACGCGTGATCCAAAGCTTTCGATGGCAGACAACCAAGAAGGAACTCCACGGCCAACAAGCATCCGCCATGGCGACAATCTGTGGATTCTTCGAACGCAACGCGAACAAGATGCAATACAACGAATACCTAGCCAAAGGCTATCCAATATCAAGCGGCTTTATCGAAGGTGCATGTCGACATGTTGTTAAAGATCGAATGGAGCGAAGCGGAATGCGTTGGTCCGTCCCTGGAGCCCAAAACATGCTCTTCCTACGATGCATCAATGCGGCACGCTTGTGGGAATCATTCATACCCGTTCATCAAACTCGAACACTATCGAATTATGGGACCCGAAAAAACTACCTCGAATCCTTTCAAACCGCCGCATGATAGCTATGATTCAAGTTCGCTTGGCAGGTTGCACCCGATCGAAATTGCCGAATTGATGGTCGCCGCCAACAATTTTACTATCGGCTACATGAAGTGTTTGGTTGGTGCGACTCCAAGAGAGCAGCGAACGGAAAGCTTTCGAGGGTTTGAAGCGGACACCATGACGCCAGAGGATATCGCAAAAATCGAACACGAATCCCAAGTGCTTGTTCGAGACCTAAAAGCAATCGAGGAGTCGCACGGGAAAAATGTTCTGAACTTGGTGATCGTTACTGGATATCTTCGTAAGTTGCTAGAGAACGCTCGAGTGGTCCGATTTCTATCGAGCAACTATCTGGAGATCTTCCACGAGTTCCAACGCATCGTAGAGGTAGGAGCCATTCACATCGAAGCCGGGCCGGCCACGGATTGAGCTCACGAACTACGGATTTCGTCCAAATCATGACAGCAGTAACAAGTCAATTTCGTCGTCGAGATTAGAAAAAACCTCAGGAAAAGCTGGATGGAGTTTCGTTAGCGCGGGACTGTCGACGTGAACTGAAATAAACATTGCTATATTCATACCATCGACTAGTTCTACCGGCCACTAACCGAAATCATGTTTCAACGTAATTGATTCCTCATTGTTTCGGCTTAGGTCGTTCCTTTTTGACTCCATTCCGGCAACGGTCGATACAGAATCGAACCTGGTCCCAGACTTTTTCCGACTTCTTTCGCCAGGTAAATGGTCGCTGACAATGATCGCAGATTTTCTCTGGTAGGTGGGGTTTCTT
>JANMNR010000041.1:0-9758 GCA_031368325.1 Pirellula sp.
CGAGTCATTTGATTCAGATTCGAGAGGCACTGGATGGCGTAGACATCGATCATGACGATCAGAACGGTTAGACTGTTTGGCGGAAACTTTCGATTTCAGCAATTTCCGATTCGCTCAGTCGGAATTCCAATGCACCTCGAATGCCCAACACCTGGTCCGGCGTGCGAACGCCGACGATTGCGGCCGTGATAGCAGGGTGGTTTAGCACCCAGGCCAACGCAGCTTCGCCTGTTGATCGACCATGTCGCTTTGCAATCTCGCCAAGCTTTTGAGCGATGCTTAAGTTTCGTGAAAGCAGCGGTTCTTGGAAATGCGGATTTCGAACACGCCAATCATCTTGCGGCAGGTTAGCCACGCGATCATGAGACATCGCACCTGTTAGTAGTCCCGAGCCCATGGGCGAATAAGCAAGTACTCCAATGTTGTTTTCAAGAGCATGAGGTAGTATCGCATTTTCGACTTCGGGACGCACAAGCGAGTAGGGTGGCTGGAGCGATGTCACGGGCGCGATCGCTTGAGCACGCTCAAGTTGCTGGGCGTTGAAATTCGACACTCCGATCCAACCTACTTTGCCTTCTGTCTGCAATGCGGCGAGTGTCGACCAAGCTTCCTCGACGAACTCATCTGGTTCGGGCCAATGGATCTGATACAAGTCGATAGCTTCGACTTGTAGACGGCGCAAACTGTTTTCGCATTCTTGTCGAATCGAGTCGGCCCTCAAGTCCTTTTGGATTTGTTTTTCTTCATTCCAGTTTCGACCGCATTTCGTAAAGACATAGGGACGATTTCCAGGATAGTCCTTGAGTGCTTGTGCGACGACGGCTTCGGAGTGACCAAGCCCATAGACAGCGGCGGTATCGATCCAGTTCATACCAGCGTCCAACGCAGCGTGGATAGCGTTGATCGAGTCTCGATCATCTTGGGCACTCCACGAGAACGCCCAACCAGGGCCACCGATGGCCCACGCACCGATACCAAGAGGGGAGAGAAGGAGATCGGAATTGCCGAGGCGCTTGGTTTGCATATTGTTTTAAGGTGATGTGTTGGTGTTGTGAGGGGAGAGTCGTTAGCAATATGGTGCATTTGTCATAATAAACCAGTTGCGAAGTTTTTGGGACATATTCGAAGGAAGCTGCGGAGTAACTGAGTCCTCCGATTGCTTGCTAGAACCACTAACGGGGTTTGTTGTCAAATACTCAGGGGTCTCTGAGCTGCTCCGATTTGGGCGAAGGAAACGGTCTATGCATTTGTCTTTGTTTCGCTTGGATTGAAAGCGATTCATACATTTTTCCCAGAGGTTTACTTCATTCAAGCTTCATGAAATTCGTCAAAAAAACTGTTGCAAAGTGTGGAGTGAGGTGGATAAACTATGTCGGTTTTAAGGCACTCATGGCTACGAATTATTTTGATGCGTTTGCGCAGTCGCCAAATAACGGCCGGTTGATGCACTTCATGAATTTGGGATAGTTGGGATGTGGAAGAAATTGTTAATCGCTGTTGGCATATTTTTCATCCCTCGCGTCACGTACGCTGATATCTTTTTTTCGCAAAATTTCAGTAGCAGCACGACAGTAAGTGACTACGCGAATCTACTGGCGCCATCTCTCAACCAATTTAATGGAATTCAAACGTCCGGAACTGGTACAACGATAACAATTGCAAACGATGACTTGGTCTTCACCCGTGTGTCCGGTAATGCCGCATCCGCAAATCGGACTGCTCTTAATGGGGTCATTCCGATTACTGCGTCCTTGGTTACGTTCAACTTATCCGCGGGCGGCGTTGCTGGCACAAATGCAGGGCAGATGTCGCTGGGATCTGGAGCGGACTTCGGTACACAAGTCGGTGCTCCTGCAAACACAAACATCCATTCTCGAATTGGAATTAATACGACAGCAACAGGTTTTTCGCTTCGAGACATTGGGACACTTACGAACTCCACTGCATTTACTGGAAATCAGGTCGTTTCTTGGTATACAAACAATTCTGGAGCTACAATAAACTATGTGAATCCGATGTTGGGTACCACAGCGCTTGCCAATGACTTTTCAGATTTGTGGGTAGGAACAACCAGGGTACTCACAGTTGCGGCGCAGACAGGAATCGTTGATATCACCTCCTTCAAATTTTCCACGAACTTTGGGACAACTTCTGGGCAATTCATCGCCTTTGATTCTATTCAAATAGAGGATTTGGTTATATCTGCAGTTCCCGAACCCACTTCAATCGCCCTTGTCGGTCTACTTGGATGCACGGGGCTAATCGCTTACCGACGACGTAAGTCCAAGGCAAAGGTTGCGTAGTCGCGGATTTGCGATCTCAAATCGCAGGTTACAGATCACACGTTTTGAAGGCAACGAGCGCCGTCTCGCTACTTGCCGCGATTGACTGGGCGCCATTGGGAATCGCTTTTTGGATCGCCCTTTAGATCTCTTGGACCGTTGCCCAGCGACAATGGATCGGTGCGGCTGCCAGAGGTTAAGAGACCGCTAGTTGATGGCAGCGTGTCAGGCAGACCGCCTCGGTTGATCTTGACTGGTCCTCGCGTTGAAGATCGCGATGACTTGGCATCGGACAATGAACTGCCAGGACTGCTATCGCCGCGTGCATCGCCAATCATGAGTTCTGAGTCGAATTGGCTCCCGCGCGAGCTTCCGGCTGTGCTCCGACCTCTTGATCCGCCGAGAGTTTGAGCAAGAAGCTTCTCGGCCTCGGCCGTCTTTTGTTTCTCTCGGCTTAAGGTCACTTCTAGTTCATCTGCGCGCTTCTTTTGAGCTCGGTACTCCGCCAGCAAACGATCGCTTTCCAGTTGATACTGTCGCATCGCTTGACTGCCTGGAAACCGTTGACACCCAGTCGTGGAGAACGAGCCAGCGATTAGTAGCGAACACAAGGCCGGTGCTGCCCAACGAAATCTGAGGTCTTTGTTTTGAGTCATCGCTTCGCTTGTCGATTTTCGGCTTGCCATGTTTGCCCAACGGAATGCAATCAATAACTCATGGAATACGCGGGATACACTCACCGTTTGTTTACCGCATCCATCCATAGCAAATCGACGCAGTAAAGCGATAGCCCAATCGCTGGAATGCGTACTAAATCTGGCATCCCGTCGGGATGCTTGCACTCTATGGACCGAATACCGGTGGTATGGTCGCTTCGCTCCTCAACCACCGGCTACTTTCTGTCAAGCCTTCAGCTTGTATCGCAACCAAACCTTCAGCTTGAATCGCAACAGTCGCGAACCGGTATGGTTGCGAGCGAACCAAATTCGAAAATGAACGAATCTCGTCGCGATCCTCGTCAGAGAGGCGGGCTAAGCAGGTTGATGGTTGCTTGACGTATGTCCGATTGACGCATGAGCGACTCGCCAACCAACATGGCCTGGATATTGGCCAAATGCATTTTCTCCACATCCGCGGCGGTGAAAATTCCGCTCTCGGCCACGACCGTGACATCGGCTGGGATTTCCTTGCGAAGGTTGACTACATGGTCCAACTCCACCGCGAACGTATGCAAGTCGCGATTGTTGACGCCAACCAACTTGGTTCCTGTAGCTAGCACTCTTTCGAGGTGCTGCGGTTGATACAACTCAATCAGTGCACACATCCCCAACCCTTGAATCAGATCGTACAGGTACCGCAGATCGTCCCCCTCGAGGCACTCGGCAATGAGCAACACAGCGTCGGCACCGGCGACTCTCGCTTCGTACACTTGGTACTCGTCCAAGATAAAGTCTTTTCGTAAAACCGGGATCGCAACTTTATTGCGAATCGAGGTCAAGTAATCCAGCCGACCTTGAAAGAAGGGCTCATCGGTTAAAACACTGATTGCGGCAGCACCGCCAGCCTCGTAAGCCAACGCGATCTCGACATGATCAAACACGGGCCGAATCATCCCCTTGGACGGACTAGCCCGTTTCACCTCGGCGATTAATCGAACGTAGTCATGGCCCCGTAATGCTTGCAAAAAATCCCGGACTTCCGGAGCTTGCTGTGCCCCATCCTTGAGCGACTGCAAATCGCGACGAGCCTTTGCATAGGCAATTTCCTCGCGTTTGTTCGCTACAATTCGATCTAAAACTGTTGGCATGCTATAGAACCGTTAAATGATGTCCGAGTCGAAGATACGAACTTGGCTCCAGTTCGACTTTTGTTCTGCGATGAACTCGAGATGCCGAGGTGCAACCTGATAGAGGTCATGTGACGCTTTGCCATCAAAGATCATATTCAAAGTCACGTGATATCCACGATCATTCACGGGGCGAGCAAGCTCCGGGTTCAAAGTGCCGATGGAAAAGTAATCGACTCCCGGATGGCCAACCAAATACTTCTTGCATGCAACTAGCAGTTCGGAAACTTTGGCGGCCGATCCGTCGTGGAGGGTGAAATAAACCATGTGGGAAAGTTGGGGCATTTGTCCTACTTTTTGTTGTTAATAAGCGAAGTGTTTGCGAGCAATTGGCTCCCAATAGAAGTTATTGGAGCCGGGCAATTCTGGCAAGCCAAGCAATCTAAGGCGGAATGATGGCAATCGATTCAAAAGGAATTTTCGCTGTAGTCGGAAAAACCCGCAAGTCTTAACACCCCCGAGCCGAAAACACTATTGTTCGACGGGTCGTCGTCTCTGACACGAGAAGGGTTAATACCGATGTTCTGCAAGCGTTTCCGAAAAGTTACTGGTCTACTATTACTAGCCACGGTTGGCGCGCAGACTGGCTGTGTCAACCTTGCCAATATCGCTCTCGGGCCTGTAGGCATTCCGATTCCGATAAGCCCTATCCTGCAAGACAACGAGGAAATCCAATTCCACGTTCACGAGCGATACGCTCGTGTGCCCATCATGGGCCCTTTGACCGCAGGTGGTCCCGTTGCCGCGATTGATCCGCCGAGCGACGATGAAGTAATTCATGCACTTGAAAAGGCGCGACCAGTCCGAGGCGGGATTCCACTGCTATACGAAAAGCAACGGAATCGCGTTCGAATCGTCAAAGAAAAGATCGCTGACTACATCGACGACCCACGATTCATTCCGCTCATCGGATTTGCTCAACTTCACCACGCACACTACAAGTGTACTGTGTACTTTGAGGAGCGAACCATCAACGGTTGGCCAGTGCCATACACACTGGAAGATAAGGAAAGCGTAGAAGTCCTTTATATCGACCACAACCACTTCCACATGGTTGGCGATCCAGATACGGGTTCCTCAAGCCCATACTAAATCCAAACAGTACATAAAAAAAAGGGCGTCTCGCGAATGCGACACGCCCTTTTTTTATTGTTTTCGGCAAATTTCAAAGCAGGGTCAAATAGACTGGCGGGCTGTTGGCTTAGCGTTAAACAACCGCATCGAGCCTTAAACCGGCCTGCGAATCAAACTTAGCGTCGGCCACCGCCGCCACCGCCACCACCGGATCGTCCACGTCCGCCACCGCCACCGCCGCCGCTTCGACCACCGCCGCCGCCACCGCCGCTTCGACCGCGGAATCCACCGCCGCCGCCACCACCTGAACGTCCTCGACCGCCACCGCCGCCGGATGATGCTCGTTCTGGACGATCGCCGCCACGTTCTTCAAATGGTCGGTCTGGATCGATTTCGCCTTCTTCGCCCGTGCCTTCGCCACCCTCAGCACCTTCGGCACTTGCAAATTCGTCCTCGATACCAAGTTCTTCCAGTGCACGGCGTCGTGAAAGCTTGACTCGGTCATGATCGTCGATATCGATAACGATGACCTTCATCGTGTCGCCGACCTTGCAAACGGAATCCACGCTTGCGACATAGCCGCTGGATAGCTCGCTGATATGGCAAAGCCCATCCTTTCCAGGCAGAATTTCAATGAACGCACCGAAGTCGCGAACACTGGAAACTGTACCGTCGTAAATCTTGCCGATCTGTACCGTAGCAGTACAAGCCTCGACGCGTGCCAAAGCAGTTCGTGCCGAATCCGCGTCGCCGCTGGAGACAGTGACGTTGCCTTCATCATCCACATCAATGTTTGCTCCGGTGTCTTCTTGGATCGAACGAATGTTCTTTCCGCCTGGGCCGATGAGCGCACCGATCTTTTCTGGATCGATCTTGGTCCGCAACAAACGCGGAGCGTAGCGGCTGATCTCGCTTCGTGGGCGAGGAATGCAAGTTAGCATCTTACGGAGGATTTCCATACGTGCTTCTTTGGCTTGCTTCAACGAAGCGCGAATGATTTCTTCGCTGATTCCGTCGATCTTAAGGTCAAGCTGGATGCCGGTGATTCCGTTCTGAGTTCCCGAAATCTTGAAGTCCATATCGCCGTGATGATCTTCGTCACCCAGAATGTCGGTTAGCAGGACATAAGAGTCCTTTTCCCGAACCAAGCCGATGCTGATACCAGCCACTGGGTTGGTGATCGGAACTCCGGCCGCCATCAACGCCAAACATCCGCCGCAAACGCTAGCCATCGACGATGAGCCATTGCTTTCGAGAATGTCGCTGATCAAGCGAATGGTGTACGGGAAATCGTCTGGATCCGGCAAAACTGGCTCGAGCGAGCGTTCAGCAAGCATTCCGTGCCCGATTTCGCGTCGACCAGGAGCGCGAATGGGTCGGCACTCACCGACGGAAAACGACGGGAAGTTGTAGTCCAGCATGAATTTCTTGCTGTACTCTTCGACCAGTCCGTCAACGCGTTGCTCGTCGCGTGGCGTGCCCAGAGTGACTGTCACAAAGGCTTGTGTCTCACCCCGTTGAAACAAAGCTGTTCCGTGGGTGCGCGGGAGCAAGTCGGATTCGCAATGGATCGCACGGAGACTTGTGCTGTCGCGGCCATCCGCACGAGTGCCAGCGATAATTGCGTCGCGAACGACTCGGTTTTCAAGTGTGTGCCAAGCGCGATACAACGTATCCTTGGTCAATGCACCCTCGGCTGCCGGATCAGGAATCATTTCAGCCAAGACCGTGTTGCGAAGTGCATTGCAGGCGTCATTGCGAGCTTGTTTGCCTTCGGTTTGCTTAGCTTCCTTGAAGCGATCGTAGTATGCCGCAGTCAAACTGGCGACGAGTTGGGTGTCGTCAGGTATTGGGAAGTGGGACTTGGTTGGCTGGATCTTTTCGAACAACTCACGTTGCAATCCGATAACTTCCTTGCAAATGCCGTGTGCAAACTTGATCGCATCGAGCATTTCGTTTTCGGGGATTTCCTGAGCGAATCCTTCGACCATGACAACTTCGCGATCATTCGCGGAGACGATCATGTCCAAGTCGCTCTCTTCGAGTTGTGCATGCGTCGGGAACGCAATGAACTTGCCTTCAACGCGTCCGACTCGCGTTGCAGCGATTGGACCTGTAAACGGAAGGGCACTGATAAACAAAGCACAGGCGCCGCCGTTCATTGCAAGCACGTCGGCATCGTTCTGAACGTCGCTGCTCAAAACAATCGATTGGACTTGGACATCGTCGCGGAATCCCTCAGGAAACAGCGGGCGAATCGGCCGGTCGATCAAGCGGCTGGTCAACGTTTCCTTGGTCGTTGGCCGAGTTTCTCGCTTGAGAAATCCACCTGGGAATTTACCGGCGGCTGCGAACCGTTCACGATAATCGCAGGTCAACGGGAAGAAATCTGTACCTGGCCGAGACGGGCCGGTGGAGACTGCATTGAGGACGACGGTGTCGCCATACTGGCAAAGCACACAAGACGTCGCTTGTTTGGCCAATTGCCCCGTTTCAAATGCCAAAACGGAATCACCGATTTTCTTTTCAACTCGAATTTTCACTACGATATTTCCTTCAAAAAACTACTTCCGATACGAAGGTTCCGGGCTGATTGGCAGATTCTGCCTCAGGTCACTTGCAACGAAAAATGGCAACC
Organism: Pirellula sp.; assembly: GCA_031368325.1. Classification (GTDB taxonomy): domain Bacteria; phylum Planctomycetota; class Planctomycetia; order Pirellulales; family Pirellulaceae; genus JBKCUI01. The sequence goes on from JANMNR010000041.1 coordinate 7,841, forward strand.
CATCCCAAGCAAGATGACCGGCGATCCACTCGCCGAGAACATGTAAGAGAACGACAAAAAAGAATTGACAAATAGAGACCACCCATTGGTCTCACCGACTACCAACAACCTACCCCTGGCGAACAAACCGCGATGGGATTTATGTGGGCTAAACCACATCCGACAACAACATCGCGAAGACAGACACTCATTCGCGAACTACACATTCCTACACCAACAAACGCCAAGGGCTGGTTCATGCGAACCAGCCCAAGAATCTACAAACTACTTGCGGATATTCAACTTACCAATCAAATCCAGATACCGCTGTGGATCATGCTTGCGAACGTAATCGAGCAGCGATCGTCGCTTGCTAACCATTCGGAGCAAACCGCGTCTGCTCGAATAATCACGGGTCGCACCTCGCATGTGCTCGGTCATTCCATTGATTCGTTCCGTCAACATGGCAATTTGCACGTCTGGCGAACCATTGTCACCGTCATGTGTGCGAAACTGGCCGATAATTTCTTGTTTTCGTTCTTTTGTAACGGTCATGTAAAGAGAAACTCACATCTGCTTGCAACAACGACCTCGGTTATCCCGGCAGGCCTAGATTTTTATTAATGGAGGAAGAATGTTACCGCCTTTTTCCAGTATTGCAACGGCAATTCAGCCTCGCCTCGGGTTAGAATAACGTCCTGACCGGCGACCAATGCTGCTGAACTCGTTATAAACGGCACGGTTTTCGACGATCGTCCTGCACTCTGCCTCGATCTTACCAGAATATTTGGCCTTTTTTTAGCATGTCCTTTCTGAACACCTTTCGAATCGCGATGCGAGCGCTTGCAAAAAACAAGCTCCGCGCTGGATTAACCATCCTGGGAGTTGTCATTGGAATCGCGGCCGTGACGGCCATGGTTTCGATTGGTTCCTCAGCCAGTGAACTGGTCCAGGGTGAATTCACCAACCTCGGAACGAATGTGATCGTATTGCAACAAGGGAACCGTCGAGGAGGCCGGGCCGCACAAATCCCATCCATCACGGCATCCGATGTTCTAGCGGTCGGTCGCGAATGCCCCAGTGTTCTGGCTGCTACCCCAATTGTCGGGGCGACCGGCCAAATCATCTTTGGCAACAATAATTGCCGGCCCCGCGACTTGCTCGGCGTCGGCGCCGACTATCTCCTCGTCCGAAATTGGCAAATGCGGCTGGGCTCCTTTTTTTCCGATGGAGATATCAATAACTCCAACAAAGTCTGTGTTGTCGGACAAACCGTGGTCAAGAAACTCTTTCAAACTTCGAACCCGATCGGCCAGAGCGTCCGTGTCAAAAACATCCCGTTTGAAATCGTCGGTGTCATGGCCAGCAAGGGAGCTAACATCGTCGGCGACGACCAAGACGATGTCGTTCTGATGCCTTACACGACGGTCCGCAAACGTCTTCAAGGCAGCAATTTCAACAATGTCGACGTCGCACTCATCTCTGCCCGCAGCACCGAACTGATGGGCCAGGCGCAGCAGGAAATCGAAGCCATCATGATGGACCGACATCGAATTGGTTTGGGCCAGCAACCTGATTTTCAAGTAGCCAACACCACCGAAATCGCAGGGGTTTTCAGTCTCGTAACCGGCACACTTACCGCCATGCTGGCATCGATCGCAGGAATTTCGCTGGTCGTCGGAGGTGTTGGCATCATGAACATCATGCTGGTCTCCGTCACGGAACGAACTCGTGAGATTGGGATTCGAATGGCTGTTGGTGCTAGACCCGTCGACATTCTGATGCAATTCCTCGTTGAATCCATGGTGTTGTCGGTCATCGGTGGTGCCATCGGTGTCTTGCTGGGTGTCATGGGTTCGGTTTCGTTGACATTGGCTATTAACGCAGTCTCCTCCGGCAAAGACTGGCCGATCGTGGTCAGCCAAGCGGCCGCCATTGG
>JANMNR010000049.1:0-13864 GCA_031368325.1 Pirellula sp.
AAAGAGGCTGATAAGTGTTGTACGTATGACCAACCCAGCCAGGGATGCCGGAGGATGGCGACACGTAGAGTCCTGCTTCAGCGGAGTTTGCATGTCCGTGGGTGAAGTAGTTGTCGAACAGTGGTTGTGTGCCTTTGCCAAGAAGATTGGCGTAACTGTCCATGCCGCCCGAGCCCATTCCTGCACGTACGTAAGAGCCTGCCATGGGTGCTCCGCCGCCGCACGAGCCGCTCGCGCATTGTGCAAAAACCGAGCTTCCGCTGGATGCCGCAATCCCCAAGCCCAAGGTCATTAAGAACGCTGATTTGAATTTCCGTAGCTGTCGCATTTCGCACTCCTAAGCGAGTTTTCCTATCCTGGATCATTCGCGATCAACCGCGGATGACGATTCGGTTGGGAATGATCTTGCCAATCTCTGCTCCCCCGTTCAGGCGATGCAGAAAGACGAAAACAACTCCCATGGTCACAGTCGGCAACTTAGCGGCTTCAAAAATATGCAAAGGCGATCGCAGTCAACGCGAATCTGTTTCTGCCCGTCAATGGCAACGGCAGCAACAAACATAACGAAAGTTCTAGCCTTGCCGCGCAGTCCGGGGAAAGTGCCGACGCCCCCCCAATCCAGCCGAACTTCACCTCGCCCAAGAAACCGGGCTACGCTTCAAAATTCGCGTAGACCCGCTAGCCGTTATAGTTTAACTTTTCCGATCTACGAGATTACTACGTCAAGAATCAGGGAGGAACCGCAAGGATGGCTAAGCGCCGTAAACCGGAGAGCAAAGGCGACGAGTCCAACGAGGATTTGCCAGACGGCCAAAAACCAAAACGCAAACGGCCCACTCAACAAGAGCTTTCGCTCGAGGATGACAACAACGGAATCACCGGCGTCTCACTTCGCGATGCAGCCCAGGTCCGATACCTAAATTACTCGCTTTCGGTTATTACGAGCCGTGCGTTACCAGATGTACGAGACGGTCTCAAACCAGTTCAACGCCGTATCATGTACACGATGGACCAGCAGGGGCTGGACTTCACGAGCAAACACCGAAAGTGCGCTAAGGTCGTTGGCGACGTGATGGGTAACTATCACCCACACGGTGACTCCTCGATCTACGACGCACTCGTCCGAATGGCCCAGTCGTTTTCGCTACGCATGCCGCTGGTCGATGGCAGTGGAAACTTCGGCTCGATCGACGGCGATAACGCTGCAGCCATGCGTTATACGGAATGCCGTTTGTCCGCTGTCGCCACCGAGGTTCTCACCGACTTGAGTAGTGGCACGGTCCATTTCAAAGCCAATTACGACGGGACCCGCAATGAACCCGTCGTCCTACCAAGCCGTGTCCCCAATTTGTTAGTCAACGGAGCCACCGGCATCGCAGTCGGGATGGCCACGAACATTCCGCCTCACAACCTGGGCGAAGTCTGCCGTGCACTCTTAAAACTCTTGGCCGATCCTGAAATCAAAGACTACCAGCTCGTCGCCAACGATGCGGTCAATGGTCCGGATTTCCCAACGGGTGGCCAACTCATCAATTCCAAAGACGAGCTTCGGGAGATCTACCGAACCGGACAGGGCACGCTCAAGATCCGCGGGACCACGGTTTCCGGCGACGATTCCAAGACTGGAAAGCTGCTGCACATCACCTCGATTCCCTATGGCGTTAACAAGTCGGTACTGGTCGAACGCATTGCAGATATTGTCATCGGTGGCAAGATGCCTTTGCTGGAGGATGTTCGCGACCTATCAACTGAAGACATTCGAATCGACTTGCAGCTTCGAAAGGATGCCGACGAAGCTAAGGTATTAGCTTACCTGTACAAGCATACGCCGTTGCAAACCAACTTTGCGGTCAACATGACTTGCCTGATCCCAACGGAGAATCCAGAGGTCGGTGCACCAAGTCGCTTAGGCCTCAAGGAGATCCTGTGGTTCTTCCTCAAGTTCCGATTAGAAGTCGTGACCCGACGTCTCGAGCATGAACTGGCTGCATTGCTGCGCCGCATCCATTTGCTCGAAGGCTTCGTGCTGATCTACGACGCTCTCGACGAAATCATTCGTATCATCCGCAAATCCGAAGGCAAATCGGACGCTGCGGAAAAGATCATGCTGCGATTCCCAGCTGACAAAGGGGGCTTGGATGCTGAGCAGACCGACGCGATCCTTGAACTAAAGCTCTATCGACTGGCTCGCTTGGAAATCAATTTGATCCAAGAGGAACTCAAAGCCAAACAAAAGCGAGCTCGCGAGATTCAGAAACTGCTCAAGGAAAGCACCGACGATACGAACAACTCCGGCCGCTGGCGGATCGTGCGTGAAGAGATCGAATCGCTCATCGGAAAGTACGCAAAGACCAAAGAAGGTGCTCGCCGTACCGAGATCATTACCATCGGAGAGGAACCGGAGTTTGACGAAAAGGACTTCATCATCGACGAGGACTGCCATGTCATGGTCACCACCGAGGGCTGGGTCAAGCGTCAAAAGCAAATTGCAGATCCAGGCAAGAGCCGCTTGCGTGAGGGCGACACCGTCCTCTCCGTGGTGGCTGGCTCAACCCGGGCAACTCTTGCGTTTTTCTCGTCGTTTGGAGTCTGCTACACTTCTCGACTAATCGATATTCCCGCTTCGACCGGGTATGGCGAGCCGGTTCAAAAACTGTTCAAGATGAAAGACGGTGAGCGAATCGTATCCGTGATGTCGCTCGATCCTCGCGTCATTGGAAACATCAAGGAGAACCCCAAAAAGCCAAACGATAGCCCCGAGGTTCACGGCTTTGCAGCCACGAGCAACGGATTTGCAATGCGGTTTGGACTCGATCAATTCGTTGAACCCTCGACTCGAACCGGACGGCGTTTCGCTCGTGTGGCACCGGAACACGAGGTCATTGGCGTCGAAGCCGTACACGGTACGGAAACGATTCTTGCAATCACTGCGGATTGCCGAGCGATGGTTTGCCCAGCGGTTGAAATCAATTATCTTTCCGGTGCAGGCAAAGGAGTGACGCTGATCAAAATTGCCAAGACCGACAAGGTACTCGGATTCAAAGCGTCGTCCGCCGATCGCGATTTGCTGGTTGTCGAAACCAATCGAGGCGCTCAAAAGACGATCTCGACGGCCAAGTATCGAGTCACAGCACGCGGTGGTCGCGGACTCGAGCTACAAAAGAACGGGAAGATATCCGCGATCATCAGTGAGCCGATCAAATCGCCCGATCCGCTCGAACCAGCCTAAAGTCGATGTCTCACAATGAAACTCACCTACAAGCACTAGATCCATGAGCACCGCATCCGCATCGTATAACGCTTCTGATATCGTCTCTCTGGAGGGGTTAGAACCCGTTCGCAAGAGACCTGGGATGTACATTGGCAGCGTCAGCTCCGCCGGTCTGCATCACTTGGTTTGGGAAATCCTCGACAATTCGGTCGACGAGGCTATGAACGGTCATGCGAGCGAAATCGTCGTGACGCTACACAAGAACGGCCATACAGTAACTGTATCCGATAACGGTCGCGGTATTCCAGTCGATAAACATGCCAAAACGGGCAAGAGCGCGCTCGAAGTAGTTTTGACGATCCTGCACGCTGGTGGAAAGTTTGAAGGCAAGAACTACAAAACATCGGGTGGACTTCACGGTGTGGGTGCCTCGGTGGTCAACGCCCTATCCAAAGAACTGATCGCAGTCGTCCGGCGCGATGGCGTTCAATACAAAATGGAGTTCGCCCAGGGGAAACCTACGACCAAATTACAAAAAGGCACGGTTGCCGTACGTGGAACTGGCACCACGATTACCTTTACGCCTGACCCTACCATCTTTCCAAAGACAGACTTCGATGCCGAAACGATTCGGCAAAGACTCGAAATTACGAGTTTTTTACACCGGGGCGTGCGCATTCAATTCGCCGACGAAACCACGGGTAAAAAGGACAACTACTTTCACGAACAAGGGATCGTGGACTACCTTGCAAAAGTGCTGGTGCAACGCAATGCCCGTTCGATTCATGATGCTCCCTTTACGGTCCGCAAGGAAGGAGACGAGCGAATTGAAATCGCTTTGCAATGGACCGAGTCCACGGACGAACATGTTCGATCGTATTGCAATGGTATCCCTACCGCCAACGGTGGCACACACGAAAATGGATTTCGCGCGGGACTTGGCAAAGCCGTCCGCAATTTTTTCGAAACACACAACCTGATTCCGCGAGGCGTCAAGGTGGGCCACGAAGATATCCGTGAGGGACTGGTAGCCATCCTCTCAGTGTTCATCGCCGAGCCTCAGTTTCAGGGCCAGACGAAAGAGCGTCTCAACAATCCAGACATCCAGTCGTCGGTCGACGCTGCGATTCGGGCAGCGCTCGAGCAATGGATGAACAGCAATCGCACGGTCGCCGAATCGATCGTCGCAAGAATCATCGCTTCAGCCCGCGCCCGAGCCGCCTCCCGAGCCGCATCGGAATCTGTATCGCGGAAAACAAGTACCTCGCGAGCCATGCTACCCGGCAAACTTAGTGATTGCCTCTCGTCCGGGCGAGGCAAATCCGAATTGTTCATCGTCGAAGGGGACTCCGCCGGTGGAACCGCCAAACAGGGACGTGATCGCAATTTCCAAGCGGTCCTTCCTTTGCGAGGCAAGGTACTGAACACGGAATCGCTTGCACTATCCAAAGTCCTTGAGAACAAAGAGATTCAAGATCTCGTAACAGCACTTGGATGTGGAATCGGTAAGGATATCGACGTAGGACGGGTTCGTTACGAGCGAATCATTCTGTTGGCCGACGCCGATTCCGATGGTCACCACATCACTACGCTTTTGTTGACTTTCTTTTATCGTCACATGCTGCCGCTCATCACGGATGGTCGAGTCTACATTTCGGTACCCCCGTTGTTCCGAATCGATATAGGCAAGGAACGCTATTGGGCCGCGGACGAGCAGGATAGGGAACGCATTGTCTCGACTCATGGCAAGCGAGGTAAGCCAGAGATAACTCGATTCAAGGGTCTCGGAGAAATGATGCAAAGCGATTTGTGGGACACCACGCTTAATCCAGCGACCAGGCGAGTCTTGCGAGTTGAGATAGACGACCAGTTAGAAACCGACCGCATTATGAACGATCTAATGGGTCGCGACGCCTCAGCCCGATTCCGTTTCATCATGGACCGAGCCGAAGAAGCTCAAGAGATTGACGTCTAGAGTAAAACGATTGTCCCAATCGTTTTAAAGAGCGCAAACTCAATAACGACACTCTCGCTTTTCACCACTACGTTTTGTCGACGAAAAGTATTGGATAGCTCTACCCACGCCTACTTAACAATCTCAATTTCAAACAACTTCGGCCAGTTCTTCCCTGTCACGTAGATCTTCTTCGTCTTAGGATCATGGGCGATTCCATTCAAAACTTGATCGCGATCTTTGCGTAGATTCTTCGGGTAAAGCGAGCTCAGATCGATCCACCCCAGCACTTTGCCATCGGTTGGCGATATACGAGCAATTCGATCTTCGTACCAAATATTGGCCCAAATCTCTCCGTCAATGTATTCCAGTTCATTCAGGTTCTTGATCCGTTCGTTTCCTGCCTTGACGGCGACTCGACGCAGTTCCTTGAAGCTTCTTGGCTCAAGGAAACGAAGGTCGGACGAGCCATCACTCAGGATCAATTCGGAACCGTTATCCGTTAGCCCCCAGCCCTCATATGGGTATCGAAAACTTTCTTTATATTGAAGCGTAGCGAGGTCATAGGTAAAGCAAAGATTGTTTTGCCAAGTGAGCTGATAAACCTTGTCACCTAGAATCGTAATCCCCTCTCCAAAGTACTTAGCATCCAACGGAACTGACTTCACAACAGCGCCGGTCGCTATTTCCACTTGTCGCAACGACGATTCACCAAGCCTGCCGGTCCCCTCGTACATCTGACCATTCTTGACGATTAAACCTTGGGTGTACGCACCCGGATCATGCGGATAGGTTGCTACAACCTTTACCTTCCAAACGGGCGTCGCTACTTTCCCGAACCGCATGCAGCCGAAGAACGCAAAAGAACAAACGGCAAGCAAAACCAGGCTGGGCCAATTCGACCTTAAACGCCTGTTGCAAAGAGATTCCATAGATACCTTTTTCCATTCATTTTCGTTGACTGCTCAGGGTTGGACCGTTGGCAAAAAAATGCGGACCTTGGTACCGCCCCCAAGCGTACTATCAATCTCAAGTCTGCCATCTAGTCCCTCGACGACAGTCTTTACTATATTTAACCCTAACCCGGTTCCTCGTGGGTTGAGGCTCGGATCTCTCCCCGAATCGCTACGGAAGAATCTACGCGAAACTTTCCCCATGTCAGCTTCGGAGATCCCAATCCCGGTATCGGCAACCTCGAGCATGCACTCCTTGTCCGACGATTGAGTTAGTTGGATTTCGACCGTTCCGTTCTCATTTGTATATTTGATTGCGTTATCGATAATGTTGTGCAGGACGATGCGCAAGTGCTCCGGGTGGGCCAATACGACGGACGGTGCTAGCGAGTCAAATATGAAAGCGATTTTCTTTTCTGTCGCTAGGACTTCGAAAAAATCGCTGGACTCACGCGCCATTTGATCCCACTGTACGCGGCTACGTTTTGTTTTCAATCCGATTGCGCTTGCCTCGCTGAGCAGCAGCAATTGATGAACTAATTTATTCAAATACTCGCATTCATTCAGGACGCTTGAAAGCATGTCGGACGATTTCCCATCGGGTAGTCTACCCAACACGACTTCGACGTTACTCGTAATGGCCGCAAGCGGGCTGCGCAGCTGGTGCGCGGAGTTAGCAATCCAATCTTCGTTCGCCTGAAGCTGTGACCTTACTCGAGTGAGCAAAGAATTGACTGTTCCAGCGAAACTATCGAGTTCATCGCCGCTACCGCGCAAACCGAGTAACTGGCTTCGGTTTGTGACCGAAATCTCTGCGGCCTGCTTGGTCAAATCTGTTAACGGGTTCAAGAGCTGTGCGGACAGCACGAGAGACATCAACGGCCCAAGAACCACAACAATGAGAAAGACCCACAGTAGCAGGCGATCCAGTTGAGATAGCGAACTCTCGATCAATTCCAATGAACATCCCACCTGAATCCAACCGGCTGGCGACTCCTTGCTTTTCGATACAGGGCTAAAAAAAGGCTGATTAAGAAATCGATACTTGCCAATTTCCTGCATTTCCGATTTCGTAGTAGCCCCCGGTACAAGCGTGTCAGGAACACTGATGGATTCCCAAACCAGATTCTTGTCTTGGTCAAAAACACGAAGAAACCAATGGTGTAATTCGTGGGTTGCAGCATGCCGGTTCCATGCTTGAGCTCGTTCAGGCCCAATCGTACCGGAAAGCAATTCCAATTGCTCGGCAAATTCTTGCGCATCGTCCCGCAAATCCAAATCGGTACGATTGTTTAGCAATATCGACGCAACGTTTCGAAAAGCAAGTCCCACCGCAAGAGCCGTAAGGAGAATAAAGAGAGTCAAGATGACTGCCGTTCGGATCCGAAAGGTATACTTGCCCCAGTATCGCATCCGCGTTTGACCAAGTAAATTCCCGGTAGTCGCGATCGTTTGGCTCATGCTTAACCATCCGCTTCGATTTTGGCTTTGGGCTCCGACTCCGACAGCATGTAACCTCGTCCGCGAATCGTGTGAATCAGCGATTGAGTAAAGCCGCGATCGAGTTTGCTTCGCAGACGATTAATGTGAACCTCGATAACATTCGTCTCTCCCTCCCAGGTCGTTTCCCAAAGTTGATGACATAGCATTTTGCGAGTCAGCACCTGATTCTCATGTCGAATAAACAGCTCGATGAGCGATGTTTCCGTTGGCGACAATTTGAGCTCTTTGCCTTCACGAAAAACTCGACGCGTTGTCAAGTCAAGCAGCAGGGGGCCGAACGTTAGCGTGCTCCCCTCCATGCGATTGTTTCTCCGAGTGATTGCGGAGAGCCTGGCAATCAACTCCAGCATCTCGAACGGTTTGACGAGATAGTCGTCCGCTCCCGCATTCAAGCCAGCAATGCGGTGTTCAAGCGAACCGAGTGCCGTCAAAATTAAGATGGGTGTAGGGTCCCTTTGTGCGCGAACAGCCTTGAGGACGTCCAGCCCATTCTCCCCGGCGAGCATTAGATCAAGTACGACCGCATCGGGGCGACTGTCTCGAATCGCTTGAATGGCCTCCGCAAACGTCGAAACAATCTTGCATTCGATTTGTTGATCGGACAATCCCTCGAGTATCGCATTGGCCAAGCTTGGATCGTCTTCTACCAGCAAAACATTCCTGGCCATGGTTACAACGCCTAAGCATCTGTTTGGGTGGATTTATTTGGAACTGTGGCAGATTGCAAGAGTGCGGCAGCATAACCGACGAGATCCCTGCGTTCCTTTGCAAGACTCAACATTGGCTGAAAGTCTTTCGATGCCTCCGCCAACTCAAGCAGAGATGGCGCGATACCGAATGGTCGCATCCCCCGGGGCATCTTTTTGATCAAAAAATGCATGGCCTCAGCAGGCTTGCCAACTCGAGTCAATAAATCCGCATACGTCTCGATGGCTACGGTTCCATGCTCTTGTGGGTCGAGTGATTCGGCCTTCTGAAGAAACATTTTCAAAGCTGCGTCGACATGCTCGCCGAGCAACGCTCGAAACATACCGAGCGACATTGGGTAAAGGTCAGCAAACGGCTCTTCGCTTGGATAGTGATACTGGGAATGAAGCTGCCGTCCGTACTGTGCAAGATCGACGGCAAGCCTCAATTGACTCACATTGTCGAGAATTCTGGCAAATCGAACGGTCGATGCCAGATGCGTGGTATCCAAATGATAAGTGCCATCTCGCAGCAAGGTGGGGCGTGTGGACAATAGCCACTCGAGAGACGTCGCTGAGTGCACCGAGCTTGTGGCATCACATTTTTCCCGTCGAACAATATCCGCTTTTAAGCTAGACAATAGTTCGGAATGAACATGCTCAACCAATGTCCCGACCGCCGCCTGCTGATCGGATCGCCCTCGCTGGGACACCACCGTGTCCAACATCGTAATAGTATTGCAGGTACCGCGCATTTCAAGCGATAGCTTTGTGCCACGTGCGATATCGATGGCTTCGTGAACCAGCAATCCGAGGATGGTATCCAAGTTGTCTTGTGTCACCGGGACGTTGGACATCGCGTCCGCCGTCGCCGCTCGATCGCCGACCGCGCGCATGTACATCCAGCCCTCTTGCAAATTGCCTTTGCGCATCAATGCCGTGCCAACTTCCGCACATGCAGCTAGCAGTTTTTTGTCCAGCTGGTCTTGAAGCTCGGGTGGGATGGCGTCCAAACCCAAATTGGCGTTTGCGCTAGACAGTTCCGTATGGACAGCGGGCAATCCGAGTTCGATGCGATGCAACATTTTGAGCGATTCGAAAAGTTCGGGATACTTTTCCTCGCGGCGCATTTCATCCGCTAGCAATTGGGCAGCTGCCGCTGGCCCAGCCATCAGCGTGGTTTTGTCAAGGGTTTCAAACAGGTCCGTGGAGTTCAATTTATTGATTCAACAGTTAGAGCAGGGGGTTTCGATGTGAAGTCCTTAGTATACACCACGTGGTCCACTTTGTATGGCGCCCAGCCAACCGTGCGAGGAGACTACCTCGACACATTACGGATCAGCGATGGAACTAAAAAGACAGCCAAATCCCCTGAATCCACTACGTAACAATCACCATACCGCTTACCCAATTGTCGGCTTTTGCGGCTTCGGTGGTGGGTTAGCCGTAATCGCTACATGGAGTTCCGGTACAATACAAACGTAACTGGGATTCCAAACCACAGCAAAGGCAATCGCGTGTACAGTATTTTTGACCTGTTCAAAATTGGTGTTGGCCCGTCCAGTTCGCACACTGTCGGTCCCATGATTGCGGCGTTTCGATTTGGAAAGGATTGCGTCGATCGACTCGACTCGTCGTCAGTATCTCCACCCAAAATCGGCAGGGTCCAAGTGCAGTTGTACGGGTCGCTCGCATTAACGGGCGTCGGGCACGCGACGGACACCGCTATCGTCGTTGGCTTGGCAGGATGTTTGCCAGATCGAACCGAGCCGGAGGTGATTCAATCGACTGCACTCGATGTCCGCACCACCAAACAAATGCTTTTAAATGGTCGCGTGGCATTGTCATTTGATGAAAAAACAGACCTGTTATGGCTTCGAAGAGAAACGTTGCCCCAACATCCAAACGCGATGCAATTTATGGCCTTTACGGACGACGGGGAAACTTTTTTTGAGGATCAATACTTTTCAACGGGCGGAGGCTTTGTGTATTCCAAGGCCGAGTTTGAACAGCTATTTCAAAATGCGCGACCGGCAAGCTTAACCGCTACATTAGACGTGGAGGATTGGGTACCGTTCGCCTTCCGCAGTGCAAAAGAACTTTTGCAACTGTGCAGGGACTCGGGGCTTACGATCGAAGCGCTCATTCAACGGAATGAACTTGCTAAGCGGTCTGAATCGGAGATCGCAGCGCAGCTGGACAAGCTTTGGCTGGTGATGAGCAAGTGTATCGACAGTGGCTGCCTAGCGTCCGGCATTCTGCCAGGTTCGCTTCGAGTTCCGCGACGCGCGCCCGATATCTATGGCAAATTGTCTGTTCAGCCGACCGCTTCCGAGGTCAAAGCCTCTCCACCCACGCCCCCCAGTCAATTTCTTGCCGCACCAAGACCGATGGCGTCTATTTCAAGTGATCCACTCCAACAACTGGACTGGGTTAGCCTCTTTGCATTGGCTGTCAACGAGGAAAACGCCGCTGGAGGTCGAGTTGTTACAGCACCCACTAACGGTGCCGCCGGAATCATTCCTGCGGTGCTCGCCTATTACATTCATTTCTATCCCAACGCAGATCGCGCGGGCATACACCGATTCCTCAAAACAGCAGGTGCGATCGGGTTGCTTTACAAACGGAACGCATCGCTTTCAGCCGCCGAAATGGGATGCCAGGGAGAAGTTGGCGTCGCATGTAGCATGGCCGCCGGCGGACTAGCGGCTTGCATGGGTGGTACGGTCGAGCAAATCGAAAATGCAGCCGAAATTGGCATGGAGCACAATCTTGGATTGACCTGCGATCCGATTGCCGGACTCGTGCAGGTCCCCTGTATTGAACGAAACACGATGGGGGCAACCAAAGCGATCAACGCGGCAAGACTTGCGGTTCTTTACGGGGATGGCAAGCACTTTGTATCGCTAGATCGTGTCATAGAAACGATGCGACAAACCGGCGTCGACATGCAGATAAAGTACAAAGAGACTTCGCTTGGAGGACTGGCAGTCAATGTCGTAGACTGCTAGTAAGGTACCGGATAATTCGTCCGTGTGCTGAACCCGGGACGGATCGACGCTGGTCGCTCAGCTCGAACCACCGAACGAGGCGCAATGACGCTTTCAAAAATCAAGCAATTTGATAGGAAAAATTTCCAAATGAAGTGTAAGGATTTTGCGATCTACAACGTCAGGTCGGTATGCTTTTGATTTTCCAAACGAACCTCCTTGGTGAATTCATGTTTCTACTTTCCGATCCGTTAAAGCATCGTGTAAGTCTTGCGCTGGTGGTTTTTTCTTTTTGTCTACCTTCGAGCACAACTGCCTCGGACCCAGTCGCGTTTGAGCCTATTTCTGCCGAACTCAAGGTAGTTCCGCAGAATTTACTGAAGCTGATTCACGCGCCCGAGGTCCAGAAGGAGTTGGGACTTGAGGGCGATACGCTGAATTCCTTCTTAAAAGAGCTGGCTGTGATTGATGGCCTATGGTGGCGAGTTCGAATTCGGCCGGAGGAAGAGCAGCGAAAAGTAATCGCCAAACAAGAGCAATTGCTTATTGATACCCTTAGCAAATATGTATCGCCCGAAAAAATGACGAGGTTAAAGCAAATCGAACTTCAATCGCAAGGGACGCGTATTTTTGCTAGACCGGATGTCGCGAAATCGGTCAACCTAACCAAGACTCAAGTGACCAAGCTGACCGATCTTTATACGACGACTGATCAAGTGGCAAAAAAACTTCAGGGAGCTAAAGCCAACGATCAGAAATTGATAGCCGAGGCCCAGGCTGCAAAAGAGGCTGAGGCAAAGGGAATTGCTGAAACCTTGACGAGTACGCAAAGGACCGCCTTCAGCAAATTGATGGGCAATTCGTTCGACACCCAAAAGCTGACGCGGATCTACCCGCTGGCTCCCGAACTCATCGACAGCGGCCACTGGGCTGGTGGAGTTGCGACGAAGCTGGCAGATAATAAAGGCAAGGTCGTCCTCCTGCATTTCTATGCTTTTCAATGCCACAATTGTGTCGCGAATTTTAACCACTACAACCGTTGGCATGATCAGTTGTCTCAACGTGGGGTCAGCGTTATCGGAATCCAAACGCCAGAAACCGCGGCCGAGCGAGATGTAAAGCAAGTTCAAAACGCGGCCAAGGACAAGGGCTTTAAGTTTCCGGTGTTGATTGACATCAAGAGCAGCAACTGGGACGCTTGGTCTAACACCATGTGGCCGACCGTCTACGTGATTGACAAGAAAGGCTACATTCGTTTTTGGTGGCAGGGCGAACTCAACTGGGAGGGAGCAACGGTCGACAAGACGATTGAGAAGATTATCGAAGAATTGCTCGCGGAATAATAAAACGGGCCTTGTTCCCGCGATGCTGGCTCTTGCGTCCAACACCGTAACACGGTGCACGACCATGCAACCCTTCGTCTTTTCGTTGGCAAAACGCGCCAACTTCTTTCATTTATGTCCAACACCTGCCATTCCGCGTAATCGTTGCGATGGTGTCCGGATACTGCGATTCCGGTTATTTGATTACAATGCACTTAATCGGTGGAATGGACCTCCGAATTGCTCGTTGAGCTTCAGTCATTTGGATTTTTGAAAAAGCCCAGGAATCTCTTCATGATCGATGAAGTACCAGAATTGCCCATACCGCCGCTTCAGATCCAACCCGAAGCGCTTGGCGAAGACGAAAAGTCACGTCCGCAACCGGCAGATGAATTGCCGTCGGCGTTGGAAAGTGACGATCTTATCGACATGATGCGGCGAACAGTTGATCGGCTCTATTTGGACGGAACAACTCGCGGCGACCTAAAAATATTGAGCCGAACACTACGCGAGCTTAGGTACGCTTTCAAAGTGTTTCAGCCGTTTCGTCGCCGCCGAAAGGTCACCATTTTCGGGTCGGCAAGAACGAAAGCAGAGCATCCAAACTACATCCAAGCGGTTGAGGTCAGCCGGAAAATTGCAGAACGTGGTTGGATGGTCATAACTGGTGCCGGTAGCGGCATCATGGAAGCCGGGCACAAGGGTGCTGGTCGAGAAATGTCGATGGGGCTCAACATCATGCTTCCATTTGAGCAGTCCGCAAATCCATACATCCAAGGGGATCCCAAACTCGTCACCCTCAAGTACTTTTTTACTCGCAAGCTGATGTTTGTCAAAGAATGCAGCGCGGTGATTTGCTGCCCAGGCGGATTTGGCACCCTCGATGAAACGCTGGAGGTACTGACTCTCTTGCAGACCGGTAAGCAAGCGATGTTTCCTTTGGTATTGCTGGACGAGCCCGGCGGAAGTTTCTGGACCGGACTAGAATCCTTCTTCAAGTCTCAGTTGCTGAGCCAACAATTGATCAGCCCCGAGGACGTGCACTTGTACTATGTGACCGATAGTGCAGACGCGGCAATCGAAGAGATTCTGTTGTTTTATCGCGTCTACCACAGCATGCGCTATGTAAATGACTTGCTTGTGATCCGAATGAACGCAAGACTGCCGGACACAACCATCGCGCAGATCAACCTGGACTTCAAGGACATAGTGGTGGCCGGTACCATCGAGCAGCGTAATGCGTTG
>JANMNR010000112.1:0-2889 GCA_031368325.1 Pirellula sp.
TTCGTGTTTGGACAGAATAGGAATACTGCCTCGACGCTGAACTGTGGGGCCAATACAACCCGTTTCCCGACGGCGTTGTTTCATGCGACGAACCCATGCTGGCGAAACACTGAAAGTTTGAGCTACCTCACTTGTTCCAAGCCCAGAATCACATGCGTCAATTACTCGTTGACGCAAGTCCATAGAATATGCACGCATTTCATTCCTCCTTGAATTAAGGCAATGTATAACACATGTCCTCAACTAGACGCTATACCAGTTATGTCATTGCTCTAGACTACCACTTACTTTTTGCTGATGACCGCATTAGCCGGTATGTTTTCTGCTGCGTATCTCCAGTTTTTGACATACCAGAGTAGTTCCGCCATATCATTTGCTGAAATTTGAGATTCGATTCCCTCAGGCATAAGCGAGGTTCCAGAGCTTTTTAGCTCCTCGATATCATCGCGGTTCAACGTGGTGAGCGCACCGTTCTGGCTCTGTAACGTAATCGTTTGCGAATTCGAATCCTTGAGCAAACCCTCGACCACCGTTCCCTCATCCGTCCTAGCTAGGTAGCGAAAGTAGTTCGCGTCTATCGATCGATTCGGGTCCAGGATCGATATGAGCATTTTTTCGAACGATTGCTCTCTTGAGTCCGAGATCTCGGGACCAACCGTTGTGCCAACACCGTCAAGCCTCTGACAGGCCGAGCAGTTCTTTGCGAAGATCGCTTTGCCACGGTTGTTGTTCGGATTGACTTCAATCGTTGCCAACCGATTTGAGTAATCATCGATGACCTTTTGACGATCGGTATTGATAGAATTCGCAAAAACCTTGGCAAGTCGAGGAGCGATCAACGTGTCTCGCACCGCAGTCAAGTTTTGGATCTGCGACGCATCGAAAATTTTGGTTGACAGTTTGCCGGCCTCGAGTTGATCGACCAGCAACGCAAGACGTTTTGGGTTGCTTCGAATTGCATTGAAGAGCTCTTGCCTGATCTCAGGTAATGCGGATGGAAAGCGCTCGAGCAACCACGTTGAAAACTCAGGTGTATCGTGAACAGAGCACGTAGCGATCACGGCCTTGAGCAAGCTGCGATCGGAACCCTCGAGCATTTTCAAGGCAAGACTTTTCGACGACGCTGTTTTACTGGTAGCCAATATCGAAATGGCGGCCAGTTGGTTCGTGGTAGATTTGTCCGACGCAGACGTTTGCACTATTCTCTCCAATTCACTGTTCGGTGGTATAGACAGTTTTCCTGAGCGTGCAAACCCTTCCAAGATCGCGAAACTAGTTGAGCGGGCCGCAGGCGAGATTTTGTCAGTAAGTTCCTGCGCCAAGGACTCAGCGTATTCTTGAATGGCGAAGTTCAAGAAAGGTTGTTGGGCGGCGCGCGTTGCCATGCGCACCAAGGAGTCTCGAGCGATCGAACCAAGCTCTCCGCTTACACTCCGAGCGACGTTTTGGTATTGCAACAGGAATGAGAGAGCCTCATCCCTCCAAGCTGCTGTGATAGCCATCCACAAATGCGTTGGATCGTTGGTCCGAAAGAGCGATTTAGCCGCCTGCTCAGCATAACGTTCCATCAAGTACGCATGGGTCGTGTTGGGCTCCTCTTTGGGCAAGGCGGCGATGAACCATGCGGCGGCTCGCATTTCATCGATCGTTGCACGCGGATCATCGAACACGTGTACAGCGACTTGTTTCCACAATTGGGGCCACATTGGCGAGGCCTGACGCATGGCCGACCAAGCAACGTTTCGAATTTCGGCGCTTTGGGATTTCATCAACGAATGAACGACTGATTCGTCGAGAGCATCGCACGCGGACAACAGCCAACAAGCGTTTGCGATAGCACCGATAGACGAAGACGGGTTTTTGCAAATTGCATCTAGCGTTTCTACAAACTGGTCCTTCTGTCCTTTGGTCGCAGCGGCGAGAACAGCCTGCGATGCGGTGCTTCGACACCACATGTCAGGATGGCTTAACCTATCGGCGGTACTTGATGGTTGATTTGCCAACGAGTTCCCTTTGGCGTTGCGGCTATCGGCTCGCGTCACGCGATAGATGCGGCCGTGCGAGTCGCCTTGACGTTGATCCGGTCGATTTTTGAGCTCGGCCGGCACCCACTCGGGATGTTCGATGACCGCGCGATACATGTCGACCACGTAGATATCTCCTTTGGGGCCTTCGTAAAGATCAACTGGGCGAAACCAAGGATCGTGACTTGCCAGCCACTCGCGCTGGGGCGCCTCGCCGGTCACTTGCAAAAGACCACCCGTTCGTATCATCGATCGACGTTGCACCAGCGAACCGGTTGGTTCACAAGTCAGGGTGGTCGCAAACGAAGCGTCTGGAAAGTGTCGACTATGCGTTACGAGCACGCCGCAGGCGGCCGTGAACTGGCCTGCATGCAAATTGGAAGTTGTCCAGGCGTTGACCAACGGATATACCCTTGAAGCGGCATTGCTTGGCGAGACATCGTGGAGAGCAGTCGCGAGTCCCGAAAGCGGACTCATGCTCAAATCTGCTCGCTCGCTAACAATTTCAAAACAGGGGTTTCGATTCGAACATCCGTAGCGGTGCCCGAATTGATCGAACGATAGCCCGAACTGCGATGGCCCCGCGATGCTTTCCACTCGACCTGTTAGCATGTGAACGCGAAGATCGCAGCCAGTCAAGTCGATCCGTTCCAACGTCGGATTGCCAAAGGGCAAAGTCGCTTTGATTTTCCCTCCACGCAAACCGCTCGCAATGTAGAGCCAACCGTCCGCGTTGATCGTAGGATGATTCGCTCGCAACTGCGGATTGCCAGTCGCAAAACCCTCAAGCCAAACTTCAGTCGAATCGGATCGCAAATCGCCGTCGGTATCGCGCAGCATCAACAGCTGCCCCTCCACCGTGACG
>JANMNR010000114.1:0-15502 GCA_031368325.1 Pirellula sp.
ACAATGTCATCGATATCCCCCCAACGATTTGCGCTCAACCGTTCCTCAACGGTTCCCGTCGTAAGAAAATTAAACAACGTCGCTGAAAAATCTGAAATTGGCCCGTCGTAGTATTTGAAATAGCCGTTCGCAGAAAGGGAACTCTGAGGATTGCTGCTGTCGACTGTAAGGCCAGACAAATCGCTTCGAAGCAACGAGCTGATTCCTCGCAGTTGATCGCTGAGGGTCAACCGTGATCGCCCTGCAGAAACAGTCTCGCTCAAGGATTTGAATCCCTGCGCCAAGGCCAGCATCATTAATAGCGTCAGAGTAGTTGCGATCAACACTTCAATTAACGTTAAGCCGCGTTTTGAAGTTGGGTAGGTTAGTTTCATGACAAGGCATCTTTCAGATACGATGGAAATACGACGACGCGACGAGATAAGCAATGCATTGACCTTTCTCAATCCAATTTGCGCTTTAGCAAAATGGTGCGGTCCGTATTCAAGTTTTCGCCAGGTTTGTATCCCACCGGTACAGAACGATCGATGATGTAAAACATTCGCTCTCGTTTGGGAAGTCCATTCTCATCCAAATACTCATTACCGAATCCAGTGACGGGGTCATACTCGTAGAGCATGACTGTCACCCAAGCCGCAAAAACGTTTGACTGGTTGGTGATTAGATTGGGTAGACGCATTTCGCGTTGCAAACGTGTAAATGCATTTCTCTGTGCGTCCTGAGTCGCAGCGACCGTTGGCGCGAAGCTGCCCGCCACACCGGTGACACTATTGGGCGAAAATAACATCGCATCCGTTGTCGCACCTGAAACAGGCAAGGATGCCGCATCTTGATTAGCAAGGTTAAAGGATCTTGCCAACGTGGTTTCCACTCCAAACTTGCTTCGCATCTTTGCCAAAGCCGTTGGGTCGGAAACATACGGAGCAAGATTCGACGTAAGCGGCGATCTATAGGCACCGACAAACTGCGATGGGTAATACGAGTGCAGATACGGAGCAAGATTCGGATTTGAACTTGATGCAAAGAACGGCGAATTGTGCCCAGGATCCCCTGGAAGAACACTGTAGCCACGGCGCGTATTCATGAACTGCTCAGTGAGCGCGTCGAATGTATCCGTGTCTGTAGCTCCACTGTTACGGTCGGTACCGACCAAGTAGTTGTACTCAAGCCCTTTCAATACTGAGCTACGTGCCAACATCCCCACATTGGGTTCCTGAGCAATTGTATTCAAATTGACCTTACCCACAGCCCGAAAGCTTGAAGATAGGTTGAAGGGTGCTCGCAAAGTTGGCCCAAGAAATACCTGTGGTTCTCCAAGCGACATGTAATCGTTTCGGATTCGCGAGTCAAAGAATCGATCGGCGAATCGTTGGTTGCGAAACAATGGGGATGCAGGCGTCGTTCCCGGATCTAACGGTCGCACACCTGGGTATGCCGAGTTCAATGCAAACTCAACCGATGCCGGATTGTAGACTTTTTGCGCATCAGCGAACGGTGGCCTCGTTTCTACAAATTCCAAAATCAACGGCCAGTCGGCTTCCATGGCCGCAGCAAACTCACCGGTTGCACCACCCGTTCGCTTTGTTTGAGTATTCGGTTGTCCCCAATAACCTACTTGGTCGAAGTCTAAATCGATGGTTGGTGGAGATCCTGTTGGTCCATAAGTTGGTAACGGGAAAGTTGAGTTGTGGATTACTCGCCATGCATTCATCGTCTGAAAACTTGGCAAAAATCGGAACGGATGTCTTTGGTCGTTGTCATCCGTGAAAACAGTGTGATAAAAACCAAACTGGCCAGGACCAGTCAATGGAACCAGCATCAACTCATGCGGTGATGCAAATGGGCGATTGTACCAAGCGATAGACGTCATATTGCCCGCGGCACCGCTAAGGGCTGGGTCGACGCTGCTGAACGGTGGTCCAAATCCATCGTACGCCGTTGAAAGGTCGGTCCCGCTCTGTGCAGCGGTTGCGAGAGCAGTTCCACGATATCCAACATTTAGATAGCCGAGTGTCGTCGCACTACTACCTGGATTGCTCGTACTTCTAGGCGATGTATACCCGAGTTGATGCATAAAGTAAGACGGATATCTGCTTGCAACTGTCGGAGATGGTTGAGCAATCGTTGTTCTCAATTGGGCGGTGGACGGTGAATGGTAACTTCGCCCACGAACCGTTGCGGAAACGGGCAGCGTAGGTTGGCCACTTCCTGCAACGGTATCTTTACCTGTTGAGGTTGATACGTCACCATCCTTGTACCGCGATTGAAACGCGACACTTGCGACTTGGGTCGTTGTGTTATGTGTGTCTCCACCACCAGGCGCCGACGGAGGCGCTTCGCCGTTGAACACGGTTAAGTCGATAGAAATCCAGTCCACCGTGATGTACGGATTCGTCACGGGATCGTACCCAAGTTCGGGGTCTGCTAGCCGTTGTAGATATGCTGCTCGTACATTTGAATACGTCCCCGTGTTGTACATCGGCGTACCTCCAGAACCGGGATCAGGATTCAAAATGGGATTGAGCGTGGGACCACCACTTGGGTCTGGATAATCAAACGGGCGATCTGGAAGCGAACCAGAGACCGTGGCAGGAAGCGTTGCTCCCGCAATACTAATCCATGAATCTGGTGGAATTTCACCATAACCCAACGAGCCATCCGATCGATTCCTATCATCGATGTTGATTTGCATAGATGGTCGAGTCGCCCAAAGGTACGTACCGGCAACGGGAGACGGTAAAGAAACATTCAACCCAACTCCATCAGGAAAATTCGCGTTCCATGAAGCAGAGGGAGCATTTGTACCGCAGACCATTCCCAGTGCCGGACGAATCCTGTCGGCCGAAGCGGATGGCGTCAACCACACCGATTCAGCAGACGTTCCGTCAAGAAACGAGGTCGAAACCGAGTTAGGAAAAAGCTGGATTCGTTGATGACTTGGCGATCGAATAGGGATTGAAGTACCCGTGGTCAGGCTTGACCTCACCAAGGTCGCTGGCCATGCAGCTCCCGTGAACGGGTTGTTTGCGAGAGATCCAATCGGTGTCTCAGCTCGTGGGCCTACTACAAGATAGGAGCCGCCAGACAACAAAGGAGTACCATCGGGATGAACATTTGCTCCAACATACGCCGATCGATTGTAATAGATACGGCGGTCTTGATCCGCAGTTGGCAGGTTCGGAATGGTTTGGCCAGAATACCCAGAAAACCAAACCATCCGGTCAAAATCAGCAGGAGGAGTTGTCCCGGTCGAGCCTAGGTTGTTATACAATCCCGACCCAAGTATCGCGTCTGGCGTACCAGTGGCCGTACCTGTTAGATCGGTGAGGGTACTAACCTGGTGGGTAATCTGATGCATCGGATTGGGAGTCCCCGGTGCACGAGTTGCTTGTAGGAGTATATTTGGATGATCGGCTGGGTTATTTTCGGAAATTCCAATTCGCCATACCGGTTGATCTCCATAAGTCCCACTTGGATTCATCCTTCCAATCCTTAGTTTCAGCGTTCCATCGCTGGCGATCGCATATAGACTTGACGGGGCTTGTGGAATGATCAGGCTGCTGGGCGCTGCTGTTGACCGTGGGCAGTAAAGCTCCAAAAACAACGAGGCGAGAGGAAAACGATACTGATCAAAATCGTCGTCTGGAGACGTTGGATCGGTAGTCGTCTTTCCGGTCGTATCCGTATCAGTATCGCGGAGCCCCTTGTCGTGAGCAGCAAGCGACTCGGTCAAAAGCAGTTCAGGCATTTCCATTCCCCAAACCACGCCACAAAATTCCTTTGGCACGCCAGCGGCAGCTATTGCTACGTAATCCGGTGCCCAGAACGGGAACTTATTCGTAATAGTAGCTGGGAGAGTAGACGGTGCCCCTGTTGGAATAGCACCAATCCCAAACGGGAAAATATCGAATTCAAAACGGGTCATTGCCGCGTCCGAGTCTCGGAAATCTACTACGTTGACCGCCCATTGCGCAATGGCTGTCGCTCGAACTCGATACCAATCGTACGATCCTACCGTTAAGCCCGTCATCGACGGAAATGCGTAGCTACGCGGGATAATCAGTTGTCCCAAACAATAGAGACTTCTTGCAAATGCTTGACGAGAACCCAATCGTAAACGTGTCGATGCGCCGGCGCTCGGTGCGACTTCGCGGCCATAGTTTCCCGGAACGGTAGAAACGCTCGGAACACCACTGTTGTAAGCAAGAAACGGCTCTGCTTCTAAAAGCAATGTAATCTCTTGGGGTTCGTCGACTTGGCCGTCGCCATCGCTGTCTATGCCGTTTCCGAAAGGACGATTGAGGTCCATACGGAGTCCTTGGGCGAAGTCGATCGGAAACAACGATGCCATCGCAGCAGTATTCAAGTCCAGATCGCCCGCACTTCGGTTTTGAAACCTTTGCTTGTGCAACATCTTAATGAATTCGATAAAGCTCGTCGGCGAGCTATTAACACCTGTGACCGTAGTACCGCTGGTTTCCACCATTGCAGCCCCCAGTTTCGGGTGAGTCAGCTCTACGCTGCGAACAGTGAGTTGCTTTAGAACTTGGGACGCTAATAGTAACTTATTGACGTCGTATGGACTTGTCATATCTGTGGACACTATGCGATTACGAGGATCCTGAAGCAATCGCTCCTTCAGACGACTCGGTAAACTACTCGCATCCGTATCGTAACGACGAAGTAAACTCTCTAAGTCAGCTATGCTGAACGGGTCATCGCCCGAACCGCTGGAAAGGGCGGATGCATCGTACGGGTCATCCGCCGTTTCAGAAGGACTTGCAACAACAAACGGCGCCGTTGGATTCGCATCATCCATTACCGGCGGGACGAATACTAAATTGCCGCGAACGTCAAATGTTGCGCCGACGCTCGAACGACGACCAGAGTAACCCGCTCCGCTTCCTTCTCGTTGGAAACGTTGGCTCACCCAATCGTCATCCGGCAGCCCCGCAAGACGCCGACCAGGCATTCGATCTAAGCCTGAATCGTCAAATACAGTAGTTCGAAACGCTTCGGACATATTGCGAAGGCGTCCACGATAGCGACGCGCACCATAACGATCGTCGAAGAAAGAAAAAGTCGTATGGTCAACACCACCAATTTGAAAAATCGGGTTTGTAATGAGAGTGGGAACGTGATTCAAAATCCCGTTTAATGAAATGTCCGCAGGCCCAAAACCAGAACCCTGCGAGATTAACTCTCCAGTCCTTCGATATCCCGCCAACGATGCAAACGCAGGATAGCCGACTCGTCCCTGGATTCGATCGCCATGAACATTCACATTGAGGCGTCCATCGAGATCCTGGATCAGCAAGGCCATGATTGGCTTTAGCAACTTTCCGTCGGGGCCACGTGTGGCAGGCATTCCAGCATCTGCCAACACGCTGTCGTTTATTCCGTCGCCATCATTGTCGTAATCCCACGGACCAATGATCTGGCTTGCAACATAGGACTGCAACGTAAGGATCTCTGGAACGGTCGGTGGCGTGCTCCAAGTAAAAGATGCCGGAAGACGAGGATACAGTGGATCGTCGGAGCGAAAATTAGGATTAGAAACAACCCCAAAGCCATAGCTCATGATTCTAGACGTCGAGGCATCAATCAGCCGCAACAATTGATTAACCTGCGCCGGGCTAAGCGCCGATGGATTCCCAAAGACACCCGCGATGTAATGAATCACTTCCGGTCGGTGCATCGATGGTATGATATTGTTTTCCCATGTCGACGATACGGTGTTCCAGTAAACGCTTTGGTGCGCTAGCCAGGGATCGCGATAGTCTGGAACATCGATACCTTCATTGCTGTTCCCGTTCAGCAATGCCTGCGTCGGGAGAGTACGTGGCACTCCAATTCCGGGGAGCCTCGATACGACTAGTCCAAGATTATTCAGATCCTTGAAGTCGGTCAGAAGTGCGGGTGAAATCCCCGATGCAATGCCGCCGGGCAGTGTTGGCGCGCTCATTATGCTTCGACCATCAATGCCGCCAAATCCTACTGCGAGGATGTTGTCTTCAATTCCAATTCCAGGACTGTTAAAGGGTGCATCGTTGATTACACACTTGTAGCCCACATTGGGGTACTGTCGAAAAAACAAATCTGTCGGTGCCAAAAGCCACTCGGTCAATGGCCTAGTCCGATTTTCAATTCCACCAATAGCATTTGTAAACTGCCCCGTAAACACATTCCCCTGTATTTCGCTTAGGTCAATCAAGACGGAGTAGTCGATATCTTGCCCATGGAAATCCGAATATGTCGAGGGTGCTGTCCAAGGAAGTCTCTTTCCGGCTTGGACAACGCCGCCAAATAGTTGCGCAAAGTTCTTGTCGTCCGCGCTACTCGCTGGAAGACTATCCGGATGACGGACAAATCCGACATACTTCAGAATTCGAAAAGTCTGTCCTGCGAGTGGTCCTTCGAGCACTGTCAGCAACCGCGAATTGTATTCGTTCTCGTTTGGCGATAAGCCTTCTGTGGGAAGCCCAACTCCACTTGCCGTCGCCTGGTTTAGAGAAACCTTTAGGTATCGAGCCCCGCTTCCGCCATCAACGGCAACACACCAATACGGGTTAGGGGTAGCGGGTGGAGGCAAAACCGGAACGTGCCCAAAAAAGACGGTGATGGGATTGCTTCCGTAAACATCGCCAAGCAAGTCCTTTTTGTAAAAAGTCGAATTCTGATCCGTTGTACCGCGAAGCATTGCATTGGCGACTTTTTCCGCAGTCCCAGCCAATCCAATATTATCGTTTCTCGACCGAACCAAAACTGCTTTGCTGCCAGTTCTAGAACTTCCTGCGGCAATTACGTATGTAACGGCCAGAAGCGAAAAGAGAGCCAGCATGCCAAGGGCGATGAGCAAAATCAAACCGCGAGCAGGCTGCTTTCGTTTGTTCTTCCTAAACATCATTGGTCTTTCTGTGCCGCGTGGTATACAACGTGATCGATATGTCATTTTCTTTACCTCTCTCGGTCGTGTGTGTGGAGAGTGGGTTACTTACTAGTCCAAACTGAGACTGACTGTGCGTTCGTGAACTTGAATCACGTTCTTTAAAAGAGTTACTGCCGTCGGCGGCCAAGCCAACGGCCTTCCCGCAGCAAGGATACTTTGTTCGTGTCTGGTCCAGGACCACGGTTCTCCTGCCACCCGAACTTCTCTCGGAAACGAGCTGTCTCCGCTGACCCCAATCACTCGGTACCATTTGTGGCGTTGCCGAAACGAATCAGCAAACGCAAAAGGCACTTGCTGGTTCACTTGAACGGTGGTGGTACGAGAGAGCATAAGCCAATCTCCAATTTTGATTCTTGGATCCACCTTGGAATCCGCCTCAATCAAAATATCAAACGACCCAGCGTTCCATTCCAGCAACGGAGCACCACCAGAGCCATTCAAAAAACCAATCCGTTCACTCACTGGCAGTACTCCCGTTGCGGCAATGCCGGTAGCAGGATCCAAATTCAAATCCCTTACATCCCGCTTGCTGAAAACAACCACCGCGAGGTTAAAGTTCTCAGGCGCGAAAACCAAGGATGTTGTTGAGCCAGTTAGTAATTCTCGATTGATAACCGGGGTTTCATCAACAGGGGTCAGCGTGGCTAACCAAGAGACCGAAGCAGCCGAAGTTGGTGACTGAATCAAGGCTCCCGTGGAATCAATATATTCGCCACGCAACGGAGCCGAGCTCCTATCCACCTCTGGATTGGCCTGAATTAAATCGCCGCCGCCCACCGTCGCCAACTGTATTGCGGCGGGCAAACGCAACCATCGGGGCGGAACGGAAGGCGAGGCAAAAGGTGAACTTGGGTCATAGAGGCTAATTCGGCGAAGCCTGGGCGTGAAAAAAGCGCTACCGCTTCCTAGAGGATCATAGTTTCCCGGCATCATCTCCGTGTAAAAGGGGAAACGCGTTTTCGCAAAATTGCCCGACCCAGCAATATTGGTTTGGTATCCCCAAAACAGCGGGTCAATACAAATGCCCATTCCGATCACATTGTTTTGCAGAACAGCCTGAGCTAAAGGAGTCGTGGGGGCAATATACGGCGCCTGGAGTCTCGAGTTGTATTCATTTACGTAAAACTCGGTTAACGACGGCGTTGCCAGTCGGGCACCTTGCTCGGAAATGTATAACCAAGGAGCATCGTGACGAGGTCGCAAAACCGAACTTGAATTGAACTGCGCCAACGCGCTTTCTCCCGCGGCAATCGCCTGCGTGATTTTGTAGCTCTCCTCCGCTTGACGACCCGCATAAGGAATCATCGCCGCTACGCCGACCAACCCGCCAAGGATAATAACCATCGCAAACAAAACCTCGACCACAGTCAGACCGAGTCTTGGGATAAAATGATTGCGAGGCGATAGAATCGTGCTCATCTTATTGACCTGTAATCGTAGAGTTATAAGTGCCTAACCTCGATTTGCTAACAATATCAAACAGATTGTCAGTTGGCTCGGGCACAAATCTTGTAATCGGTGCGGCTGTGATGGCCCCCGACTTCGGCGACAATCGAAGAATGTAACTACTCGGATCCGTTAGATTTTGCTTCACACCATTTGCTTCTGCGAATTCCAAAGCAGCTCTCGACCTACTCCTTGACGCTGCGTCCACTGGCATAATCACTTGATCGATGCGCCCGATATGCAAAAACACATCATCGACGGTATCGATTCGAATCGACTGCGGGCTGACCGTTGCCCCGGTTCCTTTTTGATTCGCATACACTCTCGAGAGCGAACCGTTGGGTGAAAACACCAAATGGATAGGACGAAGCTCGTCGGGACGAGGAACGCCATTCGATCCGCCTATCACCCAATCCGAAGCGAATCTCGCTCGGTAATCGGAGTATCCAGCACGGTCGCTCGCGAATCCGCTGAGCGATAAATCAATACAAGTTCCCTTAGGAAGCTGGATCGCTTGCGTATAAATTGTCTTTGGCTTTTGAAAAATTCTAAACTGAGCCCAAACAGAACCGGTCTGAATATTTATGTACGGACTGGCTAACATTTCACCTAGCCCGTCGAGACCTCGCTCGTTGAGGACCGAAAACCAAATCGTATTTGAAGCCACATTGGCAGAGTACGCGTCGTGCGGCGCTCGTGTCGATGGCGATGCAATTGTGTAGCGAGCTGGAGACGATCCAAAACTAACTTCATTGCCTGCGATCAAGTACTCGCCTAATAAGGAGGATGCATTTGTCAAAGTCGATACTGGCGGAATGGTTACCTGAAAGATGCGGACTTCGCCAATCCCGCTCGACATTTGATCTGCGTCCGCGAGTGGAATGAGCGGATCGTAAATGGTTGGTATCGATGGGAGAAGACCGTCCCCCGGCGACCTAGCTGTAATCAAAAATGGAGCGGGCACGGAGTGATCAGTCACCGGCAACGGCTCTTCTGCCATGCTCAATTTGATGCAGCTGTTGTAAGGAAGAAAATTGAGATCGGGTGCCTGAGTGGTTCTAGAAGCAATTGAAAAACTTGTGGCGGTAGACGATATAAACCGAGGGGGAGTCAGGCTCGAATCCACATCCATCAAGTTGATCACGCCATCTTCGTTCAAGTCGGCGGCCCGACCAGATAGCCTTTCTAACACCACCGAAACCGAACGATTCTTGCCAATCGCTCGAGCTCGAGCGGCTTCAATATAATTCCTAACGACGATGGCGGCTTGACTCGTCTTTCGATCTGTCAGCAATCCTTTCACGCTAGGAAGAATCAACGCAGCCAGCAGGCCGGCAATTCCCAAAACCGTAAGCAACTCTACCAACGTAAATGCTGGCTGAACCTTAACGTGCAATCGATTTGATCGAGAACCTGCCATTATTGAGACTCCGCATTTCCGTCGTAGTTCGAAACATTGTCCGACCATGCCCCTGATGTATCAATCCGACTCCCAAGACCATCCGCAGGCGAATTGCGAGGGTACCATGGATCCGTTATCCGAGCTCCAAACAAATAGCCGGCAATGGTCCATTGGGAGTTAATCACAGAGTAGGAAGTTGTACCTACCATGGGATTTGCAAACTCAAAGCGAATGCCAAATTGTCTATCACGACCACTACTGATGACGAGGGGCGTTGTACCGGGTCCAGGGTTGATATTTAGAGGGGTGGACCCATATCCTGGATCTGCCGCCATTCGATCCAACGGATCTGTTTCAATCGTAACTCTAAGACTCGCACCGCTTCCTGTAATGATTCCCGGATCCAACAGGTCTGGATGGTAGCGAGAAATGCCCTCGAATGCGGTCGGCCATCGAATCCATTGGATAGGCTGCCCAAATGCATCAATAAATTCGTTGAGACCGTCACCATCCTTATCGCCTATTTCAGAGGCACCAAACGATTCTATCGCACTGGAGCCATCGAACTCGGAATCCTCAACGACCAAAAAAAGAAGTTCTGCATTGGCATTCGTCGTTTGCCAGTCCGGAATCGGCCTACCTGCCGCGTTGCTTAGCTTTTGAGCCAAACCAAATACCCGTGACGTAGGCTTGTTGCGAACAAAAACTCCTGCACCTCCAACCGCGAGCCCGGTAGGAATGGTTTGAGGAACACTATTCAAAAAGTTGGCCATTGTCTGCACCGTCACCCACTTGTCGCTCCACTTGATATCATCTGGGTGATCTGGCATCTCCATAGCAATCAATTCTCTCAAGCACAAAAGTCTTGCACGCTCCAAAAGTATCGTTTTGGACTCGGGCGGCGATGCGGTGATGGGCGTCGTGTTGGGAGGCAAAGGAAATCCCGTGGGAGTACGCAGTATTAACGGATAACTTGCGTACTCTTCCATGCGAGAATTCAAGATATCGCCAATCTTTTGTACTGTCGTACGCGTTTTCTGTACGTTGGATTGCTGTGCGGCGCCTTGGTAAGCGACCAAGAACAAACCAAACATGAGACCGATGATAGAAATCACAACCAGCAGCTCTACTAGTGTGAAACCTGCCCTCGTTTTTTGGATTTGGCTTGTCATAAACAGTCTCCGTGAAAATCGACTTGCACTACCGAAGCAAAACAATTGCTATTGAGCTCCGTCACCCAACGTATTGAGCTCTGTGAAGTTACTCGCGTTGTCGTAAGCTGGGTTATCGACAATGCCATTGTTTTCATTCAAAGCGAATTTGGAGGTGGACGCAGCGTCCGGAACCATGACTGTTCCGTTGTACGTGTATGACTTACCCGCCAAGGTAAACCACTGTGCCCCTAGAGCGACTAGTCGACCTCCATATTTGCCATCGCGTCCAGGAGCAATAAGCTGAAACGTCTTGTTGTTCTGAAATACAAATGCACCGGTTGATGAAACGGAGTCCAGATGAGGACGTACGGCACCAAACTCTCCTCGCGTCGAGCTAGCGTTAGTGACGGATACAATGTTGGAGGGTTGATAACAATTATAGATTGGAGCCGCTGGCGTCCCGATGTTTGCAAAATAGGTTCGACTATCGAAGTAAACGTAGGGCGCTCCCTTAACGACCGTGTTGTTCCTCGCCATGAAAACCGGGAAGGGATCGTTTACCGAACCAGCAAAAAGCGCTTCGTCATTTGACAAGAGAGCCGGAGTACCTCCGGTTCCTACATCATCTAATGTCAACCTGGTCGTCGAAAAATCATAAAACGAATTTTCACGCGATCCGTTGTACCGGTATACCGGCGCCGCAACGGTTCCTACATTAACAATCGGGCCGCCTTTGCCCGTGAATGGTCTCTGCTTGTCTGTGCTGAACCCACCAAGAAAAAACACCAGTGCCTCGGCGCGATCTAAACTCGTTCCGTTGGCCGGGTTCATCAAACTCAGCTCTGAATTCAATATATCAGGGAATGCCTTGCGAAAGTGTCGCTCCATGACGGGCCAGGAACTTCCGTCGGCGGGGTAATCACCGTACTTGCTTCTGTACTTTTCAATGGCATCGTTAAGCGACTGCACTTCAAACTTAACAGCGCCTTTTTCAAATACCGCTCGAGCGGCAAACACAGCAGGCACCAACAGCGCTGCCAACAAACCGATGATCGCGACGACCACGAGCAATTCCACCAACGTGAAACCTCGTTTTGCTCGACTCGCCCTCGTTCGTATCCAACCCGAAACTGTTCGACTCATTTGCTCTTCCTCCACTATTGGCTTTTGGTTCGTTGGCTTTTGCTATTGGCCTCTAACTGGCCACAGACTGGCGTTCGGCATGGAATGCCGAACCTCACTTTTTAACCCGACAAGCTGGTGATCAGCGAGATCAGCGGCATGAACAAGGAGATCACAATGAATCCGACCGCGACCCCTAGAAACACGATCAACATCGGTTCAATCAGCTTGGTCAAACCCTCTGTCATCACGCTTACTTCTTCGTCATAGTTGTCCGCAATCTTATAAAGCATGGTATCGAGCTCGCCCGTCTCTTCACCCACGTCGATCATGTTGACCACCAAGTCATCCATCACCCGGGAATTCATCTTGAGCAAATACAGCAAACAAGCGACGACCACACCGATTGCGATCGCGCCTAGACCGACCGTGATCAACGCGCTTCCATCAGGTGGCTTCACACCTTTCTTCGCAACTTCCTTGACTACATTCCCCGCTGCGTCCTTCTTAGAATTGACTCCGCGACCCGAAGTTAAAGCGACCGACATGATCATGATTCCAGGAAATGCACCGGTCCAAGCCCAATAAAACAATGCCAACGGATGAAAGCCAGGAACCGAATTCTCCTTCATGGGCTTCGAAATCACTTCACCCTCACGAATCGCCTCTGTCACCTTCGTAAAGATTCTCTCAAACATCGCATTGCCCGATGTCTCGCGGGTAATGTTGAGCGCTTCCAAAATCGGCACACCCGACGTCACAAGCGTCCCTAATGTCCGTGTTGTTCGAGCCAAAATATTCTTCTCTATCAAGCCACCGAAGAGCGGCACCTTGATGATGAATTGGTCAAATCCCATCCGCCCATGTTTAAACTTGCGGATGATCTTGCCTACCAACCAACAACAAATCGGCAGCAAGAACATCAACCAGTAATACGTCGTTACGTAGTCACTCATCGCCATCAACAACTGCGTTGCTGCCGGCAACTTAAGCTCGAACTCATCGAACATCTTCTTAAACGTCGGAACGATAAAGAACATAATCCCTGCCAAAATACCAATCGCGACCATCACCACCGCAATCGGATAAATCATCGCCCCCTTCACTTTGCGTTTCAGCGACTCGGACCGCTCGAGAAACTCCGACAAGCGCTGCAAAATCGTTTCCAATGCACCGCCAGCCTCACCCGCCTTAACCATGTTGACATACAGGCGACTAAAAACCTTGGGGCACTTGGACATCGATTCCGAAAGCGTTGAGCCCGTCTCGATTTCATCGCACACGTCCATCAACGCATTCTTTAACTTGCCCGGCTTCTGGTTGTTTTCCAAAATCTTCAACGAACGCAAAATCGGTAGGCCTGCGTCCTGCAGAATCGACAACTGCCGTGTGAATGTGCAAATGTGCTTGGTCTTGGCACCGCCCATCGCGAACGGACGCTTCCGCTTTTTGCCGACCTCCTTGACCTGCACCCCTTTCTTGAGCGACAGCTTGGTTACGAAGTAACCCATCTGCCGAATCGTATTCTGCGCCTCCTCTTCGCTCGGCGCATCTATAACGTCCCGGATTTCTTGACCGGTACGATCCATGGCTTCGAATTGGTATACAGGCATAATGTGTGTCCTCAGTAGTTCAGGCGTCAGTTAATACGCGTTGTTGATGCAGGTTTACCGCATCGCAATTCTTATAGTTAAGGCCGGGAAAACGGCACGGTGTGCCGTTCTAAACTAGTGATCATGAACTGTCTCGCGCACGATCTCTTCCGCAGTTGTAAATCCATCAAATACAAACTGCTTGCCATAATCGCGAAGCGTGATCATGCCGTACGAAACGGCCTTGGCACGCAACTCATCCGAAGTCGCATTCTGCATAATCATGTCTCGCAAATCGTCATTCATGATCATGAGCTCAAACAATCCAATACGGCCCTTGTAGCCCGTGTTGTTGCAATTGTCACAGCCCTTACCCCGGTAGAACTTGTACTGGCTTCGAGTCTCCTCGGTCACACCAATATCGACCAAGATCTCCATCGGAGGATCAGACTCCTCGCGACACTTCGTACAAATCCGCCGAACAAGCCGCTGCGCCAAAATCGCTTCGACCGTCGCCGTAATCAAGAACGTAGGAATACCCATGTCCTTCATTCGAGTGATCGTGCTGGGCGCGTCATTCGTGTGCAAAGTGCTAAACACCAAGTGACCCGTCAACGACGCTTGGACCGCGATCTCCGCCGTCTCAAGATCTCGAATCTCACCGACAAGGATAATGTCCGGATCCTGTCGCAAAATCGCTCGCAAACACGACGCAAATGTTACCCCGATATCGTGATCGATCGGAATCTGAACAATCCCGTCGATGTCATACTCAACGGGATCCTCTGTGGTGATCAACTTTTCCGAGATCTCATTCATCTCGGAAAGAGCGGAATACAACGTCGTTGTCTTGCCCGAACCTGTCGGTCCTGTCACCAACACAATCCCATTCGGACGCTTCATGATATTCCTAAAACTGGCCATCGTGACTTCGTCCATGCCGACCTTGGTCAACGACAACGAAACCACAGAGCGGTCCAGGATTCGCATGACCACGCTCTCACCAAACATCGTTGGCAATACGCTCACTCGCAAGTCCACTTGGTGTCCACCCACCATCAATTCAATACGTCCGTCCTGAGGCAATCGACGCTCGGCAATGTCAAGATTCGCCATGACCTTGATTCGCGTCGTAATCGCAAAAGCAAGGTGACGCGGTGGAGGAACCATTTCATACAGCACCCCCTCCGCCTTGATCCGAATCCGAAACTCATCTTCGAATGGCTCAAAGTGAATGTCGCTCGCGTGATCCTTAATCGCCAACAACAACACCAGATTCAACAGCTTGCGCACCGGAGCACTATCCGCCAACGCCTCCGCACCGTCCAGACTGAACTTCTCTCCCTGCAACAGACTCGTCGCCTGCTTGAACAGCTCGGTGTCCTCGGCCAGCTCCTTAACAATCTTTTCAACACTCAAGCTATCCGACGAATAAAATCGCTCAATGGAAGCCTTGATCTCGCGCTCGGTCGCAACGACCATCTCGATTTCAAAGCCGAGAAACGTCCTCAGCTCATCCTGGATACTCAAATTCTGTGGATCGCAGGTCGCAACCGTCAATCGGTGCCCGTCGTACTTTACCGGTATCACCCGGTACAACTGCGCCATCGTTTCGGTTAGCTTTTCGAGCAACTCTGGAGCGATAGGAGCTTCCCCAAGATTCACCACCTTCATGTTCATCTGCTCACCCAGAGCTTGCGCCAGCTGCTCATCGGTAATCAGAGTCATGTCCTCCGCCAGCTTGCCCAACAGCGCACCGGGTTGTTGCTGCTGTTCTTCGAGCAACAACTGCAGTTGCTCATCGGTTATAAAACCCATGTCAACAAAAATTTGCCCA
>JANMNR010000129.1:0-7046 GCA_031368325.1 Pirellula sp.
CCGGGCCATCGGCACGAGCGCGTCGGTCAAAAAGGCGAACCTTGACCGGCTTTCTTTCAAGAACAAAGTGAAGGAACAGCGGGCGCAAGGCTATCCGCAGATCTATTTCAATGCCCTTTCGGAGGCCTGGTTCGAGCAGCAGACGGCGTTCCTGCCGGGTATCCGCACAATCAAGACCGTAGTATTACGACGCGGATCAACTGGGTTCAATTAGGGAACGCACAGATTTTGACCATTCCAGGTGAGGCGTTACCCAACATTGGTTTTTATCTCAAGCGAAAGATGCAAGGCAAACACAATCTTTTGTTTGGCCTAACCAACGATGCATTTGGGTACATTCTGACTAAAGTCGATTTTGCAAGCTTTCCACGGTATGAGTACATCAGTCGAACTTCGCTTGGAGAATTGACAGGAGAAATCCTTATTGATCAGTCCGTCAGGTTAATTGAATCGAATCGGTAAAATTGATTCAGTGCTCATTCCCATCGTTGGAAATGAGTCTCGCAGGGCAAGAAAGTTCCAGCGATCATAGCTACAGCGCGTCTTGGCATCGGGTTCCGTAACTGCCGAATCAATTGGATCAGGCTATGCCAGCTTTCTTTTTGTTCTTTGTGACAAGCTTCATGAAGTCTTTGTTGCTAAGTAGTTCCGGTTTCGCAGCAAGAAGCCAGCCGAAGTTGGCTGCGGCCTCAACGTATTGCTTGGCGACTGTCTGGATATCCACCAACTCCAATCGAAGATGATACTCCACGTCTGGTGTGGCACGACTGATTGCCGCTTGAAATGCTTCGGTGCATTCTCGATAGCGTTTTTTGGTTGCGAGCAATTGCCCGCGAAGGTGTTGTGAATGAAACAGCTGGGTATTGTATTGGCTTGCTTCTTGGTAAGAATTGATCGCATCATCTACCTTGCCACGATAGGTCTCTAACGCTCCTCGCAGCATTGCTTGAGCATATTTGCACTCCGGTTCTGTCAACTGAGCCAGCATGCTATCGCAAAAGGCGGCGTCGCTTGAGGCGTAAAGCCAGTCCATTACATTATGCAGAAATGGAACGCATTCGATTGGAGCATCATTCGGATCGTCGCTGTCGAAAGTTGGTTCGCCGCTTTTCAACGCGAGGATAGCATCGGCGGATCGATCCTTGAGCGAATTAATCATGTTCTCGAAATCGGTAGGCACAAAGCTTTGCCCCTGGTTGCATTTCGCGCAGAGCTTGTGAGTTCGTCGCCGTCCTCCAAGTGGGATGACGGGGATAAAATACAGGTGGAAGAACGGCATGGCCGTGTAGCTTCGCATTTTGGAAAAGCTGCTGCACGCACCACAGAATCCATGTTGTGTAACCTTCCTACTGCGAAAATAGGTGTTCGTTCCATAGATAATCATGCTGCGTCCTTTGCCTACCAAGGTCCGTTAACTATTTCGAATGGGTATTGTAGTCGTTTGGTTGAACAATTCCAGAACGCAAATGTAGTGCTCTCGAAAGCCAAGGAAGAACTTCAGATTTTGTCTTTCTTCTGTCAGTAAAACTGAATTTTTCCGAGCCGTGCATTTTTCGTAAGCTAGGTTCCAACAGCAAAAAGATCGTGGAACAGCATCCCGGTTGATCGCGTATCAACTACGCGGATCGTACCGATTACACGGGCACTCGACTCCATTTCTAACGAATAGGGAATCGATTTTAAAACTGCTCCATGAATGGCTGAAACGGACCGTCGCATCGGCGGCAAAAGCAGAACGTATTTAAACATGCATAAAGAACGTGCGACACATGAGTAACGATTCCTTTCCATCCGCAAGCCAGCCGATCTTCAATACGGAGCTCGATAGCGTTGATTCGCTTTTTCCGATCGTTCTTCCAACGGCACAATCCGCTTCGATGTTTGAATCTGATGAGAGTAGGATTGCGGAAGAAGCTTACCTGGATGGTCACATTGAGTTGGTGAACCCCCCGGTTAATTCCACGGCACTCACCGCTCCAACCAAGCCGAGCAATTTGCAGAACGAGCTTGAGTACTACAAGCATAAAGCGATTGAGCAGGACATTGAAATCTTTGAGATGCGAGCGCTACTTCAGTCGGGCAAGGGACTGAGCAATATCCTCAACCTCAAGCAACTTCTCGAAACCTTCATGGCGGTCGTTCGGGAAAAGTACAGCGCGGTGAATACCGCCGTGCTTTTGAAGGATGATTTGGAAAACTCCCAGCACTGCTTTCGAGTCAAGTCGCATTTCGGGCTGGACGAAAAGTTCACGCATCCAAGCGGACTCCAAGAGTCTATCTTCATGTACAAATTTCCGAAGAACAACGGGCTATTGTGGCAACTGATTCAACAGGGAAATGTATTCAGCGTTCGCGACATGCAAAAGGAGCCTCGCTTCAAGCACGCATGGAAGCAATGGAATATCGACACGCTGAAATCCGACGTGTGGTGCCCCTTGATCAAAAGCGGCGAAGTATTAGGGATCTTGAC
This sequence comes from Pirellula sp., assembly GCA_031368325.1. Taxonomy (GTDB): domain Bacteria; phylum Planctomycetota; class Planctomycetia; order Pirellulales; family Pirellulaceae; genus JBKCUI01. Next base: position 2,471 of record JANMNR010000129.1, read on the forward strand.
CATTGGAGAGCGCGAGGACGGTTCGCAGATTCCCGAAAGCGACTACGCCTTTATCCAAGAATTGGCATCGATCGCGATAACCAACATCGACTCGACGCTTAAGTACGAAAAGAACGAGCGGATTCTGAAGAATATTCAAACGCTGTATGATATCAATCAACAGATTGCCAACGTCAATGACTTCAAAAAGCTTTGCATCGAAACGTTGAACAAAGCGGTGGATGTCTTGATGACGCAAAAAGGCAATCTGATGATTTACAACAAGATCACACGCAAGCTTGAGATTCGAGTGGTGTGGGGGAATATTCCGATTAACGTTCGGGATGAAATCAACAATGGCCTAGTCGAAACCAAATCGTTTAACCTCGGCGAAGGCGTCGCTGGTACCTGTGCTCAAACCAAGAAGCCGATGCGGATTAACGATCGAACCCTGATTCCCCAGGTTGGCCAACACGCGGTTTACTGCATGGCCAGCGCTCCGATTCTGTACGGCAATGAACTCGAGGGGGTCATTAACATGACGAACAAAGTGATGATCGACGCCGATGGAAACAAAGTTCTGGACCCACTAGGAAGATTCACCGAAGAAGACTTGGCACTGTTACTCGGACTTGCCGATCAAGCGGCAGTGAACTTAAACAAGACTCGTATTTATAGCCAATCCATCACGGACAGAATTACCGGCTTGTACAATAGTCGCTACTTCGAACAGGTCTATTTCGACCAGCTCAACGAGTCGATTGCCAAGGGTGAACCGCTGACAATCGCCATTTCGGATATCGATCACTTTAAGCGATTCAATGATCAACATGGCCATGCTGCTGGCGACGAGGTCTTGAAGCATGTTGCTAAATTGTTTTCGGCCTCGTTGCGGCCTAATACCGACGATCTTGCCTTTCGTTACGGCGGTGAGGAGTTTTGCATGCTGATGCCAAACACAAAGCCGGAGGAGGCGATGGCGGTGCTTGAGAATTTCAGGGCGAAAGTCGCGAGCAGCGGCCTGCAGCATGGCGAAAACCACTTGATCGTCAACGTATCGATCGGCTTGGCAACGTCCTTGCTAGACGGAAAGGACACCAAAGAGTTGTTCGATCGCGCGGATGAGACGCTTTATGCATGCAAACACAATGGCCGAAATCAAGTCCGGCACTACGCGGCTGGCCAGAAAATTCGATACCAGCAAGAAGGCATGTCCGACTCGCTGATCCAGGCCTACCATGCCGCGAACGCCGTTCTTAGCTAAGTCACCGTTGGCTTTCCACTCGCCCTGAAGTGAATGCTATGCGACGACTCTCGCATCTTGCTGAACTAGTCTTGTGGCTGACGGCTCTCCAATCGAAAACGAACTTGCTCTTGCAACTTCGCTTCTCGAGTACAGGCATTTCTGTAGCCAACCGAATCGGGCAGGCAAGCGATAGGTTCATCGGCCCACTTACGGCGCTGCTGCTGCGAAATGCGCCGCTCCCGTTTGGCATGCTCGGATTCGAATCCTTCCCGGTCGCTTGTGCGGTTATCCTTTATTGTCGAGAACTCGTCGTTCATTGAAGAAAAAACGCGTCGATAATCGAACGGTAAATTTCCCATGACTGCCCTAACTTAGCTTTCCGCTTGGCTCAGTTTTATGAGGGAGACCAATTCGTCGGTACTCATGCGACCGGCTCGGTCGGCACCGTCAAGCACTCCGCTAATCAACTCTCGCTTGTCTGCATGCAACGCAAGAATCTGCTGCTCGATCGTGTCCTTTGCGACAATTCGATACACCGTAACAGCTCGCTCCTGGCCGATTCGGTGCGCACGGTCGGTCGCTTGATCCTCGACCGCCGGGTTCCACCATGGATCCATGTGGATCACATAATCGGCGGCTGTCAAATTAAGACCAGTTCCCCCGGCCTTGAGTGAGATCAAAAATAGTTCCCCCTCGCCCGCTTGGAATCGATCCACTGCCTCTTGCCGTTTGGCTGCCGGTGTCGAACCGTCGAGGTACTGATACTTGATCCCGAGTTTGTCTAGTGCGCCGCGGATCAACAACAGATGCTGCACGAATTGACTGAAAACCAACGCGCGGTGCTCTCCTTCACGCAACTCGCCGACAATCTCCATAAACAAATCGAGTTTGGCAGACGATTTATCCCATCGCTTGTCGACCAATCCTGGATGGCAAGCCAACTGACGCAATCGTGTCAGCCAAGCCAATACGCGAATCCGCATTTGCGATTCGTGCTCGCCGTCACCCGGTTTGGTAATCTCAGCCAAGGCCGCCATGCGTGCCGCATCGTACTTTTGACGTTCTTCCTCGGACAACTCCGCCAATCGAACGATTTCCGTACGATCCGGCAATTCTGATAGCACTTCCTTTTTTGTTCTTCGCAAAATAAACGGCCTCACGACACGTCCAAGTGCCTTCAAGCGATCCTTGTCCCCCTGTCGTTCAATCGGTTCGGCAAAGCTTTTTCGGAATCGATCCCATGAGCCAAGCAGACCAGGACTCACGGTCCGCATCAAACTCCAGAGTTCCCCGAGATGGTTTTCCAATGGCGTACCCGAGAGAGCAATTCGCCAGTCCGCATCCAATTGACGAACCGCTTGCGCCGTCTTGGTTTGGAAATTTTTGATGAACTGCGCTTCGTCCAAAACGAGGGTATGCCACGACCGAGCCGTAAACCGATCGACGTCCCGTTGAAGCAGTTGATAACTCGTGATGATCAAGTCGCCGGGCCCAGCAGAATCCACCAACGTTTGGCGATCATGTTCGCGGTACAGTTTTGCTTTTAGTGACGGCGCGAACTTTTCCGTTTCTCGCTGCCAATTCACTCCAACGCTTGTCGGAGCAATGATGAGTGCTGCCCCTTTGCTTGCACGATCGAGCAACACCCCAAGTGCCTGAACGGTTTTGCCCAAACCCATGTCGTCTGCCAGACAACCGCCGATGCCCCAATGCGCTAGTTTGGCTAGCCAAGCGTAACCTGTCTTTTGATAGTCGCGGAGTTCCGCATTCAAATTCGATGGAACAACCGGCTTCAACACCTTGGCGCCAGCCAATCGATCTAAGGCATCGCGCCACGACATATCCGACTCGTAACTGATATCGCTACCGAGTGCTTCCTCGACAACGGCCGTTGCGGCTCGCGAAACCCGGATAGCTCCTGAATCGCTCTGTGAAACGTCTTGGATACTGTTAAGGCGTTGTCGAAGCTGTTCCGAAATCATGGCAAACTGGCCGTCCCCTAATGGAACAAACCGTCGTCCGCCACGTAACGCTGTCAACAATTCAGCCAACGGGATTTCAAGTCCCTCGAGTCGAGCAACTCCCTCAACGCCAAACCAATCGCGCTGGCTGGTTAGTCGTACTTGCAATCGTTGAGGTGTGATCTCGCCGATAATCTTCATTGGCTGGCTCTTTGGCCAGCAAACGGTAGGTGCGTTTTCTCCTAACGCTTGAATGCGCGTCAGCAAGTCAAGAGCCAAGTCTGGATTCTCGGCGATCCATGTATAAGGACTTTCGTATAGCAGTTGGCCCAGTTCGAGCGCGCCCGCGATTTCATCTGCGCGGATCGCTTCTTCGTCAAGTGCACGCAACAATTGAAAGCGTCCAGCTGGTGTTGCCACTCGCAATCGATCTGGTTCCATTCCCGGAACCGGCTGATCCGCGACAACATCGCAAGCCACTCGCAATCCAACCAGCAAGCTTTCCTTGCCAAAGGGTGAAAGATGGACCTCGATATTCGGTTCGAGTGGTTGCTCTGGGCCAGCCAGTCGTTCGGGCAAATTGATCTGAATCCACTTTGGATCCGCGGCGGCGGCGACTAAGTCGGCAAACTGTTCCGCCGTTTCTTGATCGAGAACTGCTTCGCGTCTCTCGGCTGCGTGCAAATCCTCGATCAATCGCTTCATCCGATTGTCGATGCTACTAACCCAAATGCAACGCTGGTCCCGATCCAGTCGCAGCATCATCGTTTCATGGTTGTTGATGGTCCCCATGAAGTAGTCGGGGTTGTCTCGCAACGAAACGATTTGAACTTCGCCCTGGTATATGCTGGGTTTGTAAATGTCTTCGAGTTCATCGATTCGAACTTCAATCGGACATTCCTTGACGCGAATCGGAGTTTGCAGTTCATCATCAAGGGTCAGATGTGGGTGGTCTTTCAACAGCTTGAGGCATTCTCGAACAATGCGCGGCGTCTGGCCGCGATAAGACTCCTCGGCAGATTGCAATAACAAAATCAACATACGGTCCGACGGGTGAACCAACGCTGCTTCCTCAACCGTATCAAGCCCGTCTTTCAGATGGCGTCCCTTGTTCCAGCCACCTTTTTTACGCATCGTTTGCAGATAAGCGTTTACCTTGACCGTGCTGTTGGAGAAGGACAACCGCCATTGGATCCGCATCAAGCGGTCGCGTTCCATTTCGTCTGCAGGCGTATCCGCAGCGACCGGTGCGTCCTTGAGATAGCTGAGTGACTCGATGAGCTTTCTACCCGCGTGGCGTCCGTCGGTTACGCAGCTTTGCATCCATTGAATTGCATCTTCGGCGGATTTTCCACTCAGCTGCCGACGGATGAAGTGCAAGCAATGAATT
>JANMNR010000135.1:0-1536 GCA_031368325.1 Pirellula sp.
TTGAATATCCCGTTCGCTGTGACGAGGTCTACCGAGTTGTCGGGGAGTGGAATGGAATCTGCACTTGCATTTAGCCACTCGACGTTCTCAATGTTTTGACCTCGAAGATTTGTGTTGGCCTTTGCTATCATCGGCGCCGCGAGATCCAGCCCAATTAACCGCCCCGTGGGACCTATCTTGCTAGCGTACAGGCACAGATCAAGGCCAGCACCGCAGCCGAGATCGAGGAGTACCTCCCCAGCTTTCGCGTCAACAAATGGCTGAGGATTCCCAGCGCCTGTGAAGGATTCCGATATGCTCGGTGGTAAAGCGTCGAGCACACTCTTGTCGTAGCCAACGCTCTCTGCAAACGCCCGGCCAACCGGAAAGCCAAATTTCTGTTGAGGATTCGACGCGACCTGACCGTATCGATCGGCGACCGCTGCCTTGATTTCGTCGGGAGTGTGGTTCTGAGTAGATGTCAAATTTTTGTCTCCAATTGCTTTATCACAATATCGACTTCTTCTTTCAACGTTGCTCTCCCTAAACTGAAGCGTATCGTCCCGTTGGCGATCTCGCTCGATTTTCCCATCGCAATGAGAACCGGACTGCTTTGGATTTTACCAGAGTGGCAGGCTGAACCCGTGGACGCTGCTACATTCGGCATCAGCGAAAGAATGCGACTTCCATGGCAACCAGCGAAGCTAACACTGAGGGTATTGGGCAGACAATTCTCAATCTTTCCATTCAAACAGACTCTCTCGCCAAACGTTTGTTGCAACTGTTGCCAAAAATAGTTCCGAAGTTCTTCCATCGGTCGGATATCACGATATTGTTCAGCAAGTTCACAGGCGGCTCCTAAACCTACGATGCCCATCGTATTCTCAGTACCGGCGCGTCGTTCGAGTTCGTGATTCGCTCCATGCAGCAACGGTTCCAGATTTTTGCCACCACGCATATACAACGCTCCGACTCCTTTGGGACCATAAAGTTTGTGACCGGCAATCGATAGAAGATCTACACCAAGGTCGTGAACCTTGACCGGTATTTTGCCTACGGTTTGAGCTGCGTCGGTATGAAACAAAATATCCAAGGGACGGACGATCGAAGAAATCTCCTGAAGTCGCTGGATAGATCCTACTTCGTTATTGGCATGCATAATCGAGACTAATATCGTGTTGTCCCGAATGGCTCGTCGAACATCTTCGACATCGACGATTCCAAATGCGTCTACCGGTAGTTTGGTTACTTCAGCTCCGAGCCTTTCCAAAAAACGACAGGGTTGCAACACAGCAGGATGCTCGATCGCGGTCGTAATGATATGTGGCGTCACATTCCGATGCTGAGCAGCAAAATAAGCACCTTTGATTGCGTGGTTATTGGATTCCGTGCCACCGGAAGTGAAAACGACTTCGGAAGAATCACATCCAAGCAACGCCGCAACTTGCGATCGGGATCGGTCGATCGCTGCTTTCGCCGGAGCGCCACTCCAATGCAAACTAGATGGATTGCCAAAATACTCAGACAGAAACGGTCGCATCGCCGATTGCACTTCGA
>JANMNR010000139.1:0-3494 GCA_031368325.1 Pirellula sp.
ATATCTCGCTTCTGACCGTCCAGTTCTGCCGTACCGTTGGCCGTTACCTTTGCACCTTCGTCCTGTAACGTGAAAGCATATTTTTGCAGACCGCCCTGCGTGTTGAAATCAGCTTTCCAGGTTCCTGAAAGATTTTCACCAACTTTGTCACTGAACAGCAGTGGTGCCATTCGGTAAAGACATCGTCGCCATGATTGCCACTCGTGGGCTGTATCTTGCGATACGTAGAAATGTGCATTGACGCCGGCTGCCTTCAGGCCCTCAGTAGCCGCCTTGGGATCGCCGCCAAAGCCACCACGATTGCCGCCGAGTTCTTTACTGCCGTAGCCAACAAAGACCAATTTGACCCTTCGTTTGAACTCGTCTGTGTTCGTAATGCTGTCGGCACTGATGCTACCGCCGCTAAACAATCCAATGGCCGAGAATTTATCGAGGTTTGCTGGTGCAATCGTTCGCGTTTGCATACCACCCATCGATAGACCAGCCATCGCGCGATTGGGCTGATCCGCAAGAGTTCGAAAATTTGAATCAACATACGGGACCAAATCGTCCATCAGCACACCTTTGAATTTGTCGAAGTTGAAAGCCGGACGTCCACCACCAGCTCCGCCTCGAGGTCCGCCCAAGGGAACGTCATTGGTCATTCCGTAAGTCATCACGATAATGAATGGTTTGGCTTTACCATCAGCGATCAAGTTGTCCATGATCAAGTTGGCATGACCTTGAGCGCCCCAACCGTTTTCATCTTCACCCCATCCATGTTGAAGATAGAGGACTGGATAGCGTGTTTCGGTATCCTTCTCATATCCTGGCGGCGTGTAAACAAATGCTTTGTGGTGCGAGTCAGTGGTCTTGGAAAAGAACAAAACTTGTCGAAGTTGACCGTGTGGGACATTTTTGAGCGAGTAAAAGTCCTGGTCTGCGGCTGGCACTTCAATGCCGCTTCCCCAACGCATCGCGCCGAAGAAGTAGAGGCTGTTCGGATCAGGAACGTCGGCACCGTCGATTTTTAAACTGTAGTAGTGAAAGCCTTCATCCAGCGGGGCAGTGATCCCGGTCCAAACTCCATCATCGCCCTTGGTCAATGAGACTTTTCCCAAGCTGACCGAAACGCTCTTAGCCTCAGGCGCCACGACGCGAAAACGCGCACGTCGTTCCGAGTTAACTTGAGGATATTCTTTGCCTTTCTGATTGATCGTGGACGGTTTCCAGTCGTCGGCTGGCGATGCTTCCTGAGCCCTTCCGACTGAGAATATCATCAATACGACATACGTAATAAGAAACAATCGAGAGGTCATGGTGAATACTTTGGGGGTTAAATGAGACTAGGTTTTATTGTTCAAAGGCCATATCATTTGCTCCAACGGATTTCATCAACGGCGATAAATCCGCCGGGTTGCGATCCGCTGATTTCGATGTAGGCGATTCCTTCACCTTCTACGGAAAGTCCAAGAAAAGGGACATGATCCTCCGGTGCCTTGCGAACTGGAACATGGTCCAGTCCATCCTTTGCAATTCGCTTGCCATCGGCATCAAATGCTTCGACCAGTGCTGAACTCGTGGTGGATCCCCACAAAACAAGTTGCACTTTCTTCACGGGTTTCTCAAAAGTTGCCCGCACCGGGATAGCCTCGTTTGCCATCGCATTCACGATTCCTTTGCGGTTCGTTCCCAGGTGCGGAAAGAACGAAATGCGTCCAACCGCTTTGCTCCTTTTCGGCTGGTGCGCGAGTCCAAAAGTCACGCCTTGGTCAGTCCAAGTCGGCGCGGGTTTACCGATTTGCACGGACTCGAAATCGATTACAGCGTCCTGCGCCGATGCTAGAGGTGCGTAAGTGATCGCAAACGCAAATGTTAAAGTGCATCGGATCGTCGCGAAAGTTTTGGTTTCAATCATGTTGATTCAAGGCCTCGCATGGTACCGGTCGAAGAGGCGAATTTGTCCTGCTCGATCCCCATTCGCTGCAAGATCGATACAAACAGGTTCGGCAAGGGATAGTTCTGTTGATGGTCAAATGCCAAATGTTGGCCATGTTTGAACCCTCCACCAGCAAAGAGGATTGGCATATTGTTGGTTGAGTGCGCGTTGGCGTCGCCAAGGTTGGAACCGTACAAGATCATACTTCGGTCCAGCAACGAGTCATCTTCTTCGTTAACACTCTTGAGATCTGCTAAGAGTTGATCTAGCAATTTCATATGCTCCAGATCGATCAACCGCAACTGAGCGAGCTTTTCTTCGGATTTTCCATGATGAGAGAGGTTGTGATAGCCATCGCTGATCGTCTCGCCTGGAATTTCAACGACAGGAGTGCCAACGCTGTTGAGCATTAACGTCACCGAACGCGTCGAATCGGTTTGGAAGGCGAGCTTGACAGATTCGTACATCAGCCGGACTTTGGACATGTATTGAGCCGGATTGGTTGGATCGGTTGGCGGATCAACAACGATTTTGGGTTTGGTTTTGCTTTCCCATTGGCGCGCCGCAAGCAATCGCGATTCCAGGTCGCGAACACTAGAAAAGTATTGCTCCAATCGACCACGATCATGGTTGCTGGCGCGGCGTTCTAAGTCTTTAGTCTGGTCGGCGATCGCGTCGAGGATGCTGCGACCGGTGTCCAGCTTTCTGATCTGAGCCTCAACCTCAGCCGCATTGCCTTGAAGAAAGATCTGTTTGAAAAGTGCTGAAGTGCTTTCCTCCGGCGGAATAGCAACACCTGTTCCCGTCCAAGAGAGACTGCGACTGCCAGAGTTAACTGCCAAAGTTAAAGATGGAAAACGCGTTTGGTTGCCAATGTGTTCGGCAATATGTTGGTCGAGCGAAATGGAATTGCGAAACGAGCTGCTGGCTGGATGAGGAGCAGCGGTTAAGAAGCTTATGTCGGAGGGGTGGCCACCATCCACATTCGGATGCGAGACTCCGCTGAAAACGGTATAGTCCTCACGGTGCTTCTGTAGAAGACTTAAATACGGTGACGGTAGGTAATCACTTCCCGATTCTTTCGGAAAGAATTCTTCAGGTAGCAAACCCAAATTGTTGCAGATACCTAAGAATCTTCGTGGCTTCGCATCGCGTTGCGTTGCATCGTGAGCCAACGCAGCAGAACCAGCGATGGACTCAAGCCAAGGTAGTGCAAGTGAAACGCCTGTGGCACGCAAAAAACTGCGTCGAGCGATCTTGTTTTTGTTGAATTTGCTCATGGTCATTTGCCGTGTAGGTTGGATTGCAATCTTCGACAGTTCACTTGTTTAGGAACAATTCGCTCTGAACAATCGCATGAATGATACTGCGCACGCCCCAATGACTCGACGAGGAGCGATCCAATATCTGCTCAATCGCTTCGCGATCGGAAAATGAAATCGGAGCGCCGGTCGCATCGATCGCCAACTGGTTAGTGATATTGCGAGCCAATGATTTCTCGTCGCGAAGTAAAGCCTGTTTGAGTTCGCGCACATCCTGAAAGCTCTTTCCATCAGCCAAAGTGCCCGCACAGTCG
>JANMNR010000160.1:0-37253 GCA_031368325.1 Pirellula sp.
ACAATTCCAAGCGTGGAAAGGGTATCGATGTCCGAGGAAATCGCGTTGGGTTGTTCTGTTACAAGGTGTTGCATATTGCTTTCGCAGTGGAGAATTATTGGCCGATATCGACTATCATGGGTCCCCGCTAGCATGCTTTGCGGAACTCGACTACCCAAATCAATCATAACCTATCAAAAGGAACCGGATGAGTATCCCTCTCGGAATCATTGACATCGTGATCTTGTTGGCCGCTGTGCTGTCATCCATACTCGTTGGACTCAAGTTTCGCGGCAAAAACAATTCGATCGAATCTTATCTGTTGGGCGACCGCAATCTGCCGTGGTGGGCGATACTCGGGTCGATTGTGGCGACCGAGACAAGCACAGCAACCGTGCTGAGTGTCCCCGGTTATGGATTCGGAGATACCGGATTCAAGTTTCTACAACTGGCGCTTGGTTATGTTCTCGGGCGAATACTCGTCATCTTTTTCCTATTGCCAGGTTTTTTCGAAGGACGGTTGATGAGTGCCTACGAGATCCTTGGTGTTCGGTTTGGCATTCAAACGAAACGGGTCGCCTCGGTTCTGTTTTTGGTGACTCGCAATCTAGGTGACGGTCTGCGATTATTTCTAGCCGCTATGGTACTCAAGGAACTTGCCGGTTGGCCATTGATATGGAGTGCGATCACAATTGGCTGCATCACCATGCTCTATACCTATTTTGGAGGAATGCGATCCGTTGTCTGGAACGATTGTATTCAATTGGTGATCTACCTCGTCGGAAGCGTAGCAGCTGTTTTTGTTATCGTCAGCTACCTGCCCGAAGGTTGGAAAACCTTTTTTGAATTTGCAAAAGCCAATGGCAAGTTCACCATGATCGATTGGCGGTTTTCGTTGACGGATGGCTTTACGCTTTGGGCCGGATTAATCGGTGGTGCAACGCTTTCGCTTGGATCACACGGTACGGACCAGATGATGGTCCAGCGTTATCTTAGTGCTCGCAGTCAACGCGATGCCGCTCGAGCGATCTTCTGGAGCGGAATCGTTGTCTTCGCTCAGTTTGCTTTGTTCCTTGTGATTGGAATGTTGTTAGCCTGTTTTTACTCCAGCCAAGCGACGTTGCCGGCCGGGATCAAGAACGATGCGATTTTTGCGCACTTTATGATCCATTCGTTTCCTGCAAACACGGGGCTCATAGGGCTAATGCTGGCCGCGATTTTGGCAGCCGTCATGTCGACGCTCTCCAGCTCACTCAGTGCTTCCGCATCGTCGGTCGTAAGCGATCTTTGGTTGCCCAGTTGCCGTGTTCCGCCCTCCGAGAAACGGCAGGTTTGGACCACGCGATTGCTGACCGTCTTCTTTGGCGGAATGCAAATTGCGATTGGCATCTGGGCTAGCACATTCAACAAGAGCGTGATTGATAACGCGCTCACAATCGCTGGTTTTTCATCTGGTATTTTGCTCGGGCTCTTTGCGCTAGGTGTCTTTACGAAGCGAGTTAGCCAAACCGCAGCCTTGGGAGGCGCATTCATGGGGCTTTCGGTGATGCTGTTTGTTCAGTTTGGTCTACCCAAAATACCAGTGTGGGGATTCAAAATGGCATTTCCCTGGTTAGCTGTCATTGGTTCATTCATTACTTATGGTTCTGGCTACATCCTTTCCGCGTTTACTGCCCCACCTCTCGAAAGTTCACCCTCATGATGCCGAGTTTCCGAAAGCTACTTTTGCTTACCGCTGCGTTGGCTCTCACTCTTCTTTGCAACGACACGATTTCGAGTGCTCAAGATGCAACTCCGAAATCCAAATTGAGCGAAGCGGGTCGTTTGATTTCGGAGCGGCTTGCCGCCATCGAGCCATTGATCGCGACGGGCATATCGGAGGGTAAAATGCCTGGTTGCGTTGTCTGTGTCGGAACGAAGGATGAGATTTTGCTGCTCAAAGCCTTCGGCAACAAACGACTTGAGCCGTCGATTGAGCCAATGAAGGTCGATACCGTTTTTGATATGGCATCTATCACAAAACCGGTCGCCACAGCCACCAGCATCATGCAACTCATCGAACAGGGGAAGCTGAGTTTACAAGATAAAGTCTCATCCATTTTCCCCGCTTTCGGACAAAATGAAAAAGAGACGATCACGGTTCAAGACCTCTTGCTTCACCGGAGCGGTTTGATTCCAGACAATGCGATGGCGGATTACCTAGACGGACCAGAGAAGGCTTGGGACCGAATCTGCGAGCTCAAGCTCGTTGCACCGATAGGTACTGCATTCAAATATTCCGACGTAAACTTCATTGTGCTCGGCAAGATCGTCGAGAAACTCAGCGGCAAAAGCCTACGCGAGTACGCACAGGACTCTATCTTCCGACCGTTGGGCATGTCGAAAACAGGCTTCCTACCACCCATTGAGCTTAAGGCACTATGCGCACCGACCGAACAACGCGAGGGACGTTGGATGCAGGGTGAGGTTCATGACCCCCGCGCTTATGCATTGGGTGGTGTTGCAGGTCATGCCGGTTTGTTTTCCACCGCAGAGGACGTCGCCGCTTATGCAAAGATGATGCTGCGAAAAGGAGCAATCGACCAAAGGATACTTTCTCCAACCACTGTTGCGACCATGACACAGGCGTACGCCGTCCCCAGTGGCTTGCGAGGCTTGGGTTGGGACAAACGCACTAGCTTCTCGATCAATCGAGGCGATCTATTAAGCCCCTCGGCATTCGGGCACGGCGGCTTTACGGGCAATGTACTCTGGATTGATCCCGAGCTGAATCTGTTCTTTATCTTCCTGAGCAACCGTGTCCATCCTAACGGCAAAGGGAGCGTCAATCAGTTGGCCGGAAAAATTGCCAACGTCGTGGCTGCTTCGATCGCCAAAGACGGATGGAAAAACGCTGGTGCTCGATCCACAGTGCTCACGGGGCTAGATGTTTTGGAGCGAGACGGTTTTCGTGAACTCGCAGGCCAGCGGGTTGGCCTTATCACAAATCATACCGGTCGGAACCAAGCCGGCATAAGCGCGGTGAAACTTTTCCAAAATGCACCGAACGTCCAGCTCAAAGTGTTGTTCAGCCCAGAACATGGATTCGAAGGCAAACTCGATATCGAAAAGGTTTCCGATAGCGAGGACAAAGGAACAGGAATCAAAATCTATAGCCTTTACGGCGACACCCGTCGGCCGACTACCGAGATGCTAGCCGACCTCGATACAGTCGTTTTCGATATCCAAGATATCGGCACAAGATTTTATACGTATGTCTCGACAATGGGCGAGGCCATGATCGCTGCTGCGAAGCATCATCGCAAGTTTGTCGTCCTTGATCGGCCCAATCCGATCAATGGCGTCGATGTCACCGGTCCTATGCTGGACCCCAAGTCCGAGTCATTCGTCGGCTTCCACCGTTTGCCTGTACGACATGGAATGACGATTGGCGAGTTGGCACGTTTGTTCAAGCAAGAATTGAAATTGGATCTGGATTTGAAAGTCATCGCGTGTGAAGATTGGCTACGATCCGAATACTGGGACGCGACTGGTTTGACATGGGTCAACCCATCGCCAAACATGCGAAGCTTGACCGAATCGATACTCTATCCAGGAATCGGACTCATTGAAACGACCAACGTCTCCGTCGGGCGGGGAACAGATACCCCTTTTGAAGTAGTTGGCGCACCCTGGATGGATGGTCGGGAATTGGCGAGAATGCTGAACGAGCAACAGTTGCCTGGAGTCACTTTTGTGCCGATTGAATTCACACCGAACTCGACGAAGTTTGCGAATGAATTATGCAAAGGAATCAACGTCATCATTACCGACAGGAAAGCGATCGAGCCCGTCCGTGTCGGATTGAACCTCGCTGCCGCATTGCGACGACTCTACCCTAACGCGTGGGAGACCAAGAGTCTAAATCGATTGCTTAGCAACCAGGCGACCCTGGATTTGCTGCTCAGCGGAAAATCGGGAGCAGAACTTGAACCGGCTATCCTGGATGGCGTTAGCGATTTCATGAAAATTCGTGAACGACATTTGCTGTACCCGCCGGTCGATACCACTCGATGATCGTCATTGGCTATCCGTGAAATACGTTTCGAAGACAAGCATCAGCTGTTCACCATAAAGCTTCCAATGCTTTGCCATTGGTCTTTCGTTGAGACCAGCGATCCAATTGCAATTGAACTCATGCACCACAGCATCAACGCCAAACCTTTCCAACCAACCATCGCCCAGCGTTCCACTATTTCGAAATGCAGCTTTGGTACTCCCCTCCGTAAACCATGTGTATCGCCGGAGCATCAATTCAAACGAAGTCATGCGATCCAAATACCGATCAAGTCCAGGAACGGGCGGGCGGCTGATGTGCAGCTGACCGTTGCCATCGTTGTGCAGCTCAATCGCTAAGCTCGGTCGCTTGCCACTTTGGATCATCGACGCCAGCCAGGTTTCTAGCGCGGCATTCTCAGGAGCCAAACTTGCGTCGGTTGGTTTGTCCCAGTTGCGATTCAAGTCTTTGCCTAGCATATTGAACCGCGTTTTCCCGCGTTCAACTCCATCCTTGTTAGCCATCGGCATGATGTAGACGCAGTACTTCAGTAAGCAACGCTTGGCCGCTTCATCATCCCGAAGCAAACGATCGATCAGCCCTTCTAAGACCCAATTTCCGCCCGCCTCCCAGGGATGCGCGCGAGCTCGAAGAAAAACGCGATTCGATGCCGCGTCGCTACCGATTTGAACGATCTCAAGATCGCGACCTTCGTGCGTCGTTCCAATTTTTGAAATCTTGACTGCGGTATGTTTCCGTATTTTACCAAGCAGTTTTTCGAGATCCGATATTCGGTACGGTTCTACCCGTGCTATGTACAATGAACCGCCGCCCAAGTTGACTTGAAATCCAACCCGACCGTCGGAGGTAGGATCCATCGGAATCGACATCCAATTCACACCGTCTTCTGATATGACAGCGGCCTTCAATTCGCGGGCGACCGAAGATGCTACACCGTTCCAAACGTTGTCGAGATTGTTGAGCTCGACTCGAACATCGGCATTGGGCTTGCCCACCAAACGAAAATGAAAATGCCCAGCAGCGCGATTGGGGCTAGAACGTTCGTTGTCATAAATGAGATGCAGCTGCAGTGTCTTTGCGGAATCAATCTCGTACCACAACGGAGATGCATTTTCGAAGCTGATATCCACAAAGTCGATTGACGGCTTTAATGACAACTGCGGAGTTTCGATCGACGCCCCTTGACCATGAGCGGATTTGCTGGCTGATTGTACAAAGGCTAGAGCGGTTAGAATCGCAACACAACGAATAGTACACATTCGACTTACCCCAATTTTTGATCGCGTTTCTTTCCACTTGCTTCGGCAAGTCTTCGCCCCATTTCGGAGTCTACGATGAGAGTCTGCAATCGACGTTCACGCGTTTCTTGACGTTTGGCGCTCGTTACCCAATGGGTTGCAACGCGACGATAGCCGGGTGGCTGTTTTTCCCAAAAGGCCCATGCAGTTGGATTGCTCTGAAACGTTGCCATCAGCACTGCGTCGAACTCCACGGTAGCTTGTTCAAACGAATAGACACCAGTCCGATCTAGTCGTCGAGCATTAAAGGCTGCGATTCCGGCTGGCTGCATTCGACCGAGATCTGTCAATCGCGTCACATGATTGACATTGACCAGACTCCAAATGCTGTTGGGTTTGCGTGGGGTAAAACGATTCGTGTAGCTCTCGTCGTCAACCTTTTTTCGAACCCCATCGATCCAACCCCAACACAACGCTTCATCGAGCGCTTCGGGATAAGTGACCGCCGTTTTGTCGCAGTCTTTGCGATAGAAGCCAATGTACAATTCGGTCTCGCTCTTGCTCTTGGTTCGGAACCAACGACGAAGCTCAGTGATGGTCTTATAAAATCGAACGTCCAACTAAATCGCTCCTTGCTTATATTGGACCTGACAATGGAACTACAACGAACAGTATACTTTAGCCTCCGATGCGAGCGTGTAATAATGACCTTCAGTAGTAAACCTTGGCTGTTAAAAAATCGGTAGGAACGTGCTTTTATCGTGGATCCATTTTGTGCCCTTGACCTGCCTGGGAATCAATTGCAGCAATCTCCGGCTGCACTATAATTGAGGCGGAGTTCTTCAACCGGTATAGATTCGAAAGATTATCGACGTAACGCAAAGGTCGAGATGATGGCACGTGATGATGATGACGATTCTTTGCCGCCTTTGGGCGACAACACGCAAAAGTTTCTTGAGGATGCTAAGAAAGGAAAGAATCGAACGTTCTTACTTGTTTGTAAAGGGAACAAGGTTAAGTATTTAGCTGTCAATAAAAAGCCGGTAAAAAAGTCGGAACTGAACGAAGCGAAAAAATTGGGATATAAGGGTGACGGCTTCTTCGGTGTTGTCACTGGAAAAGGAATGGATCTTGTTTTCAATCTGTCAATCGCAGATGGGTACACATCCGAACCGATTAAAGACAAAGCTCTCAAGGATTTCTTGGAGGAGAAAGCGAATTTCAAGTGCAAGCCAACGATTCTGATCGTTGCAACGCTGCCAGATATTCCGTTTGACGACGAGGATTTGGCCCATCCCCTAGTCGCGCGGTTTGTTGGTCTGAGCGAGCGGATATCCAGTGTCATGGATGTCAGGCCAGAAGCAGAAGCTGAATTGAAGAAGTCCGTAGCCGAAATTCGTCTATTGCTTCTGGAAGGGGACTTCAAGGCAGCGGAACCACTTGTTGATGCATTGCCCAATCGACTTCAAGTACTACTTAACGGTGGCTCATCCGCAACACTGCCAACATCTCGCGTGGAGCCTCCTACACCTACCCAACAGGTCGACAACGATGCTTTGAAAGCCAAGCTACAGGCGGCGTTGAACAAGCTGGTGCCTCAATTGAAAGAAGCGGTGGCAAACCATCCGGAAAAAAAAGTAGAATTACTGACTCCGGTAGCGCAGATCAAAAAGCAAATGGACTCGGGCGAGCTAGACGAAGCGAAGAATGGGATACTAGCCGTCGGTCAGTTGCTAAAGTCCGTGTTGGCTCAAGGCGTGACGCCAGGCAAAAGCGAATTGCCCGCACCCTCGGACAGTGTTTCGCAATCGGAATTCGAACGAAAATTAGCGACCCTACAGTCGAACTATGATCGGGCCCTACAAGAAAAGCTGGGGGACGCAACCAAATTTCGCTCTGTCATGGCCTATGCGATCGAGCAAGCGGCAGCTGGCGTTTATGGAAACGCAATCAAAGCCATCGACCGATTAAGCCAGGCTGTTGAACAAGCCATCGCTAGCGGCACCGAAAAGCCTCGGGCACCTTCGGAGGTCCCACATGCAAGCGGAGGGGATGTCGAGGTTGAACCCGAAAGAGTGGTACGACCAGGGTTGTCAGATGGAGAGCTGCGACTCCGATTGGCTGGCATCGAGCCGATTTATTTGAGCACCCTGGCTGGCAATCCAGCCGATCGAACCCGTATCAGTGCAACCATGTCGATGGCAATTGAGCTCATCGATAATGGAGAGTTCGACCGTGCCGCAACGACGCTGGATAGGCTGGAAAAACTACTCGCCAATCCTGGCGAGCCAGACATCAAGCCAACGCTTCGAAAGACCGAAGAACCTTTTTACAACGTAATTCACGGTGAAGGTCAACTAGTAAAATATCGCAAGGCGCTTCTCGCATGGGATGCAGCCAAGAGATCGGCGGCTTCTCAACTCGCAAACCTCAAATCGACGGTCGCCGAAAAGTCTCCCTCGTTGGCGAGTTTCTGACGCAATTAACGCCGCGATCAACGCAGAGGGGATCGGGCTTCGCGCGCGCGAACACGCAAAGGCAGGCGAACTGGCTCGCGAATGCATGATGACAGTCAACTTTCATCCCGTATTTAACGCAGTAGATCGCAATCCGATTCAGCCATTAACACTGCGTTCCACGCTCAGTGCAGCGCTTTCGCAAGTAGTCGCCGCACTCCCGGTGTAACAAAACCAAATTGCATTTTATTCTTATAAACCAAGTATCGATAACGTCATTCGCAGGACCCAGGAGATTCAACTAATGCCAAACCCTTCTCAAGTGGAAATCGAAGAGTTTCTGATGTCCATCGCAAATCTACTCGGTACCTCTGTATCCATTCCGGATTACTCGCAACTCTTTGACTCAGAAGATCCTACCACTTTTTGGCAAGTCGGAATGGCATCTCCTGACGACATCGAAGTTGCGTTGGTGATGGGGCTACAACGAGCAGAAATTGCGTTGAAAGAAGCCGCTGAAGAAAAACGCGTTGCCGAGCAATGGAGCATCGTTGAGAGCGTCGTTTTGAGGAAAGATACAGTGCCCCATTCTCCAACCAGTAGTGAGTTGGAAATCGTTAGCAAGGACAATCTCCCCGATCTTGAGACGCTCCTCAACGAAGCGGAGAAAGCATTTTTGGAATTATCTAACGCGCGAGGTGAACCGGACGATGTATTCGAACTGGCGACAGAGAAATCGCTCAAGGCGTTGGATGAACGTGACAACGGCGTTGCAAAACAACACGAGGCCGTAAAAACGGAGCTAGAAAGGCGTAAAAAGGTTCTCGCGGAGATCAAAGAGAAATTCGCGATTGCCGAAAAGGACATCTTGCCAAAGGCCAAAGATATACTTCCGAGCGTCTCCGCAGCGACAACTGTCAAACAACTTCGTGCAGCACGGCTTAACTGCAATCAAGCGATAGGTGAACTTGAGTTGAGTGTTGACAAGCATCCGCCCAATGTGTTCGACGAATTGGTCGTTAAGTCCGATTCGAGTATCCAAGGTGTAAAGGTCAAGACACCCAAAGTAAACGACTTGGCTATTTCAGCTATTTCCAAAGATCGCAGTGAGCAATTCGGAAAATTGGATAAGACCGCGCCCAAAGTGTTCCCCAATGACTTGCTCATTCTCCCGACCGAAGAGCTTAAGCTACGGTACGAATCGAGCGTCAAAACATGGCAGGAAAAATATACGACTTTATCGAATAGGTCGAAGGAGTTTGCAACAATACCCGAATTTGACCAAAGCCTGACGGAAATAGACAGCCTGTACGATTTGGCGGAGGATGCTGCGATCGCTGTCCGCCAAGCCTCTGAGATCGAGCGTAAAAGGCGAATGCAAGTTGCCGAAGAACTGAAGCTGCTACGCAAAGGTGTCAAGGCTCCCGAAACACTGCCGATGCAGGGCACCGAAGAACAGATCGCATATGCGCTTTGCGATCGGAAGTATAGCGATGCCACGCAGAAACTAAATGAATCGATTACGAAGGGAACTCCAGATGAATTCACGAAAGCAGAACAATTGGTACGCGATGCGATTCGTAACCTGGAAAATGAAGGACCAATTGCGTCGAACAAAGCACTCGAGCGAAATAAAGTCACCAAGGAACTCAAAGACGAAATCACAAATCGTGTTAGTCCATGCTATAAGTCGATCGCGACCGAACTCGCCAACTGTCCGATAAAGGACGTGATCAAATCGGTCCAGGGTGCATTTCAAACGCAGACCAAAAGTCGTACATCTCAAATCAAAGGAATCGATCCAGCAAACGACAAGAAATTGCAAGAAGAATTGAATACGCTCGCGAAAGACACAGAAAGCCTTATCGACAAGCTTAAGAAGCTCGAATCCATACGTTTTGTCGAGGTCGCCAACAACATTGCTATTACGACCGAGATATCCACGCTGAACAGCGAACTCACCCAACCGGGAATCGGATCAGCGGTGATCGCAACTGCGGAAAACATTCGAGAAGAAGCAAAGAAAATTTTAGAGCGGTATGACCGAATCGAATCGCTAAGATTCAGGTTTAACGACGCGACGAGCGACAAAAACATCGTTCCGATTGCCCAAAAAACGTTACAAGGTTTTCCTGAATTCGACAAAGTAAAAGACTCGATGGACAAGGGCGATCTTTCGGTTCAATACAACATTTTCCTAAACGCCATTCAATTGATCGAAGACAAGAAAGCCGAAAGGGCGTTGCAAGCGCAAACGGAACAGCAGAGAAATCTCTATTTGGCCTCGGAATCGTACAAATTTAAGCAACTTATGGAGAATCCAGGCAGTGGCGCTAATTATCCGACGACCAAGCTGGAAACGCTGGTCACTGAGAACAAGGCAGCGATGGGACCGATCACCGACGCTTATCAATCAAGCTACGATAAGCCCAACAAGTTTTCTGTCGAGGTCGATGTATTAATAGAAACTTATAAGGATGTCGTAGTCCATGCACATTGCGCAACAGATGGCACGCCGTTACCTGGCAACGCTTGTCATATAAAATTGTGGAGATACCGGTTTGAACCAGGCGGGTACCAACTTACACCAACGCTTCGGAACCAACTCTTGCCTAATAAAACATCCTGCTTCCAAAAGGCTCAGAATAAGGGACTGGCGTAAGAACGAACTCCGCGGCAAACCAACCAAAGGAGCGTGATTGTAAAGAGGTGTATGGTTCCTTAGAACTGCTTTTGATGGATCAGCCTTTGCTTTGATACGATTAAACCGTTCCGCGTTGTCTGAGCACCTCGAATAGAATGATCGACATGCTCACGGATGCGTTTAGCGAATCGATAGCTCCATGCATGGGAATCCGGATCGCTGTGATGTCGTCTCGTATCCAGTTTTCGCCGAGCCCGCTGCTTTCACTCCCAATGACAATACTTACACAGCTTTCATACTTTGGTGCTGTATGGGAAAGTTCACCATCCACTCGCGCGGTGTAGATCGCAACGGATCGTTCCGCAAGCCAATTCTGAATTTGCTTTGCGGATCCCACGGCCATGGGAACTCGGAACAAAGCTCCAAGGCTCGATCGAATTGCGTTTGGATTCCACATTTCGCTCACCGGGTCGCTCAGCAGTACCGCGGTTACGCCGGCGGCATCCGCTGTTCGCATCACCGCGCCAAGGTTTCCTGGCTTTTCCATACGATCCAAGACCAAAAAACACCTAGCTGCACCTGAGTTGGCCGAAGCCGGGATGCGTTCATCGAGGGTCTCCAAGGCTAAGCTAGGTTGCCGGGCCACTGCGATCAGGTCCACGTCGCGATCACCATATTGCAACTTAGCCATGGCTGGTTTGGAAATAAGGTTGATGCGAATTTCGGGTACCAGCGTCTGCCATTGGGAGACCAAATGACGATGCGACTCCTCCGATGTTTCCAAGATAAAGAGTTCGGTACAGTCGATTCCACCGGCGTGGGCATGACGAGCGATGGAGTCCCCATCAATAATCATCAAGCCACTATCGCGGCGTTCCCGAGGGTCTCGGAGAGAGTTAGCTGCCTTGATTCTTTGGTTGCTGGGGCTTGAAATCGATTCGACAGTCACTCAACACGACTCTCCAGCAATCGCTGGGCTAAAAGAGGAAAGACCATTTCAGGAGAGGCCTTGATAAAAAGTTTGGACGCCGCTTTTGGAGTTAACCCACACACGGATGCAAACGTTAGTCGATGCCAGTGCACAAGTTGCACGGCTCCATAATAGTCTTGCTGCACCGGCGATACAAGTCTCTGGCAGACGTGCGGACATCGCTTTGGTCGTAAAGCGACTCGGAGTGCTTTTTGGGACGGCTCCGGCAATGTGGAACAGCAGTGAAGAGACACCGTAGTGCTTGCGTTGGATGCGTGTCACGGTGATGCATGGCGAATGCCGTACAGCCATCCAACACATCGCACAATTCCGTCATTGTCGCCGAAGTATTCTCGGCAATTCCCACAAATTGACCGTCGGAACAGATTCGATATACTGAAGTTCTCATCGAATGCCACTTGTATTCACATGGGGAACGGCAATCATGTTTCTGCTTTCGACTATTCGACGGTCCAGAGGATTCACGTTAGTTGAGTTGTTAGTTGTTATTGCGATCATTGGGATTATGATCGGCCTTTTATTGCCTGCTGTGCAGGGAGCTCGCGATGCGGCGCGTCGATTGCAATGCTCCAACAACTTGAAACAGCTTGGACTGTCCATGTTGAATTACGAGAGTGCATTTAAGCGTTTTCCAGCATTGCGATCCGGAACGGCTGGATTTCAAAGCTCTCTATCAGGCAATCACGAACGTAGAAGCGCTTTTGTTTCGTTGTTGCCATTTCTTGAACAGTCGAATTTGTACCAAACAATCGACGCGAGTATCCGTACTTCCATTGGCAACATTGCACCCGGAGGCCCGTTTCCCATCGAAACGGCCAATGGAGAATTTACAGCATGGGGATTTCAAGTTCCGTCGCTGGTCTGTCCGAGTATTTCAACTCGCTGGCGTGACCATCCAATCGCAATTACGTCGTATGGAGTGTGCGTCGGCGATAATGTGTCGAGTGTAACCTACGGGAGAACGCGAGGACTATTCGAATCGCTCCGATGGAAGAGTCACGCCGAAGTAACAGACGGAACATCCAATACGTTTGCGATGATGGAGCTACGTACAGGCGATGGGATTTCTCAATGGTATCTTGAAGAACATCTTAACATACCAGCTAAGATTTCCACAGTTCATCCTGCAGAAGATTTTGTTGCCTTTATGCCTCATAGTAAATTCCCACTGTTCGGGAGAGGTCTACGATGGTCTGACGGTGCCCCTTACTACACGGCGGTAAGCAATATTTTGCCACCAGACGATGGCAGTCATTCCAACGCAGATTCGGAAGACCTAGTCAATGGACTTTATACAGCGGGCTCAGTTCACAACGGCATGTTATTCGCTGTCTACGTCGATGGCTCGGTACATGCCGTATCCAAGAATATTGACTTCGGTGATTTGTTAGTCCATGCGCCATTTGGATATTCCAGTGAACCGAGTCCGTACGGTGTGTGGGGCAAGATGAGCACGATCGGTTGCGGGGAAGTCTCGACGAATGACCTCGATTAACAATCAGCAAGTCTTCTTTTACGATCGGTTGTGAGATGCAGTTGCTGACTCTTCGAATCCTTTGTTGCGTCTCAATTTCCTTTTGCCTTCCTCATGCCTGCGCACAACAAATCAAGCCCACCGAAGTTGATCTGGGCAGCAGTAATCCAATCACGGCTGGATCCGGATCGGTAGTGATTCTTGTCGACGAAAAATCTGCCAACGACCGAGTCGAACAAGTTGAGAAAGGGATTCGCATCGAAAAACTTTCCGGAAAGACGAACTCCCCGTGTGGAATAGCTTTTAAGCAGGGTGCGAAGGACATTTTTTCATTCTCACTGGATTTAGAAGTTATTAAGCTGACGGCTCCGCGAACACCCGGAATTCAGGGGCTGCTAGTCCAATTTGCTCTCGGCGATCCGACTCAGACAACTACCACAGTAGGATTGAACTGCAATGAAAAGGCAGAACGGGGGTTTGTTTTCTACTCCGGTACGGAACCCAAACCCAACGAAGTTCAATTCACTGGGATACCGTTTTCGAAAGGAACGTGGCTCTTCAAGCGCGAGGGAGACCATCTTAAGTTTTCTATCAGTGAAACAACGGAATCGGGAAGCGTTCCAGCGAGCTTCCGTGAAATCAAGCGAGTTGCGATTGGTACAGAGCCGCTCAAGGAAATTCGAGTTGTAAGTAGACGCCAAGATTCTGCGAAACCGGCTAGTGAATTCATGCTCAAAAGCGTGCGATTTTCGGGGGATGAATTCTATTCCCAACCAGTGCCCAAGAAGCCATTTTGGACTGCTGGACGTGTCTATTCAGCTCTATTCTGGATCTGTGTCGCAATAGTCCTGGGCTTTGCTATTTCTCGTGCTCGCCAGTTCAAAAAATGGTTGTTAAACAAGCTCGGCTAACCACGCCACCGCCCATTGCGATCCAGCAGCATTAATCCTAACTCGAAATCTTCCCGACAATTTCTCTGGCCTCGGCTTGCCCTGCCGCTGGCTTTCCATATTCACTCGCAGTAACCCTCGCCAGTGAACTGACGTGTCGCCACCGCAAGCTGGGACGGGTCGCGTGGAAATCATCCCAAACCGTGTTGAAGTATTTTTCTGCGTGTAACGCGCCGTCCTCACTGACGGCGTATTTTAGTAGAGTCCCGAATATTTTTTCCACTGGCAACCCAAGCTCGCCGTAGCGATGAGCAATAGCGCACGCGGTACCTTGCAAGTTGTTTACAATGGAATCGTCTAAACGCGTTAACAATTTGTCGGCATCCTTCTCTCCGATTCGGTCCAAATGATGCTTAGCTGGTAGCGCCTCAGAAAGGAGATTGGATGCATCACCTCGATCCCGAGCCACTTGCCAAGCTCCTATGATCAGACACGACATGGCTGAATAGCCACGTGTAGCATTTGCCAAATTGCGCCAGGCATTGGCAGCATCACTGGCATGAACTCCTCTCGAGTCCCCATGTACGGACCCAGCTGGTTTGAGTCGGTCTTCCCACTTCGGCTCGCGACCTGCATCTCTCAACACCAAGTTGGTCGCTGCCAGCGACAATGCTTCTCCTATCGCCAGAGGCGCAAAGCCATCAGCAATCGCAGTCGCGGCTGCCCGAGCCGCATCCTTTGCCGAGCCAGTTGAGAATACGTCGGCAAGATGTTCAACAAACTTGTCATCGGCTGGTTTGTTGCCAAGCGATTTTCCCATCAGATGGAACTCGTCGATCAATCCTGTCAACATGACTCCGTGCTCATCCCAATCGGCACGCCGATGTGGCTCCATCTGAATGCAGTAATGCAGCGACTGGCGAAGCAGGGTCAATGCATGTTCGGTGCCAACGATGTCTTGCATGTCCCAAGCGCGATACGGCAATACGACGCGATGCACTTCAGGATTATCCTGGACGAGTGGCAGCAGCGATTCGAGAGCTGCCTTTTGATCCTGCTTGGCAATGGACGCGAAGATAGATTCCGCTCTTGCCAGATTCTTTTTTTGAACCACTTCACGCATCGCAATCGCACCGGGTGCATTGTGGGCGCTATCGGCGACAGCATGAAACCTTAACACTTCGGATGCTCGGCCACCAAACTCCTGAATGCGATTGGTATTTCGATACAATACTTTGAAAACCGGTAGAGCCGCTTGGCCACTCGGCATCAAGCTAGCCATCCTGAACGCAGGTGCTAAGGCCATGAAAGTGTGAAAGCCGATATAGTCTTCGCCGCCAAAAGTCCTTGCGTTCGCTAATGCTGCGGCAGCGATCATGTTCTTGAGCGTTTCCCCCTGAGTCAACCGTTGTGCAAGATCCCTTTGCAGCTTTCCAATGGGCGTTTCTTGCATGGCGCAAACCAGCGGCTCCAAACGGCCAAATGTTAAAGGGGTTTCTAATTCGCTCGCGAACGCTTGAGGGACGATCCCCAAATCGAGTGCCATGCTTGGACCAAGTGTCGCAACCAAGGTCCCTTGTCCAACACTGGTGAGAAACGAGCGTCGTGATCGATTGGAATGCATCGAAGTATCCTCGGAATTCGGAAAGGAGAAGTGTGCTGTACGGACGTCGCAAGACTTCAGCTTAGCATTTCCACCTCCGTGAATATAGCGTTGCCTAACCTGCAAATGCACATGATTCCGACGTCTTACTATGAATTCTCAGTGAGGCCATTTCATTTGGAAGATACTGGGGAAAACGTGAGAACCCAGCAAAAAGATTCGTGTTTCCCTATTTCGTTTCAACAGTTCGATAGAAAGTTCGATCGCGACGAAAGGCCAGGTTGTCAGAGTAATACGCCACGGCTTGTCTCGATCGCGAACTCTTCATCTGAGATTGGCGAAAAGTATTTCGCTTCAGCTACTAGGTAGTTGATCCAGCTATGTGGAGCTTTAGACCGCATTGCCTATCGCTCAAAGTCTCGCGCTACTGGCATCAGCTTGGCACTCGTGGAGGGTAATCGATTGGCGGCATTTTCAATGATTCCCAAAGGCTCTATTGGCCGATCATTCGACGATCCACCGCAGCGTCAATCTCTTCTTCAGGAATTCTTTCTCTCGTTCGTACTTATTTAGACGTTAGATATTCTGAACGAGCGGCGACATAATCACAGCGGGAATAGCCGTTCAATATGGCTTACCCGGCGGATCTCCGTGAAACGCTGGATGAGCCATGGGTAATAGGACATCACTGCATGAATAAATAGTTTTTGCTCGCACTGCCAATCCAACTGTTAGAAAAACTCCTAAATCGCTCCCAAGAGGCTAATTCAAAGGAGTGTGTGTACCGTCAAGATACTTATCAAGGCATTTATGCATTTCGAATCAACACAACCTTCATGCAACGCCCGTTTGGATTTGGCACTCCACACGTGTAGAACTTGAGTAGTCCTCCCATCCATGACCCGAATCGCAAAGCTTCCACCCCCAAGAGACCTCGGTTCGGATGCAGATCGTGCGGATTACTTTGGTCTGTTAGTTATCAGAAACGGGCTGTTGAACCAAGAGCAAAGGGGGATTACGTGTCACTTGGTTTTAAGCGCTGTTGAACTCAGCACTAGCCAATTTTTTTCACTGCATGGCAACATAAGTCTTATTGCATCGGAATCTTGCGATCTTCATAATCGCCGAAGTAGCGGATAGTGTCGCCAACCACAAATGGTAAAGAGAATGCGACTGTCTCGACTGGCGGCAGAGTCGAATAATCTGGCGGCAGAGTCGAATAATCTTCCACGGATCCAGGTGTAGGGAGTGTCGCATGCTCGTTCGATTCGGATCGCGGAAGTAAAGTCTCCGCGTCATGAACCGATTCACTCCACTCTTTGTCTTTACTTGGCTCTTCTTGAGGTTGATCTGGCATTGAAAGCAAAGCTCTCGTTGGTTGTTTAGTTAGTTAGGGGTTGTTTGCTCGTTGCCACTTGGTTGGTAAGTAGTCTGGTGTGACTTTCAAATTGAACGGATCAGACTGAATGTGCGAACGTCTCGGCCAAGAGATAAACGCCGCCTCATCTGCGCCCATTGGCTGTGCGATCTGTCTGTCTCATGATTGCTTTTTTATGCCGATGATGACGCCTGTAATGCCTCCAGCCAAAACCAGTGCGATCATCGGCGCCATGTTCCAACCAATAATTGGTCCGATTGCTCCGCTGACAACAATTCCGAAAGTGACGCCACTCATGCCGTAGCCGATGGGATTGACCAGCCCGGTTTTCAGCCAACGATCTCCGAGGCGGATGAGTAGGTGGCTGCCGGCAACTCCGAGCATGGCACCGAACAGGACGAACTTGCCCAGCGTGCTGTCGCTGGAGTTGCGGGGCGTCAAAAAGGCTCCCCCGAACAGCCCGACGAACGCGCCGGCCAGATAGACCATTCCCATCATCGGGTGGTCGGTCGAGAATCCCGATTGATTTGCGGGTACTTGCTCTACCAAGAACTCGCAGAGTTTAAGATAGTTCGTCGCTGTAGCCGGAATCGGGGCCTTACCCGTCGCAGTAACGATCGTTAGCGACTCTCCTCTGTAATGAAAGCGGTGAACGCCCCTTACATCGCTGATGGGGCAACTGAACCATGTCTGTTTTGCCGCAAAAAATCGCCGCGGCACATGACAGTTCTCGAAGTGAATTAATGCGGCACCGGGATCGACGGCGACTGACGCTGATTTGAAACCGGTGAAGAACGGGCAAACGATCGCGTTCTCCGGGATCGTCGGACGGTCAAAGGTATGGGACTCAACCAATTTTTTTTCGGGTGCGCGGTTTCGCCAATTAAGACTTATCCAGACTCCGCAGCTGAACATCGCGGCAAACGTGACAAAGAGGAATCCAGTGACGACGTCCGGATCATTGCGAAACTTCTGCGTCGCGAGTGCAACAGCTATGGAAACAAGGCCGCCACTACTAATTACGAACACAGCGACGCGATTGAAAACAGGAAAAGTTGGCCCGTTTTGTTTCATCAGAATCTGCCTTTCAAGTTGGGCCGTAAGCACGCTTTGTCGTTTTGCCAGTGTAGCACTCGCTGTCAAGAATCGCTTTGCAATCAAGCCACCCAAGGGTTCGGTAACAAAGGCGTTGCAAAAAGTTCTGTCATCTCAAATCCCGCTCGATCGGCGGTTCAGGTTCAGTACGCCGAAAAACGGTGTGTTCCTGTGAAGGTGCAATTCCCTGTAATTAGTTCCGAAAACTTTCACCAGAAGCCAATCTACCAAATGTGCGATCTATGAAAGAGTAGTAGGAGGTGATGGCAACTGCGGGTCGGTCACAATCCTTGGAAGACGAAGCAGAGGTGCGATTTTTTGCAGGGGAAGATTTGGATCGAATTCGAGATATTTCGCACCTGAAACCGGCACAGATCAGCACACCAAACTGGAGAGACGAATTCTGTGAGCTGCTTTTACGTTGGCGGCAGTATTAAATACTTGCGTTTCATCGGGATTTGCGCCGTGCATAATGTTCGGCAACAGGCTGAACCTTTTTGCGAATCCCATTTGGGTGATGGAACTCCTGAAGGATTGACTTCCTCTTCTATCCGACGCCGGTCCCAAAGGTGACATGGCTTCCATGGAGCTTCCGAACTTTTCGCTTTCTACCAAGCTTGTTCATCGTATCCGTCGCTACGAACGATGCCATCTACCTCGAAATCAGACCCACTTCAGATGGACTCGCAACGGCTCACGAACAAAATGTGCAGATCTATTGCATCGTCCACAAACAAAACCGATGAAGGAACCGCAGACTTCGATTGGGCGGCTAGGCACACCTGTGCTTCCGAACGTATTCGATCGGGAGTTTCGCTACCAGAAGGGAAGGAACTAGCCAGACACAGCGAAATCCATGTGACATTGCGATACACGCATAATGGGATTGTCGCTCAGGCACTGGCAACTGTCGCCCAAAGTCCCTCGCTGTCCCTCCATCATTTAGTGGCCGCTCGGGGAGTTGAACCCCGACGCCTCTCGGCACCAGATCCTAAGTCTGGCGTGTCTGCCAATTTCACCAAGCGGCCATACTTCGACGTCTTTTCAAGGAACACATCGATTACTTGCGACGCATTTTAGTCATTAATCTGCTAGCATGCGACCTCTGTTTCTAAGTTTTACTCCCTGGACCGTTCCTAAAATGGAGATTTGTCGCAATGCGAGCCAAAACCGTGTTTTTTAGCTGCTTGACTGTATTGACGGCGATAGTCGTCGTTTCGGTCAGTCGCATTGAGTATCTAAACGCGATTGGAGGGCATGTTCTGCCTCGTCATGAGTCGGCTTCAGGTCAGCCGGGCAACTGGGAACTCGCCGAACTTAGCATGGTTTTGGAAAGATTGGATGACCAGTTTTTGGAACGTCGAGAGCACGCGGCACAGGTGGATGCGTCCGAAAGTCGTACTGAGCCTGCCATCCCCAAGCATGGCCCACCCTATTCCGCTGCCGAACTACGCTCGATTGCTGCGACCACGCGGCAGCATGAGGTACTTACCAAATTACACTGGAGCATCCGAAACATCGGTTGGCCACAGTATTTTTTGGCTCCCGCCGCTGTGCTCTTGGC
This sequence comes from Pirellula sp., assembly GCA_031368325.1. GTDB lineage: Bacteria > Planctomycetota > Planctomycetia > Pirellulales > Pirellulaceae > JBKCUI01. Next base: position 19,370 of record JANMNR010000160.1, read on the forward strand.
GGCAATTTGTGGACTAGGTTGGCATGAAATCGGGACGAAGGTGTTTGCTAGCTTCTGTGGCGGCCTGAGTTGCGTGGCTTTTTTTCTAGTGCTCGTACGAGGTTATTGGCAATCCTTATAGGATTCCAATATCCTCGAGTCGAACGGGGGCTCACTTTTCGGTGGGAAAGTTTGCTTCTGTCCACCCCCGCCACCCACCGTCGACGCTGACAACATTTCGATAGCCCATTCGCTGTAGATTCTCTGCTGAAAGTGCTGAGCGAAATCCGCCGCCGCAATAAAGTAGGATTTCCTTGTTTGGATCCGGGACGACCGTTTCGATATCCCGCTCAATTACACCCTTGCTAACGTGAATAGCGCCCGGAATATGGCCGGCTGCGAATTCGCTCTCTTCGCGGACGTCGATGAGCAATAGCGATTCTCCTGCATCCATGCGGATCTTAAGGTCTTGAACCGTGCATTCCAGCACGCGTGCTTTCGCTTCTGCGGCAATTGCTAAAAACCGGGGTGTGTGTTGCATGGCCATATTTTTGTGAAGCTAGGTGGGTTTGGTAAAAGTTGCTCCCGCTATTCGAAAACAACTTGAATTATTTTGCAACAGGGTGAAGAAACCTAGCAGGCGGCGCCGATAGATCTTTTGACGGTTAGTACGGACTGATACCAACGCAAGGAATTGCGGCAGTACATACTAGCCGACGACGTCTAGCCAACGGGAAACCTGAGGCGAAGTAGTTGGAACACCCTATCCCCAGTGAGTCATTCGTTGGGACGTTTGTTTGCCGCATGCCTTGGAACTATCGCCCTTTCGACCTCGATCCTTCTTGGTCTGATGAGCGATGATTTGCCGGAATCGATCTTGATTCAGAGTCTTAAGATGACCGTGGTTTTCGCCACGATCGGCTTAGGAATTGGACGAGTGGCGGATTCGGCGGTTCGCCATAGCGTCGAAATGAACTATAGGAACAAGTTTGAAAAACTACGGGAACGGAAAAAGAACGCGACTTGATCGAACGTCCAATTGACTTAGACTGCAAATATTAGGGCGAAATCCCGAAATCGAGTAGGCCTAGGTAATTTGGTTAAGTTTGTTCGAGTGCAGAACAGTTCTTTTGGGCAATTGATGTGGAATTAACAGTTCCAACTCAGTAGAGTCCGCGTCCCAGGACGGAAGACTCGCACTAGACCTTGAAGGTCTGATGCGGGAACCATGTGTTGCCAAATGGAATGGGTACACACAAGTTCGCTTCGTTCGCGGAGCAACAACAGAATACACGACCGTTTGATCCCAGTAGCCGCTGGAGATCATACCCCTTGCCATGTCAATCACGGAGGTTCGGATGGCGACGACTGTAGCATCGAGCATCGACATTTTTGATGTCTGGACTAAATACAAAGCGGACCTAACCAACGTCGATTTGAGAAACATTCTTATCGAACGCTATATGCCTCTTGTTCGCTTCAACGGCGAACGACTCAGAGCCAAACTCCCTGAAGGTGTCGAACTCGACGACCTCATTAGTGCCGGAATCTTTGGATTGATGGATGCCATCGACGCGTTCGATATGGAACGCGGAGTCAAGTTTGAAACGTACTGCGTCCCACGTATTCGTGGTGCGATGCTAGACGAACTCAGAACGATGGACTGGGTACCGAGACTTGTCCGCAGCAAAGCCAGCAAACTCAACGAAGCCACCAAGCTTCTCGAAGCGAAGTATGGACGCGCTCCAACTACCCACGAGCTGTGCTCCTACATGGGCATCTCGATCGACGAAGTGGAGAAGATGAAAAGCGATGCTTCTGCCGTAGGCTTGGTCTCTCTGAACAAGAAGTGGTACGAAACTGACAGCTACAAAGACGTTCGTGAAATCGATGTCCTCGAAGACAAGCGTAGCGAGGACCCAACGCGACGCGTCAACAAGAGCGATCTCATGCGTTTGGTCACAAAAGGCCTCAATCGCAACGAACGCCTCATCATCATTCTTTACTACTACGAAGAATTGACGATGAAAGAAATCGGCGCCACGCTCGATCTAAGCGAAAGCCGCGTTAGCCAAATGCACACCAGCATTGTGGTTCGTTTGCAAGAACAACTCGGCCGCCGACGTCCTGAATTCGGTACATAACGTTGCCGGAGCTGATTTTCCGGGTCGCATTCGAAGCCCTGGCGCGTGCGTCAAAATGCCGAACAGACACGCCGCGGGCCGCGGCGACCCTGAGCTGTGGAATACAACGCCGTAGGCGTAAAAACTGATGCCTTGATTCGATAAAGGCGATCGGTCAAGTTGGTCAACGCTAGATGCGATGACCATCGCTGCCCTACGGTCGCTTTTTCATAATGACCGTTTCGTTGCGAACGTCATCGATTCCTGGCTCAAACTGCAGTACTCTCGAAAGCAGGTCTGCTGTCCGTTGCGAATCAACCTTGCCGCGCAGGATTGCTGTCCGCCCGTTCATCTCCAATCCAATTTCCGCATCCGCAATTCGCTTCATCCGGGCCTGAATCTCCTGAAGCGATGACTCGCTGGCTGTATCCTCGTTCGGTCGATCCATCGTATCGATCGCAAAGCTCTCCTCGAAATCCAACTTTGGATAGTACATTCCTGACGTCGGTTGCAGAGGTACTGGGCGATTCGCTGTTCGGGCTTTCGGAATGCGTAAAGTGTCCGTGGCACTTTGTACCCGTCCAACTCCTATCGCTTGCGTTGCCCCTACAAACCCTTGCTGATCCGTTCTGTTTGAACCCACAAAGTCACTTCGTTGTCGATTGCCGCGAACGAAACGACCGTTTACGGTTGGGCTGAGTCCGTTCCCAATTGAGGCGGTTCCTGGCGCTGATGCCCCTTGACCAACATTGCTCAGCCCAGTTCCAGGCTGCTGTCTAGCTCCCGGCGAAGCGATTGGGGCACCCGCAGTACGATTGCCGATCAATTGGGCATGACAGAACTGTTCATTCAAACATACGAAACCGGCCAAAACTGCAGCTAGAAAAACGACTTGCCTCTTCCATACACGCATGCTAGTGACTCGCTTTATTGTCTGGATCGACTTCTTTCGGTGCCGTAACCGATCCGATCGACTCGCCAAGTTTAATCCAATGGAGATCTTGGTTGACATTGACCTCGGCTCGGTCTGATTCCAAGCTTGCAAGCTGAATCTCGTGCAGCGCAACCGGAACATTCTCGCCAAGCCGAATCTTGGCAACCGTCCCTTTCGAGTCCACCGTAAACCAAGCTTCGGTTTGGCCAGCACGGTTGACCGTAATAGCCTTCAGTTTTACGTCATAAAGGGCCTTGGCAAACCCTCGGGCAAAGAGATTGCGTTTTACGAAAGCGTAGGTTGACTCTCGCTCCGCAACAATCTCAGGTAGCACTCTCCATTGCGTAACATCTGTATCGTGCATGGCCCCTTCCAAACTCAAAACTTGTATCGAGAGACTGACATCTAAACGCCCTTCGTTGCCGATTGGATTCAATGTGACGGATGTAAGCTTATGCAAAATGCCGACATTGCGAAATTCATCGAGGAATGCTGCCAGCTTGGAAAGGGAGGACTGCCCCCGAAGAGTAAAGTCGATCCGATGTCCGATTTTCACTCGCTTGCCTTTCTTAGTCCTAGAGCGAATCTCTAGAGCGAAAGGTTGAGAAGCGTCAACAGTCGACGATGTAAATTCGAACTGATCGATCTTGCTCAACAACCACTTCTGATACACGGATCTTGCTTTTTGTGGATCCGACGGTAACGCTCTGGCCAGATAGAGGTCGTTTCGCTTTCCGGTTTTTTGGGCCAGCAGTTGCTGTTGTTTTGACTTCTGTAGATCGCTATCGAGATCTTCTAACTGCTGCGTTAATTGCTGTTGAGGTTGCTCCACCCAGGTTCGATAGGTCGAGTCGACTCCATAGAGCCCAAACACGCTCGAACCACCTGCAATCAACCATTTGATACGCGTATTCATTTGGAGGGATCTGCCAATGCGTTTTGTTGTGATTCAGGCTCGAGGCTTGCAGGCCGTGCAGTATCGCTTGTTGACGAGACGGCGGCATCGCCCGGTGCGGAGACTGCGATGTCACTTGGTGAGGAAGCCGGTGAAGCAAAGTCCTTGGCGATCGGGGAAACGGCGGCGAAAGTAATGCGCGTTTCAAAATGCCATGGATAATCGGTGGTCTCCGGTGTTTGGCTAATCTGTCGACTTAGAACAGAGTACTTCGCACTTTTCAGGCGATCTTCGAGGACGGAAATATACTGTTGTTCATTCACTTGCACGGAAAGATCGATTGCCGAGCCAGCGCCGGATAAGCTCGCAGTCAAACGTCGAACGGTCGCGTTTTGTCCTTCAGGAAGTCGCTTCGAAACCTCATTGAGTTCCGCGAGCCAATCTACTTGATTGGTAAGCCAATCCTCGACCGCTTGGACCTTGTCAGCCTTTTCCTGGAACTTTGCCGTGAGCTTGGATGTATTCAGCAACTCGGCTTCTCGCTGAGCAACATCTGTTTTCAGAGCATTCGTGTCGCTCATAAAAACGAACGAAGCAATGGCTGCTGCGCCAAACGCGAGGCCGCCAAACGCGCCTCGCTTGACCCAGGGATTCGCTGGCTTGGGAGGTTGTTTTGGACTCAGCAAATTGACAGGCAGGGAACGATGCAGATAGTCCCACGCGGCCCCAACATTGGGAGCAAACACACCATCGATGCAATTTGCAGCGTCTGAGACTTGATTTTCAATGTACCAACCTTGGCTCGGATCGAGAACAATGACCGTCAATTGGTCATGAATCCTCAACGCAGTTGTGACGCTCGATGAAAATTGGTCGTCAGCAAAGAAAACAAGTTGGATGGGTAGCGTTGCAATATGATGCGGCAGCAACGTCAAGCATCGCTCAACTTCGATGGCCACTTGCTCCGCAACGCGTTCGGCTTCGTCCGTACTGGTGCGAATCGACCGCAACAAGATCGGCATAGCATCCAAGCACATCGAAATCTCAGCCTCACCCGTGTAAAACTGAATCGCGATTGTGAAACCACTTTTCAGTTCTTGATGCCGCTTGATCAGACTGAGCGGTCCCAGGTGCCTTGCTCCGATTCCAACAAGTCGCAGCCCGGACTTAGTCGCTTGTTGTTCTAGGGACTGCAGGTATTTTGGCTGCGCACCAAACACGAGTACGTTATTGACTTCGGATTCGTTTCCCGTTGCTTGCAACGACGAAGAAACGGCAAAGTCCACCGTGGGTGGCTCGTGAGAATCTGCGAACTGTTGCTCGATCTCGCTCGCAACCATGGCAGAGGTTTCTTTATCATCTCCTTTTGGGAGCGTGAGTGTCGAGAGATCGAGTTCTGGACGCGAGAGGAGCACGAAAACAGAACCAGCCTTGCGATTCGACTTAGTCAGGAATTCCGCATACGTCGTGATCGGCTTGTCATTGGGGCCAATTTCGATCGTACCTGTACTGCTCTCGGTCAGCGACTCGCGCGGTGAGCCAATGAAGTAGTAGAGTCGCTCGCGGTCCCAATGAATTACTGAAACAGGGCCATTACTGGTACTTCGATTGGGAATGCGAATCCGATTGAGAAAGTCTGGAATTGCCATAGCTTATCGCGCAGTGACTCTACTTTCGATTCCGATCAAAGGACGCAAGGTTGAAACCGGCATCCCACGCATGCCAGGTCTTCGTATCCAGCGGTCGCGAGGGACGCTGACAGCCATCGATGGTCAACGTACAACGAAACACCGGCGAGCGATCGTCGAGATACCCCATCACTTGTACGGAATACACGTCGCTTCGCGCACAAATGAAAGGTTCTAATTCTCGTGCCTTCTCGACCGTAACAATGTTCTGCTGAAGCAACCATGCGATCGTTCCGTTGGATTGAATTCTGATGGAGTCGTCGCTACGGGTGGACAGGATGCGGCTCGCAATCGAATCATCCATAGATGGAATCGCCATGAGCACTTCCCAGGGCGCATCCATAATATCGATTCGTCCGGAATAAAACGGACTTCGATCGATCGAACAACCATCGAACAGATTAACAAGATAGTTCGAATTAGTTCCAACGCCACTGACAAATGGACTTGAGATCCTCTTTGTTTGACTTGGCGAGGCGCCCACAGGTCCAGGAATCTCGATCGTCGCGTTCACCAGATCCAACAAGCTACGAATCTGGTACCGAGCAGGCACGCTCCAGTCGGGGGTCCAAACCGCTTCGCTCGCTGGACTGGTGGTTCCACCTTGCGTTGCCGACGATCGGCGGCCCGGGGGCCTAGGTGGTCCGTATTGCCTCATAGCTACAACGAAGTCCGCTAAGTTTTGCGGCCAAATTGCCATCAAGTCGCGGTGCAATGCGGTCAGGTCTTGCGAGTTGATGTCAATTCTCGGTGTGCCATCGAATCGCTCATTGCGATATGCCGATACCTTTGTGAAGTAACGTTGCATTGCTACCGGTGTTGAAGATAAATCCGGCGACGCAGCCCTGGGCGAGGACGTAGAGGATCGATTCCGCTTTTCTACCCAGATTTGTTCTATGGTTTCGATTTGGTAATTCTGATTCAGGTCGCCGCCGAGCCATTGTGAGGAAAACATGTTCCGGTCATCGGAGGTGGCGGTTCCGGATGGAGTGTCGGATAATCGCGATTTGAGACTCGGAACAAGAACGCCGGCTTGCATCAACCACGGGTCGATGGATTCTGGCGTCATTCCGGGAATGCGGGCAAGAACCTGTCTCGCATGTCCAGGTTTGGCACGTTCCCATTCTCGCAACGCGTTGATAGGAATCTTGGCGGATTCGTTCTCGAATCCCCAACGCCATGAATTTGCATCGGTGTCCAGATCCGAGCGACCGGTGCTCACACTCGAATTGCCCAATCGATCACCAGACCCTTCCGTCTTGTCTCCCCAAATGGTCCTCGGAGAAATCAAGACGAATCGCCAGCGCGGAGTTCCGATGCCAGTTTCGCTTTCAATGAACTCCATGGATTTCATCATGCCACGAAAAGGAGACTCGTCCGAATCGCTTCTAGACTCTTGACTGCTACCCAGATCAATTCGTGCGGATGGGGGTGCATCGATGAGCATGCAGGCTTGTTCGATGCCACCTCGGGCGGCCTCTCTTGCTAGTTGTTGTTCCTCATACAGTTTTGCAAGCCGATATTCCGATTGCATTGCGAATGAAAATCGATAAGCCGCTAAGGAGACCAGCATGATCATCACGAAAACAACAATCAGCGCGATACCTCGTCGTCTATCCTGAAACCTGGTTCGCATTATGGCCTCCGCTCGATAGGCGTTGTCGCGATAGGATTTGAGACATTTTTGGGCGGATAGGAATGCGTTGCAACAACGATGGTAACCTCCGCAGTCGACGTAGCTACGAGGAAGTCATCGGTTTGTTGCGTATCCAGAGTTGCTGTGAGTTGCTGTGCTAATAGCGAATCGATCGAATCCGGTTCGGCTGGTTGATCCATACCGGTTGTGTCCGCTTCATTAGAACTCGCTTCGATGATGGCTTGGCGCGAGGCCGCGCGAGATGGAAAGTCGAATTGAAGTGCAACGGCCATGGGATGGCCTCCCTCGTTCTTGCTATTCCATTCGTTCTGCCAACTTCGACCATTGAAATAGCGAAACGAAGCTTGGGTAAAACCGTTAAGTTCCTTTTCTCGCATGGCCGTATTTCCTATTTCTAGGTCTTCGTCGTTCTGGCGATAGAGATCGCGAATCGTCAATTGACGGTCCGCCGCTGTTGGCTTGTTTGCGCTGAGAGAATTGCTGATCGATTCGGATGGGTCTGGGGAATCGCTTGGTAGGAATTCGCGTCGTACTAGTCGAAACATCATGGAATCATCGAGATTAGCTGCGAGGGTTGGGCGTTGCGACTGAGGCTCAAGTCGATACTCCACACTTAGTTTTTCTTCTGGCCAAATGGACTCGCGAGCTACATTGACCTGCCGTTGCTCGTCGGTATCGAAGACGGACAATTCAGCAGGCTCTGAATCGTCTGACGAAACAAACGCCCCCTGAAGAAATGGCAATGGGTTCAGAGAAGGAACGATAGACGCAACGAATCCGGTCGAGTCTCCGATAAACTGGGGAGTCGGTGGTGTACTGAGGCCTGTACCGATAAGCGTTCGATTTACCTCGAGTTGATCCATGTCTGCGACAAGCCAAGCTCGCGCTTGACGAAGCAACTGGACTCGACGCGCCAATCCTCCGCTTCGCTCCTCTGCTTTTTGCAAGGTTCCAAACAAGGACCAAGCGACTACCAAGAGAACTGCCAAGACACCTAATGCGATTAGCAGTTCCAACAACGTGACGCCGAAACGGACTTTAGGCAACTGTTTTCGCGATTTGCTGAAAGTCATTCTTTTAGATGCGGCTGGGGTGTTAGGAAATGGGTATTGATACGAGCCGCAGGGCGTTAGCCTGGGGTGTTAAAAACTGGGGTTGTGGCGTTTTGGGCTTGCGCAAAAAGGCTTCCTAACTGCGAAAGCCCGGAGGGCGACAAATCTATGCCGGTGGCGTGAGCCACCGGTTCGCTATCCCATTGCAGTTCAGCCCGGAGGGCGACACATCAGGGGCTTGTTCTCAAGCGATAAAGCTTGACCATTGTGTCGCCCTCCGGGCTTTAAGCTCAAGGATTCTGTAAACCGGTGGCTCACGCCACCGGCAGTTCATGTGTCGCCCTCCGGGCTGTGAAAGAACAAAAAACCGTATTGGGAAAGGAACAAAACAGCTTGTCGAAATGTCAGGTCAATACCGAATTTTTAACAGCCCAACGGCTAATCGTTATCTCGCTGCAATTGTGGTCGCGCAGCCAATTGTGGTCCCGCTGGCATGAAGCCAGCGGAAACCTATTTGGTCACGGCGGACTCTTTTTCATCAATAGCCACAGGTCGGCGTGCGATCTGCACCAGTCGAACCATCGGTGCGATGCCATCACTGGTCGCGGTAGTCGATTCTTTGTACAGCGATACTTCGACCTGCAGCATGGGTTGAGCGATCGGTTTGCGGTCTGATGGCGATGAAACGGTGGCGTTCGACACGTCCGCAAGCTCAGTGACGACGACTCGAAAAGGCTTTGGCTGGGGGCCACCTGTTTCACCGGAATATTCCTCAAACACATTGCCCGCTGCAATCCTGGCCAAGGACTCGTCTAAAATCGAATAGGCTTGCATGATGGCTGTTATTCTGGTTTCCGCCCGATTCCCGAATTTGGAACCGGTACCGATAACAGAGGAAAGAACCATAGCACTCCCGGCCAATATGCTGGCGGCAATCATCACCTCTAACAATGAAAGGCCTCGACGCTTGCCGGTTCTTTCGGAACTCATCGCGAGATCTCCAAATGACCCGTCGCGGACGAATAGGAAACGTAGATGTTTTTGTTCGTAACCTTGTCCAGCAATGTGATTTTCGCGTCGAAGCCGGTTCCTTGCGCGTCGAGAGGAACCCACCATTCTTGTGCGCCGTCGGGTAAGTCCGAAGCCCCATTCATCCTGCCTCGACTCGCAAACGAATCCGAATCTTGAGAGGCGTCACTCGTGCCGACTGGTCTTCGATCGGTTTCCATGGAGGACTGTTCGTTTGTCGCGTCCATTTCGTTCGACGCCTGCGAAGAATCGCCGCTTTCTACGTTGACAACAACGACATCGTCCGGCAACCTCCAAACTTGCGGTTCCATCCCTGCGGAATCGTTCGCCTCGATACTCGATTGCTGAGTTCGATCAACAGTAATACTCGACGAGGATCGCACGCCATCGCTTCCCAGTTCTTTCGCGAACGACTCGATGCTGCCTGTTTGTACTTCTTGGTCTCCTTTGCGCAGGTGGATCAGCATCGATTGATTTCGATTGATCGCCCGCTGTCGACTTTCGTCGATGGCTTCTCGAATCATTTGTGAAGCCTCATCCAACCGAAGACGATTCAATGGGCGTTGCAGGCTAGGCCATGCGATCGCCAGCGCTCCTGCGAGGATGACCAAAACAATCATGATTTCGAGGAGAGTAACTCCCCGTGACATCGAACGTGTGGACATCGAACGTGTGGACATCGGGTTTTTGTGTGGCACGACAGGTAGCTTAACCATTAGGATTTCGATTTGGTTGGTGCATTCCTCTCGTTTTCACTGGAACGTGAGGATCCTGATGGATTGCCAACATCGTCGCTCGTATCCCTTTTTCGATCTGGACCCATTGAGAAAATACGGGGCAGAGTATCCGTCGACGCTTTCGAACTCGTGGCATCTTCGGTACTCTCCGTTTCGAACTCGTACTCAAAATCGCTGCCCCATGGGTCTTTTGGCAATTTGCCACCCTCGATGTACGGGCCATCCCAGTTCTTCGCGAGAGCCTCGTCTTCTGGTGCTTCTACGAGCAGTGCCAAGCCCTCTTCTGTCGTCGGAAACGTTTTCATGTCGACCGCAAACATCTTAATCGCCGATTCTAAGTTTCCAATTTGTGCTTGAGCCGTGCGGATGTCAGCCTTCTTTTGCGTGCCCAAAACGCGAGGTCCAACTAGTGCGATGATCCCCACGAGAATGACCAAAACGATCATTACCTCGAGCAGCGTCAAACCATTTCGTTTCGTTCTTTGTTTCATTCTTTGTTTCATTTTTATTGTTCCTAAAAGTTGTTGTTTGAGTGAATTTTGTTTTCACTTTCTTGTTCCAAAAATCTGATTCGATCATCCGACCGAAGAGTTCAAATCGAGTACAGGCATAAGTACCCCTACGATGACAAACATGACCATACAGCCGATAAACACAAGCATCATGGGTTCAATCAAGCGAACCAATACATCTAATTTACGTTCGATTCGCAGGTCGATACGATCCGAGATTTTGATAAGAACTGAATCCAGGCTATTGGATTCTTCGGCAACCCGGATCATGGCCATGACTTGTGGGGGAATCAAGCCGCTGCTAGATAACGGCTTCGACAAGGAATCTCCCGACGTGACGTTGTCGGCGGCTTGAATGATTGCATCGGCCAATAGGACGTTGCCTGTGGACTCACTACTGATCCGCAACGCCCGGAGCAGAGGAACTCCGTTCTGCAACATGGTCCCTAAAACACGACAGGTGCGAGAAACCGCCGCGTCGTGAAAAACAGGTCCCAACAGCGGCAACTTTAATTTCCATTTATCGGTCCATCGACGCCCTGTTGTAGTCTTGGTCCAACGCAGCGCTCCGTATGCAGCCGCCAAGATACCTGCCAACACGATAATGCCGTAGGAACTCAGCAAGCGGCTGGCACTGAGGAGTATGACCGTGATCGTGGGCAACGCATTGCCGGTTTGTTCCAATCGATCAAAGAGTGGCTGAAACTTGGGTACCAAGAATGTCACCATCAACGACACAATCAAAGTGCCAACGATTCCCAGGATCGCTGGGTACGTGAGAGCACCGACGATCTTTGCCCGCATTTCGTCCTGTTTTCGAAGGAAGTGTGCCGTTCGCTGCAGCGCCTCTTCAAGAAACGCACCCTCTTGCCCAGCGCGAATCATGCTCAACGTCAGCTCCGAGAAAATTCCAGGTTCTTTGGACATAGCCACATCCAAGGCCTCGCCCTGCGATACCGAATCATGAATACGGAGGGTCGCAGCGCTGAGTCGCGGATTCTCGGTAGCATCCGCTAGAATCCTGATCGACTCCAGCATCGGAACTCCGTTGGATAGGAGATCCGCAAGCTGCGAACACAGGTCAGCAATCTGCTCCTTCTTGATCCGCTTTGGAAACGAAAAGCTCACGCTTGGCTTAGCAACATGTTTCCCGATGACACTGATAGGAAACAAGGATTGAGCGCGAAGCTTCTGCAGGGCTTCCGTCTTCGATTCGGCTACGATCGAGCCCGAACGCCTTTCGCCGTGGAGAGATTTCGCGGTGTAAGCAAAGTCAGCCATAATTTGTCTGCGATCAATTACTTGTAAACTGAATGAGGATTCACTCAGTCAGCCTTGGTTACTCGCAATACCTCATCGATCGTAGTGAAACTGGCAAGTACTTTGTTCCATCCATCGTCGCGCAGAGTCTCCATTCCACTGCGAATCGCTGCCTGCTTGATCACATCGGACGTGCAAGCTTGAGTTACCAAATGTCGAATCTCTTCATTGGCTACCAACAATTCGTAAATTCCCATTCGGCCTCGGTACCCCGTGTTGCGGCAACTCTCGCAACCACCATGTCGATACAAATAGGGAATGTCTTTTAATCGAGCGACGGGGAAATCTTCGGGCAGGTCATCTAGATTTGGATGGTACGGGACTTTGCAATCCTCGCAGAGGACTCGCACCAATCGCTGTGCCATAACACCTTCCACCGTGCTGGCAACCAAAAACGGTTCCACTCCCATATCACCCAGTCGCATGAAAGCTCCCGCTGCATCGTTCGTGTGCAAGGTGCTAAAGACCATATGTCCAGTGAGGGACGCTTGCGTTGCGTTTTCCGCTGTCTCTAAATCCCGAATTTCTCCGACGAGAATGACGTCAGGGTCATGACGGAGGATCGCTCTCAAGCAAGCTGCAAACGTCAGGCCGACTTTGGTATGAACCTGAATTTGGTTGATTCCTTCGAGTTGGTACTCGATTGGATCCTCGGTCGTAACAATTTTGACATCTTCCGATTTGATCTCACTCAGAGCACTGTAAAGTGTCGTGGTTTTGCCTGAACCCGTTGGACCGGTAACCAAGACGATGCCGTGGGGCAATCGAATGAGCTTTTGGAATCGCTGATAAACCGATTCTGGCATGCCGATACCACGCAAAGAAAAGTTTAAGTTGGATTTGTCGAGCACCCGCATGACGACACTCTCTCCATGAAGCATCGGTATGACGGATACACGGATATCGATCTCTCTGCCTTTGACGCGAATCTTGATTCGACCATCCTGTGGAATACGTTTCTCTGCGATATTCATCTTTGCCATGATCTTTAGGCGGCTGATGATCGCCGCTCGGAACTGATTCATTTCCGGCGGAGTCGATTGACGCTGTAGCACTCCGTCGATCCGGTGCCGAATCTTGAGCCCCGCTTCTTGAGATTCGATATGAATATCGCTCGCTCTGGCTTCGATTGCTTCACTTAGAATCTCATTCACGAGGCGAACGACTGAAGCCTGTTGTGCTTCTTCGGCGTCTTCAACGTTTTCGAGATCGATGCCATCCAGCATTTCGATCTCATCACCTTTGAGTCGCTGCAATGCGATCAGGCCGTCAATCGTTTCGGATCCGACCCCCAAATACTTCTTGATGAGCCGTTGAATCATCTCGTTGGAGGCCATCACCGGGCGCACTTCCACCTCCACAGCGGAAGCAACCGAGTCAATTGCGGCGAAGTCAAACGGATTACTGACCGCGAGACGAAGCCAGCCTTCGCCGCGTTCGATAGGGAAGACGGAATAGCGATAAATCAGTCGAGCCGGGAAGCCCTGAAGCGTCTGCTCCGGATTCTCGAGGTTGTCGTTGTCGAGCCACTCCATTTTCATGGAGCGTGCACTGGTGGCTAGCAAATCTTGCGCACTATTAAAACTCCAACGCTGCGTTAACTCCTCGAGTGCCCCAGCATCCGCGAATGCACGCGCTAGCTCACGCAACTGTTCTGGCTCGAGCAAGGATCGCATCCCATTGGGGCTGGAAATCATCAACATCTCCGATTGCTGTGGGGGTACACTCAGTCCGTAAGTGCATTGGCTGGCAAAATGCGAGGAGGCAAATCGTATTGGATGCGAATGGCACAACCGGTGCGAAACGCGTGATGGGGTGGGTAATGTAGGTGGGGATTGGTGTTTTGCTTTTACAATTTGCAGCGACTACGTGTGGCATAGGCTGCCAGCCCGCAAATCCACTGTCAACACAGGCTGGAGGCCGTTGCCACGCGTCTGACCAACGGGTTTATAATGATACGTTTCCCACCCTCTGTCAAGACAGAGACGCCGCCTTGAATAGTTTTTCTAATAGTGCTTTACTTGGAATAGAGCAATCGAAGTGCCTTTTCCAGGCTCTCGGCATTGGCTGATTCGAGTCGAAGCACTTGAATGCGTTGGGAGGGAGTTACTTCCGCTTGGCGGTCGATTTCTTCAATGAACTTGATTAGCTCCTTGGACAGTTCGGCGGGTCCTCGAATGACGAGTGAGTTGGTTGTTGGTTCCAACGCCACCGTGAGTAATGGCCCGGAGGACGAGGCATTGAGTTGCTGAACAATGGTAGCAACCTCCGAGGAGACGCCCTCGGGGATCGCGAGCGGTTTTCGACCGGCCCCTGTTGAAAGCTGGGATTTGTAGACGCTTTGAACGATGTCCAAGACGTTTTTGGCGTTTGCGGTTTTGAGCGGCATGATTCGAGGGGTGATCTGCTGAAGTTGATCGATCAGGTCGATTGAATCGATGACTGCAAGCAATTCTTCCACGGTTTTCCGTTCTGCCAAGTTTCCACCGATTACCAACGCATTGATGCGCGGGTCAGCCACAATTTTGAGACGTTGCATCGACGCATTGATGGTTGAAGATTTCTGAGTTGTAACATTAAAAAGGTCCATCAAAAGGCTTTGTGTCTCCGTCGCATCGGCATGTCTCAGAATATAAACGCTGAAATTTCCGGCCTTGGCATAAGGCTCGACGCGAGGATTCAAGAGCGTGTCGAGCAAGTTCTCAAATTGGTTGAGCGCTTCGGGATCGTCGGAAGCGATAGTCCATTTGTCATCCCCCGTGATGACGATCACGGGGGCTCTGTCTTGGGCCGGAGCAGGTGTCGTGTGTTCTTGATATGAGACAAAGTGACTTTGTCGACCGCCCAAGCGTGGATGGTGAAGCATGGATTGTGGATCAGTAGGGCCGACTCTCGGGATCTTTTTAGGATCGATCACTTGAACTGGGTTGGATCGAATCAATGGCCACAATCGTTCGATATTTTCAAGAAGAGCTGCAGGATTCCTGTTAACTGGAACGATGCGTACACCCTGTTGGCGACTGGTCGCAACGACATTCGTCCCCTCGCCCATGCGAAGAATCAATTGCTTGATCCGTTCGATTTGGTCGCTCGATCCGTGGATCAATGCCTGCTGAAGGCTGTTGTCGACGTTGATCGTGGGTGGATTGTTTCCGGGTTCGTTTGCAAAGAGTGATTCGGCAGTAGAGCGGAACAAAAAGGGATCGATCGAATTCAGCGCGAAGATTTCGAATTCTCGCTTTGGTGTCTCGAATTTGTTTAGGGCATCCTTAATCTTTGAAATCTGTTCAACCGTGCCCGCCGCCAGGAGTCGACCGTTGATCGAATCGTACTTCAAGTCGGGTGGTTCGTCCGTTGCACTAAAGAGCTTCGTCAGTGTGGCGACAATGGAGAGTCCATCGACTCCTTTCAGAGGGAAAGTCTCGAATTGTCGATCGGACTCTTCACGTTGGGGGGTATCGAGTTGCTGAACCAACAGCTCAAACGCGCGAAGCTCAGATGGACTACCAACTGCAAACAGAGAGCGACTTTCTTTTAGTGCACTAACAATCAATTTGGAACGTGGCCCGAACGCGTTGGTAATCGACTTTGCAAGCAACTCCGGACTAGTGTGTTTGAGCACAGCCATTTTGAAGTTCGATTGGGTAGGTGGTTGTTCATTGAGTTCTTCGATCAGCTTTTGAATAGCTTCGTGTTCCGTCTCCGTGGCTGCAATAAAGATGGCGCCATTGGTTGCATCGGCGGTGACAGTCGCTTTCGGGAAATTGTCGCCCAATGCACGCGCTAAGGCGGTCGGTTCGGCCGAGGTCAACCTGTAGGTTCGTGTCGCTCTCTGGTTTTCATTTCGCGATTCGATTTCCTGAATAGTCTTTTCGATCCGTTCCAACTCTAATTTGGGAGCTGTGACGATTAAGCTATTCATCGCTTTGTCCGCGGTCACAGATACACGTGGGTTTGAACCCCCCATAGAAGTACGCAAGGACATTGCATCCGCTTTAGACAGATTGAACACACGGGTCTCGATTTCATTTGCGCTTTGATCGTAGCCTTGGATGATCTCCGAAATCTTTTTATGTTGGTTCTCGGAAGCGGACACCACGAGTGTCCCGTTCGCCGTGTCGCTAAAGGATGCAATGTCTTTGTATAACGACGCAATGATGGAGTTGATCCCTTTGACACTCTCGGGTGGCGCATGTTTCATTTGGTAAACTACTGTGCTGCCTGTGGGTGATGGCACCAGCTGCTGTTGGAGAACCTCCAATTTCTGCTGAACCAATTCCAGCTCCGATTCAGTTCCGATGGCTAGGATGGTCGAGCTGCGAGCATTGAGCTCTAGTTGAATTTGAACCGGTACCAAAGTCTTGAGGTGCGCCGATACGGCCGTGACGTCGTTCTTTTCGGGGTCTAGCTTAAAGATGCGGACTCCCTTTTCACCGGTATCGAGCCCCTCCTCTAACACCTTGATCGACTCGGCAATGCGTTTTTGCGAATTGGAATCAGCGACGACCATGATGCGACTTGCCGCGGCATCCAGCGTCAATGTCGCGCTTGGATACAGGGTCTTCAGTGAAGTCGTTACCGAGGTGCTCGTGCGAGTGCGCAACGCATAGAAAATGGGGGCGCGGGGTAAATCGTACGTTTGGATCAGACTGCCGATCGCTTCATGTTCCTTGTCGTTGGCGGTAATCACCAGCGACTGTTGAAGAGGATCCGAAACAAAACCAGCAGTTGGATGCGCTCCTTTCAGGATAGAAAGTAGCGTTGTCACATCGGTCGTATTGAGCTGGACCTTGCGAGTCGACTTCTTGGTTGGGGCGGGAAGCTCGGTTTGAAGATCGTTGATTCTCTTTCCGACCGCCTCCACTTCGTCGAATGTCCCCACTACCATGATCGTGTGAGTCAACAGACTGGACTCTAACCGGACATGAGTTGGCGTCGTACCCTGAAGTGCATTGAGCAATGTCGTTTGATCCACTTGATCGGGATCAATCGAATAAACCTTGACCAAGCGATTGGATTGGTCAAGTTCTTTGGACAACATCTCGATAATCTCAGCAACACGACGCTGTTGATCGTCGGAGCCCACGACAACTATTTGGCCCGTCGTCCCTATCACCGCAGCACTTGCGGACGGAACAAGCGTTGGAATCGCGGTTTGAACCGCAACGGCATGTACAGGGCTCACGCGATACGTCATTGGCTTTTTCGCATTTTGGGCCACACGCGAAATCTGCTCGATGGCCTGCGCCACTCGATTATGCTGTTCTTCATTCGCCCATACGGTAACGGTTCGCGATGGAAGATCGCTACTGAGGATCGCCTGTGGTGCAATCTGCCCCAAGATCACCGGCAACGTCGACATATCCCCTGAGGGAACGGCATAGGTCATTACCGTTTGCAAGCTACCGTCAGGGGAAGCAACGAGTCGGTCCATCGCCGCACTGACATCTGCTAGCTGCTTGACAGTGCCTGAGGCAATCACCCGATTGTTCGCAGGATCCGAAGAGAACTCCATATCCGGCCAGAGTTTTTGCAATACGGGCAACAAGTAGGCAGACGAAACTCTTTTTGTGTCGAATGAGCGAATTTGCTTTTCTGCACTTGCCAGCATCGGGCGATCCATCTGTCCGACCACCGCTTTGACTACGGCATGATCTTCAATCGTTCCCGTTGCAACCACTTGTTTCAGTGAATCATCAGCGACTGTCGCGATCCCCAGGGAAAGTTGATCTACGACGATCTTCACCTGCGTTGCCTTAGCAAATTCGAGAGGATAAACCATCGCAATTTTCTGTAACCCTGGCGCGGTTGGAATTTGAATGGCCAACATAAGCTTCGCAATTTCCGCGTGCGTTTTGTCATCCGTGGTAATCAGGAGCCGTTGATTCTTGGTGTCTACGTTGACGCGTGCACCGGTCAAGAGTGGAGCAAGTGTTGTTTGAAGAACGTCGACAGTCA
>JANMNR010000166.1:0-5934 GCA_031368325.1 Pirellula sp.
CGGGCAAAGACGAGATGATGGCCAGGATGGGACTCCCGCTCGCTTTACTGCCCACGATTGGCCTCATCGAGATCGCGATAACCGTGATCTACCTGATTCCACGCACTTCGTTTTTGGGTGCGATCCTTATCACTGCCTATCTCGGTGGTGCCATCATGACCCATTTACGAGTCGGCGATCCCTGGTTCTTTCCAATCATCATCGGGGTATTGGCTTGGGTCGGGTTGGCGTTGAGAAAACCGATCATTTTTAGGCTGGCGCTTGGGTCCTTCGAGTCTCTCAATCCATCTCAGGGCGAAACACAATGAAATACATGCTACTTGTTTATAGCCCCGAGAACGCTTGGACCGAAGAGGAATGGACGGCGTGTACGGTCGAATCCACAACGGTGTGTCACGACCTACAAGCGAAGAGCCAATTCATTGCTGCGTCGCCGCTGCATCCCGTTGCAACTGCCGCAAGTGTGCGAGTTCGCAACGGTCAGACTCTCGTGACGACGGGTCCGTTTGCGGAGACTACTGAGCAACTGGGCGGCTTTTTCTTGATCGACGTTCCAAACCTCGACGATGCGATCGCAGTAGCCACACGTCTTCCGGCCGCGAAGAAGGGAACTGTCGAGATTCGTCCCATCTACCACTTGGAGGGGCTACCATCGGACCGATTTGGCACGACTCCGTCTAATGCTGAAAATTCAGGTTCACGATACATGCTTTTGTGCTACGACAACGACCAACTCTGGAATGACTTAGGCCCCGACGCCTTGATTGCAGCTCAACGAGAAGCAGTAGAACTTACGCAACAACTCGACGCACGCGAACAGTACATCAGTGCCTCGCCGCTGCATTCTGTCTCCACGGCAACCAGCGTTCGTATTCGAGACGGCAAACGAACTGTTACGGATGGTCCGTTTGCCGAGACCCGCGAATTTCTGGGAGGATACTATGTGATCGACGCCCGGGATTTGAACGAAGCTGTTTCCATTGCAGCTCGACACGCGGGAGCGCGCATTGCAACTGTAGAAATTCGCCGCTTGTTTGATCTACCGAACATGCCGAATATCCAGAGGTAGAAAGGAATTATACAATTTCCAAGTTCAGAATTCGTGCCGCCAGCCCGACTATCCACTCAATCAAAAAATGCCCCATTTCAAACCTGAATCCAACACCACCGTTTCACCGTTCCTCATTGTAGAAAACGCTTCGGCAACGATGGCAACCCACGTGCATGTTTTTGTGAAGCACGGAGCGCTACCGATTGTAAAGCGATCGAAGCTGGAGCGGTTTCCGTTCAGGAGCCAGTCAAAAAGGATGATGAAGACGAACAATGTGGCTTCAAAGATGCTGGCGCCACTGCACAGTGGATCGCAACACGAATGGAATGATTTCCTACCTTACCGAAATTCCAGATACAAGGTAAATGAACCAAATTGAATCCAGCGACTACGCAATACAACGACACCCTTGAACACACCGATAAGGCAATCTGCGATCTATTGCGTGAGCAAATCGACAAACATCTGCCTGAAGCCGAAAACAAAATTTGGCACGCGCATCCTGTTTGGTTCTTGGATGGCAATCCGATTGTCGGCTATAGCACGCTGAAAGATTGCGTCCGTCTAATGTTTTGGAGCGGCCAGTCGTTTGACGAATCACTTCTGAAAGCGGACGGCAACTTTAAAGCAGCGTCAGCACGGTACACCGAATTGGCTCAAGTGGATAAAAAAGCACTCAAGCGTTGGCTGGAACTGGCCGTCGAAGTTCAATGGGACTACAAGAATATCGTCAAACGCAAAGGGCAACTTGTACGACTCAAGTAACTCAGCTCATTTGCCTTGAGTGAACCCAAAATCAGGTTTCACTTTGCGGGCTAGCATGTCCATGAATTAATCGAATCGCCTCTGCCTCGTTTGGATTAATTTTGCCGTCTTCACACCATAGGCATTTAAATAGTTGCTGGACTTGTTTAGCGATTCAAAGAACCGCTTCGCCTTTGGCTTGCGGTTCCGTGCTGTTAGAAAATCATCTGGGCCTCTATCTCGCGTGCCGGGGAATAGACGCTTTCGCTCCCGCTACACCTCCACGGAAGCAGCACAGCGACACCTTACCCATTTCTGTTACTTGAACATAACAGGCATTATACTTGGACAGAAAATGGGGGCACTTCAGCTCGGTGGACACTTCCGTTACCACAACACAAAAGTCTATTTGCGAGGCAAACGCGATTCCAACAGGTTTGAGATGTATTTGGCGACGGGAGTTGCTGAACCGGCAAATAGGATCCCACAGCAACGTTAATGCAAAATAGAATAGTTAGGATTCAGCCAAACCAATTTAGCCCAACCGAGTTCGGTGAACGCAAGCAGCAACATATTGATTCATGCTTAAGGGGACAATTATGCAAGTACTCATGTCTGGCAAGAAATCACGCTACAGCATGCATCCTGGCTTCAAGCGAATGGGTGCCCTTGCAAGCAAAGAAGCACAGGAGTACGATCCAGAGGCACTTGTTGAAGCAATGTTTACCGGCCCGAGGGAAGCTTTAAGACCGCTTTACGAAGAACTTCTAAAGATCGGCCTAGGAATCGGCGAAGAGGTCAAAGCTTGCCCCTGCAAGACAATTATTCCGCTTTACCGCCAACATGTTTTTGCCCAGATCAAACCGGCAACCAACAAACGTCTCGATCTGGGACTTGCGCTCAAAGAGACGAAAACACCAAAGCGGTTGATCGACACTGGAGGATTCTTAAAAGGAGATCGAATCACTCATCGTATTCCGCTTGAAACCGTGGCGGACATTGATGCCGACGTAAGCCATTGGCTTAAGATTGCATACGAGTTGGACGTAACTTAATACCAGCAAGACGAATTATCGCATGCTGCTGCGTCTACGAAACGAGGGGCGACAAATCTCGGACGTCCTTCGCAGCCTTGCTCATTTTCCGATTTACTTCAATCGGATCAGGACTTCGTTCCGTCGTAGCAGCCCCGGTGTGAAGGGTGGATCGTAGCCAGCAGTTTCCACGCCGCTGGTTTCGACTGAATCGTCGGCGACGAGACCTTGAGTTGCCATCCAGTTTCGAAGCTTGGTTTCCGATTCCTTGGCCAGTTTCGTGCTAAGCTGTCCGGAGAATCGCAGAACGGCAAATCGGCCTCCGACTCGTCTGCGAACGTCGACACCTTCCCCGGTGGGAAGTGGTACTCCGTCCAGGGCTACCTTTTTCGGCATTACGAAACCCATTTGCACCGCCGAGTCCGCTTTATCATTCTCCATAAATACTGGAGTCGTCATCGAAATCTTCTTGTCGGATTGATTCGCTCCGCTGATGTAGCGAAACAATCGCATAAAGCTGCCATCACGACCTTGTGCGTCTCGCTTGGTTGTTGTCGCGACGAGCATCAGGTCAGGGTATTCGCGTACTTCAAATTTTCCGTCGGAAGCAATGACCTTGTATTCGGCCGACTCGTAGGATCCTCTCGCCATCGTATTCCAAGCAAGAGCGCCAGTCAAAACAAGAATTGCGATCGATGAAAGGTAGATCATTTGCCAGCGTTTCATTTCCTTCTCCTCCGAAAACACACATCATTACTCGATTCGAAACCCAACCACGCTCTGATTTACATTAGTATGTCGGCAAGTGGCGAGTGATTAATGGAAATATGTAGTCCGACTTGATACTTTCGGATGGAGACAAGATACGGAAAACTTTGGTTTGCTGAAATTGCTATCTTAACTTCATGTGCAGTTCAACGGTACGTCGTTATGTTTGGTGGGAATCAAGGGAGAAACTCGCCCTACAAATGATCTTTAAACCAGAGCAGCAACTGATCGTGGTCGAACCTTGATGATTGCCTCCACTTCGTTGCCCCTCGGAACAGATCTGCAAATCTAAGATTTGGAAATACTTGATTTGCAATTCACGCAGCCGTGTTAGACTAGAATGATTACGCCAATGTTTTCGCAAAGTCACAACTTAGGAACAGGCCATGACACAAAACGATTTAGCCTCGACTCTAGAATCTTTGCACAGGAACTTAGCTGATACGCCGCAGATTGATGAAGCCACTGCGTTAAAGCTGAGAATGCTTATCGAAGAACTTGAATTGGTTTTGGCCAAAAGCGTGCCTCCATCAGATCCAGAATCAACGCAACAGAACCTGACAGATAGAATTCGTTTGCTCATTGTCGATTTTGAAACACACCATCCAAGACTAACTGCCAACCTATCGCTGATCGCCGAACGGCTTGCTGACATGGGTATCTAGGTGGCGGCTCGCCATCAGGCAAAGTCATATCGAAAAGTCTTTGGGCCACCGCTATCTGACTTGCATCTTTTTCTCGTAGATCCTCTGCTCAATGCTTGAATGATCGATGAGGGAGGCAACTGACTTCAGGAAGCACTGATTGTATCCTATGCGAATTGCTCAATTCATTCCGAGATAGTGAGTTCGGATGCATCAAAAGTTCACGTGTACAAGCTAATTCTGGCTGAGAATTCTTTTAAGCCAAGGGCGGACAAAAGCGGGCAAAACTCCTATAGCCAACAGGACCGCAATGAGTGGCGGGTCAATAATAGACCAGAAACCATGATCGCCAACCATGCGGATACTAGGTATCCTGGAACCTACAAGAGCGTAAACCATGCTGGCAGGAAGTATTCCCACATGCGTCGTCCACCAAAAGGTCGGCAATGGTATGGTCGTTGCGCCTGCGCCATAATTGATCAACGTGAATGGCGCGTGAGCCAATCGTAGCCATAAAAGATAAAAGGCTCCATCTTGAGCAAATCTTCTGTCGATCCAGGTGAGATAGATTTGCCATCGACGATGAATTAAGTGCTTCACCATGTATCGTCCGACGAGGAAAGAAAGAATCGCCGCTGCGGTCAAACCAATCTCAACAAGGAATAGAGCAGCCCAGAAGCCGAATAACCAACCGAAGATGATAGACTTTCCCGCGGTGCCTGGAATCATAGATAGGCAAAAGTAGAGGCCAAGCCCTGTAAACCAGCACGCTATGGGGGCCATCGCAATTCTGCTTCGAAGCGACTCCTCGCGTTCGGCAATCCAATTTAAGTCCGGCACATATTGAATGCCAAATCCAACGGCAAATACAGCGACGACAAGTATCATCGCAATAATCAACCGATGCGGCACGCGAATAGTAGGGATGCCTTCGCACAAACGGCCTGAGTTGTTTACCAATTTGGTTTTAATTCTCTTCGATCTTGAGTTTGCGGATGGAATCAACATCTTCCTAGTGTCATTGTGCAACACAATGTGCCAAAAGTGAGCAGCTTTGTTCGATTGACACTCTACCTCCTGTGGAGTGTCAATCAAACGCATCAATGAAATCCCAGGACCTGTCATAATTTTCTTTCCTAGCACGAGTTTGCAAGCCTTTTAGGACTGTGATTTGCACTTCTTCAACGCAGGTGCAAGAGTGGGGCCAAGTCCATTTGCAATCGAAGAGGCAACTTAAACACCGTTGCGGTAGCCGCCGATTTGGAGGTGAGGCTTTCTGGTTCAAGCAAACGCAACGACACGGACATCGCCGAGGCTGCATTGCAAGCTTTGAAATGAAACGTTGCTGTTCCTGACGAACAAATCTCCGTGACGGTCCGTGACGGATCACGCTGGAGGGAAGAGCAGAATGGCAATACCAAATTCTAGCCGCTTCAAGAGCGGTTCGCGTTTTGATCGGTGTTCGGGGAAAGTCGAATCAGATCCAAATTCAATCCAAGACTGCGCATGTTAAGCCGAGTGATGTTAAGCTGAAGATCGAAGCGGCATTCAAACGAAACGCAGAAATGGACGCCCATCGTGTGGGCGTGGATGTTCACGGTGGAAAAGTAACACTTCATGGAAACGTTCGTTCTTGGGCGGAGGAACACAAGGCGATTCGTGCAGCCTGGGCAGTGCCGGGTGTCGTTGAAGT
>JANMNR010000180.1:0-7698 GCA_031368325.1 Pirellula sp.
TTGCAACGTACAACGCATCCCCACGTACCTGGACCCCAACAATCCGCGACTGCCCATCCACAACTTCTGTAAGTAAGTCCTCGACCAGTTCTTGCCGCAGATCTAGATTTGGCGTCTCCTCAATTCTGCGTTTGATTTCGAATTGATAAGCTTTTTTGTCTGCCTGAGCGCGAGGCGAATGCATCGCAGCCCCTTTTCGGCTGTTGAGTACGCGGAATTGAATTCCGGTCCTATCAATCGTCTCACCCATCAAACCACCGAGAGCATCGATCTCGCGAACAATTTGGCCTTTCGCCACTCCGCCTATGGCCGGATTGCAGCTCATTTGTCCCACGGTATCAAGATTACCGGTCAGCAATGCGACGCGCGCGCCCATTCGGGCAGCCGCATAAGCCGCTTCCGTCCCCGCATGTCCGGCTCCGACAACAAGGATATCGTATTCGTATCGATTCATTTTTGCGACAACTTACCCCATAGTATCACTACAACTTCACTCACCGACTATGTTATCAGTAGAACCCGCAATTGGCGAGGAAAGAATGTTGATCAGCCAACAATCTCGTCGATGGAAACCGCACGGTGCTCCTTTGCAGAAAGATAGGCTGCGTCGACCAAGGCCATCGTGCGCAGATTATCCCGACCGCCGATATCGGGCTCGCAACCGTTCTCTACGGCACAAAGCAACTGGGCCATCGTCCCTACAAACGCATCTGGAAACCAGACCTCGGACCATCGCGGCTTTATCCATTCTGGGCCATTCGCAATCGTCGTGTAGTCGAGCGTGCTCGGCGTCGCTTTCGGGTAATCGGGCCAACCAATCGTCCCTCTGGCCATCCCGTCCGTCCCCTCAACACGCCACTTGATATAAGAATCCGATGCCGCACCCTCTAAAGCTGGCCCGGCCCATACGTCGTCGCACGAGGTCGCTCGAAACCCATTTGCGTACTCCAGGATAGTGAGGCAAATTCCGTCTTGATGTTCAAACCGCTTCGTCGTCCGCGGATCCGTCCGAGTACTTGCAAAGATACGTACCGGATCTCCAAACCAATAACGAAAGGTATCGAGATGATGAATGCTCATGATACGCAATGTCACCCACCCCTGCCGTTCCTGCCAGGGCATCCAATGCGGTATAGCTCGCATGTCGATCGTCGCGAGAACCGGTTCACCAAATGCATTCTGGTTGAGCAAGCTCTTTAGTCCACGAACGGATTGGTCGTACCGCATGTTTTGGTTTACGCCCAATGTGATCCCTGCCTCTTCGCACATGCGAACGATCATGGATGCCTGGGCATAGTCGACGCCGAGCGGCTTCTGAGCCAGAATTCCACGAATGCCGTTTCGACGTTTTGTAATCTCGCGAATGACCTCCAATTGGACATCCGGCGGAACAGCCACATCGACTATTTGAACATTAGGATCGTCGAGTAATTCTCGATAGTCGGCGTACGCTCGCTTAATCGAATGCCGTTCGGCAACTTGCTTCGTTCGATCCATGTTGCGCGCGGCAATCGCTACCGGATTGAACCCGGCTTTCCGGTACGCGACCAAATGGCAATCGGCCATGATGAACCCCGAGCCAATACAGCCGATGCCCATCGATTTATCGCGTGGCAACCGGGGTAGGTGTTCAATTTGATGTGGCGGCATGTCGTTTGGGTTAATCTTGTGTTACTCCTTGAGTGCGGTCCCGTTTTGCTTCCAGAAAGGATTTCCCTTTCTCACTACCCACGGCCCCCATAGCTTTGATGGCTGTGTCGTCGAGTTTCATCAGCGGCGTATAGCTTGGATGATGAGACTCTTTATAAGGATTGTTGTTGCGCGTGTTGTAACAGCAAATCAATCCCCATCGTGGCGAGTCGCTCAAGTTGGCATCGGAACTATGCAAGGTGTTGCCATGAAAAAAGACCGCGTCACCAGGCTCCATCTGGCAGTAAACCCGTTCCATCCGTTGCATGGCAGCCTCGACACGTTCGGGATCAGCCCCTGTTTGAGAACCGAATCGTCCATGTTCGATACGTCCCATCCGATGCGATCCCCTTAAAAGCTGCAGGCAACCATTCTCACGCGTTGCAGGATCTAGTGCAATGAACACGCTGGCAAGATCCGGAAAGAGGCAACCATTTTGATACCAATAGCCGTAGTCCTGGTGCCATTCCCAAGCTCCGCCAACTTTAGGTTCCTTGGCGCTCAGTTTGGAATGGTAGTGATACACCTCGTCACCAAGCAATTGCTCCATCGCATCCACGATACGTCGGCTACGGCAGATCGCACCATAGATGTCATCGCCGGGGTGATTCCAGAGGGACAGGTTGGTGCTGCGCCCTTTGGTGTCGATCACTTCCATCGAGTGGATTCGCAGCGCCTCATCTTGGCGTGCAGCCTTCAACGTCAATTCTGTTTCTTCGGCGTCGAGTAACTTGCGAATGACCAAGTAACCGTCCTGGTTGAACGAGTCGAGTTGGGCTTGGGAGAGAGGTCCTGTTTTCATTTTTTGTAACTTTCGTCACCCGACGCGTTAGGGAGGGGATTGCAGCCAGAGCCTCGCTAAAGCGTCGGGGTGAGCATACGCCGCGCTAAATCGAACGAGATTCTCGAACCACTAGCTTATCACCATTAACAGCCGAAACAACGACAGTAGCCTCGATTCCGATTAACGCTCCCGTGTCTGAGATCGCGTCAAAGCGACCGCCATTGACCAACACTTGCCCCATCGGCTTTAGTACGGATAACGTCTGGCCATGGATCCCAATCAATGCGTCGCGGTGAGGACGCGACCTCCAAGTTGCTTCAGCGTTTGTGGGTGGCAAAATCCAATCGTCTCGATCTGGGAATCCCAGAACATACTGTTGAATGATATAGAGAAATATGATTCCAGGATTCCAAACCACGCTTGGTATGATCTCAGAAAGGCACCATCCTAAAAGTAGAAAACCCGCGAGGAACGCGATGGGAAACCACAGCTCGATGTTTCCGAGATAGCAAAGCAACGTTGCAAAAACGAAGACGGAAAGCAATCGGAGAAGTATATCGCGAGTTGAATGCGCCGTTCGTCGGAACGATTTCGGACGCTCGCCAAATCGAATCCACAAGGCTATCAAAAAAAATCGCAGCGGCGTGAAGTGCCGCTGCGATGAATATGTCTAGGATGTAAAATTTGGGGAATCCCGCTTATCGCGTTCGCAACTTCACAGTTCTGTCTCCTTCGGAATCTCGAACCACAATTTTCGCGAGACCAGTTGCTGCTGCCGCTTCCATAGCTTCGGCAAATTCAATCGGCGAGCCGGTCTTTTTTCCATTGACGGACATTATCGCCATGCCGGGCACCATTTCGCCGGCTAAAGGACTGCTTCGATTAATTCTGGCAACCTCAACCGCTTCGCCTGGTTTTAGATCCAATTCTTGAATTGTCTCTTCGGAAGCTGGGCCAATGGTAACACCGTAGGCTTGAACAGCCTGGGTGCTCGCTGCAGCCAACGCACGTTCGTCCAACTCACCGACTGTTATTGAAACTTCGGTACGTTTTCCGTTTCTCAAGTACGCAACACGAACGGGTGTCCCTGGCTTAGTCTCTCCGACGAATCGCCGCATACTCGAGTCGGATGTAATTGCGGTTCCATTGATGGCGGTAATTACATCCCCTTTTTTCAAACCGGCTTTGTAAGCAGGAAAGTCCTTTGTGACGGAGGCTACGAGTGCTCCCCGCGTGTCTTCTGGCAAGGAGAGTTGTCTCGCTAATTCCGCGTTGAGCGTGACGGGTTCGATACCGATCACTCCGCGTGTCACGCGACCGTTGTTAATTAAGTCGTCGAGCACGCGCTTGGCAGTGTCGCTTGGAACAGCAAAGCAGATTCCGTTGTAACCGCCACTTCGTGAAGCGATGGCGGTGTTGATTCCGATCACTTCACCGCGAAGATTAAGCAATGGACCGCCGCTATTGCCAGGATTTATCGCGGCGTCGGTTTGGATGAAGTTGTCGTAAGGGGTAATTCCCTGGTCGCTGCGGTTCGTGGCGCTAACGATCCCCGCGGTAACGGTTTGAGCCAAGCCAAACGGACTCCCAATGGCAATGACCCAGTCTCCCACCTCCATGCTTTCGGAACTGCCAAGCTTCGCGGCAACGAGCCCGCTTGCTTCAATCTTTAGAATCGCCAGATCCGTTCGTTTGTCTGTGCCAATCACCTTGGCATTGAATTTGCGTTCGTCGCTTAGGACCACTTCCAGCAAGCTCGCCCCCTCAACAACGTGATTGTTGGTCAAGATATAACCATCATTGCGGACAATCACACCAGATCCCAGGCCATTTTCAACACGTCCCTTCGGCGAATCAAAGCTCTCTCCGCTTTCGCCAAGTCCATCAAGCGGAATACCAAAAAACTGTTCCAGCTCTTTGGGTATACGCTGTGAATTCGAGCCCCGCGACCGCATCACAGCTTGCTCACCAACGTTTTTGATACTGACAACGGACGGCTTCAGCGACTTCGATACATCGCGAAACACTTTGGAAAGCTGGTCGGCGCTGGCTACGCCGGTGGGATTGCCCAACCCACCACGAGCTGTTTGCGATTCGACAATTTGCTGAGCGTACACGGAAGATGGGGGAGCCGAGGGATTGGAAAACAACCAATACGCGACCGGAACACCGAAAATCATTGTCAAAAAGAAAGGCTTCCAAGATTCAACAGATCGGTTCATAAAATAGCTCCAGCGAAAATCAAAACAGACACAACGCCACGTTTGCCAAATTGACTTACGTCCAAAAGGTCCAGTTGGATCAACAACAAATTCCATACCAATCGCTTAAGAAATCCCGGTTACTCAACAGGCACCCATTTCAGCGTAGATGGTTTAGGTCGCGCGTTGGACAATTCCCCCTGAGTAATTGCGGGAAATCGTGATCCGTATCGACGGATTGCATCCGTCGAAAACCGTCCTAGTTGTTCCTCAAAAGTTTCGTCATCGCTTGGCCCATCGCCTGTCCGACATTCATGTAGGTTTCAGCGTTGCCATTGTAATGGCTATTTCCACTACCACCGAGCGACAATGGGTTGGAATACACGGTGGCAACATTGCCTTTGAACTCCGGATACTTGCCACTAGTACCGTCCACTGCAAGCTGGGCATCGAGTATTTTTCCGCCATTGCCTTCACTTCCCTTAATGGCTTCCCCGAGCGTGGCCAGTACGAATTTCGCGTTAGGAGCGTTGAAGTCACTGCGTAATTGCTTGATAAATCGGACAAGGTTCTCTTCGTACTTGCTCGCGTGAACGGGGTTCCCGCCGTCCTTTTCGCCTTGCCAGAAGAAGAAGCCGGCGACCTCAGATTTTGTTGCGCCTGGGTAGTAAGTGCCTATGTCCGCTAGTACTTTCTTCGCATCAGCCGTGTCGTCGTCATATTGTTTGCCGGCATACCAAGCGATCGGCTTTGGCTCCGTGCCCTTGGCCCAGGAGTCTGGAGAATCCTTGTAGCCAGCGTAAATTTTTCCATCAACCTCGAACCGTTGACTTCCAGGAGGCAACAGATCCCAGCCCAAACTCCGGTTGCCAATACAAGCCTTTAGGATGATGACTGGCGCGTCGATAGCGTTTCCAACTGGATGCCCTATCCCGTATTCTGGCCCCATTTTTCCTCCATTTACTATCATCCACTCATTGTTGAGCGGGCCCTTGCCGGACATGAAACGCACAAAACGAAGATCTGTCCGCTGTGTCCATTTACCAGCATCATCCATTAGGTAAGGATATAGATTCTTTGTCTTCACGGCATTCACGAGGGAACCTTCCCCGCCCTCAACTTTACCAAGGCCAACCATGTTGGACTGTCCAAGCAAGATGAATACCTGGACCGGTTTGCTCATCTCGGCCGGCTTTCCATCTGGTCTGGGAATATGCAGTTTCTCATCCGTGTTCGTTTGGGCTGTTGCCCAATGATTGACGGCACACCAAAGCGTTGCCGTCAACAGCAATGTTTTGCCGAATCTAGAGGTGTTCATCATGTCGTTTCCTTTCATTTCCAGGTCGCCGCATGCAGCAGGCCCCGCGTCGTTGAAGTCTCGTTTGTTGTGCAAATTCTCTCTTCAATTCCAATTCTAATAGCTTCTAATTCTAACGTATTTTCTTTTCGCTGTTTCTTGGGGTCCTCAATCTACAGAATACTCGCAAGCTGTTATACGAGATGTATCGAGAAACGGTTTCGGTTTGCTTACCAACGAGCAGTGGTTTCCATCTCAACTCGTCCGATTGTCATTACCGACAGGTCAGTTGATTTGCGCTGTGGCTTGAGCGTATTGCCACGCCCACGATTGCTTCGAGATCGGTATATTGCTACGGAAATTATCAACCCTCCGCATAAGAGGTAGTCGTAAGAAAGAGCAGAAAGATCGACGCCGCAATTGGTTGAACAATCAAGTTATAGTAAGTACCCCTTAGCCAGCCCGCTTTTTTAAGGTGTCCCGCAATTCTTATTCCATATTCGACCGATGCACCGATCTATCACTATCCGATAGCCACAGTTACGTTCATGGTCATTAACGTTCTTTGCTTCTTTGTCTTTTGCATCGGAATGGCGGACTCCGCTCCCGAAGATATTGACCATTTCCTGGACGCAAATGGTAACAAGGTAGACAGATTTGAAGTGGTCGAGCAACTTGACGCGATGCAAGCTCAAGGGCAGGATGTCAAGCCCTTTATCAATCAACTGAGGCCGGTGATGGGGCAGAGCTCAGATTGGCGGACGGAGCTTTTGCTGCAGTATGGGAGGGGGCTTCGACCGTGGCAGTGGCTGACTTCCATTTTCATGCATGGCGACATTATGCACTTGATTGGAAACATGATCTTTCTTTGGTCTTTCGGGTTACTGTTGGAGGGGAAACTCGGCTGGTGGTTGTTTTCGATAGCCTATCTTGGAATGGGTGCTTTTGAGTCGTTGGTAGAACAGACTCTAATGCTCTTCTCGAACGGCGCGTCGCTGGGGGCTTCAGCGGCCATATTTTCGTTGCTGGCCCTGGTTGTCATTTTTGCGCCCCTAAACTCGTTTGAGACCTTTTTATTCGTCGGCTTTCGTTTCTTTATGGTCGAGGTACCAATTCTCGCCTTCTGTGCGATCAACGTGTTAATGAACGTCTTCTTTTTTGTTTTGGGCGGCGGTTCCATTGGATCCGAAGCCCTTCATTTGTTTGGGTTCCTAATCGGCGTTCCCGTGGGATTTTTCCTATTGACTCGCGGCTATGTCGACTGCGAAGGTTTCGACATCATCTCGCACTTCACCAACCAAGAAGGGGCAGAGTCCAAGGTCGGCAAAAAGCACCTCAAGGAGCGCGAATTAAAGCGCGACAAAAAAGAGAGTGCCGCTCTTCCCAAGATCGATCACGCGCAGGTGCGCGCGAAAATGTCGAACCAAGTGGATCAGGCTATTCAGGATGGAAGTTTCGATTTAGCCGTCGCACTCCAATCCAAGATTGCAATGAGCAACCCCGGCTCCAGGTGGACCCATCAGCAGTTGATCGCAATCATTCAACACTATCTCAAGGAGAAGCAGCTGGCCAAAGTGGAACCGTTGATCCAAACGCACATTGAACTATTCGAGGAGCACCGATTCTCGTTACAGTTGAAACTCCTCAAGCTTTGGTTGCATGAGCAACGCCCTCGGCATGCCCTGAGATATATGCAGGGCATGAACCCGGCCTTACTTCAAGAAAAT
>JANMNR010000220.1:0-2622 GCA_031368325.1 Pirellula sp.
TCGGGCCAATTGGCAGTTCGGAGCCATCCTTGGCGATGAGCAGCGTGCGATTCGTCAGTCCGACATTCACGCCCTCCCTCAAAGCTCGAACGGTGGGACTTTCGATTATCATTCGAGTTTCTGGATGGACGATTTTGAATATCGTCTCGACTGAAACGCCTTTTACCTCTTCCAGCGTCCATCCAGTCAAAGATTGAGCGACCGGGTTAAGAAACGTGACCCGCCCTTCTGTGTCTGTGGTAATTACCGTATCGCCAATGCTGGCGAGGGTGGCACGGCTCCACTCTGGTCGGAAAAGCAAAGCATCTTCAGGTCTGGATTCTGGCATTTCGCACTTATGTTCTTGGGCTGCACGTTTACCGCTTTTGCCATCCGACGTTACGTAAAATTTTTCCCTCGAACGAAAAAAGCCGATCCTGCAAAGTCATAAAAAGCACTGCTGCAGGATCAGGCGGGAATTTCCGTAGCGTCCATTTCTCGCTTGATGCCGAGCAAATTTACTTAGTTGCATCGCGGCATTCACGCTCCCGAAGCACAGCATCGAGAATTTGATCGTAAATTTAATTGTTCAGGGCGCTCCCTAGCTTCGTCCACGGCTCCAATAATATCCGCCGCCACCGCCGAACAAGACGACCAACACAATGATCAAAATTATTAACTCAGTACTCATTTTTTATCCTAACTTTAGACTAACAAATCCCTGCCCCTACTCTTCCCGCTTGCTCGAGTCCAGGAGAACTCGACGGCCAAGACCGTTCTTGTCACAACCATCACTGCATTTTTCGGGCCATTCATTCTTGCGGACGTTGCGAGCGGGGGAAACGGGGCTCTATACATGCTTATGAAGAGTGCCCGGCTACGCCGATCCTGCAGGAGTACGACGCTTCCACAGTTGATGATCTAGTCGGAATCCTGCCGAATTCGCCAATCGACCAAGGCCAGCCCACACTCGCCCCTAGAACAATGACGGAATCTAACTAATCCTTTAGCGGCCGAAGAAGTGCGTACTAGGAATGCACCGTCGAACCAAGTCTAAAAGGCTTCGGCGAGCGCTGTGGTTGGTGGATCCTCATAGTGGCCGAAAACAGATCAACGCTTGCTCAAGCAGAAGCCAATGCAATTCGCATAGCATGCAGATTTGGCCGAAAGCAACCAAGTAATTTCACCGAGCACCTCGTTCAACCGTTTGTCGGCATGCTGATTGCGTGTAGAAGGGTTAGTGGCTTTGCTGATCGGAGGCAGTCTGATCGCCCAAAGCAAGTAGTTACCATCACTTTAGATATTCGGAGAAGAAAATCATGGCCAAGACCATCACAGAAAATCTGGCAGATGCGGGTACACAAGTCGTCAAAACCGCAAAGGCAGTCGGAAGCAATATTGCTGCGGGCACGGGCAAGGCAGTGGAAATGGCGAAAGAGACCGTCGGAATTGAAACGATGAACGTAGGAATTGCGGGCATACAGGACCACATGAAGGTCTACGCGTCCTGCGGAAAGCAAATTGGCGTGGTGGATCACCTCGAGGGGTCGGCCATCAAATTGACTCGTAAAGATAGCGATGATGGGCAACACCATTACATTCCAACGAGTTGGGTTTCGAAAGTTGACAATCATGTCCATTTAAATAAGAACTCGCAAGAGACCGAAGGAAACTGGTCCACATCGGCAGACTCCTGTGGATGCAGCTAGGGACGCGGGCCCGATCATGGTTAAAAAACCAACAAGAGAGTTCGCGGTGAAGGAGATCTCGACGTGGAAACGCGTGATGAATATGCCCACTTCACCAAGACTTATGGTCGTGAAAAGCCGAAGTCGACAAACGAAAAACATTGACCTTTCATTGCTCCGTTCACTTTTTTGGGGAAACAAACATGTCTGATAATCGCAGTCAACAAAATACGCACGATACTGGATCGTCGGCCTCACGTGCCCGAGACGATTTGCGCACCGCTTCTAAGAAACAGAAACCGAAAGACCAGCGGTCCGAAGGACGAGATAAGAAGGACGCTTCCGACAAGGCAGAGAGGAATAAGAAGGCGTAGGTTCACGAGTCCCTTGAATGCAAACCCTATTCTGAATGCGTGGCATCTAGCCCGCTTCTAACCGCCCAGAGCAGATGTCCAAATAGGCGGTCCGTCATTGTGGGGACCGCTGCTAGGTTGCCGCTAGGCCGATCCTGCAGGAGTTCGACGCTTTCACAGTTGATGAGATTGCTGTGCGTCGATCCGTCAAGCTTCGGCCACGAGGTAGAATATTCCGATCCCCGCTGTTTGATGATGTTGCTCCGAGCCAATCGTCCCCAACCCGGCGTGTCCAACCGGTGCGTCCAAACGTGGTCAAGTAGGATGCTCAAAAGTGCGTCGATCGTCGCGTCGAAACGTAGAAAATCTGAAGCTCCGGCCCGTCGGACGGAAGCCGTAAAACGGCCATTGCGAACGCCTAGCTCTTGGGAATGACTATACTATAAGCCTCATGACCAACTTAACTCTCGTATTGCACGCGATCGAAGCAGGACAAGCAAGGACCGAAGACCTTCTGCCGTTAGTCTATGACGAACTGCGCCGAATGGCTGGAGCTCAAATGCAGCATGAGCGTGTTGGACAAACGTTGCAGGCAACGGCGC
>JANMNR010000224.1:0-6724 GCA_031368325.1 Pirellula sp.
TAGCCATCCAGGCCAACTGCGGAATGCTGTCGGCCATAAGTCGCAACTTGGTTTCGCTTTCCCTTAACGCCGTTTCTTGCTGCCTGCGTTCTGTATCATCGTGTCCTTCCACGACGATGTTGGTGACAAGACCTGACTCGTCTTTTAGGCCCGTGACGACGGCAGTGGCGTGGCGGATCGTCCCATCCGCCATTGAATATTCCATCGGGCTGATCACCGGACCGCCGCTTAGCGCTACCTCGGCCATGTGTCGTTGCCATTGATCTTGCATATACGGTAAGCTGTCCCACCATGGCGTGTCCCACAATCGTTTGCCAATGACTTGCTCTCGGCCGAATCCGGTCACTCGAAAACATGTTTCATTTGCCTCCAGCACAGTGCCATCGGACGAAAGGATAGACATAAACTGAAACTGTTGATTGAAAACCGCTTGAAGCTGGCGCTGTGCTTGTCGAAGTTCTTGCTCCGCCCTTTTTCGCTCGGTGATATCGCGAATAAAGCAGCGGCTGTGAACAAAGCCACCGTCCCGGAACATCGCGCTCGAGTCGATTAGCACTTCCTTGATGGACCCATCCTTACACCGCATACGGGCTGGGTATTCGTGCAATTGTTCGCCAGATTGCAAGCGTCTAAGCACTTCATGAATGACATTTTCGTCCGCGTGAAAATCGACTATGGAATGACCGACAAACTCCTCCCGCTGATAGCCGAGCATCTCTAGTTCGGCTCGGTTGACGCGCAAAATGATCCCGCTCGGCCCAACCCAATGTAAACCGACTGTCGCATTGTCAAAGAAATCCGCCAGCTCGGCTTCACTCTGCCGAAGCTCTTCCTCGGCTGTCCGTCGCTCGATGAATTGGCCGACGTTACCGGTCACGGTATCCATCATCTCCAGAAGGTCGGCATCAGGTTCTCGAATACGCGAACTGAAGAACTCGATTACCCCTAGAGTCTGGTTCCGGATGACGATTGGGCAAGCGAAGGCACTACGCAGGCTACAGCTGAGAGCGGAATCGCGGCGAGGAAAGTTCTGTTCCTGACTGATCTCGAGTATCCAGGCAGGTTTACCGGTGACCCACACTCGACCGGGCAGTCCTTCTCCCTCTGCGAATGTGCGATTGTAACTTGCCAACTCAAAGTGACTCGCCATTACCTTTGGGCTGTGCGAACATTGAAGGCAAATTAGACAATCGCTGTTCTTGTTCACCATCCAGAATAGCCCAATATCCCAGCCCAGGCTCTCACACACGGCGTGCAAAATACCTTCGGCGCCCGACTTTAAGTCCTGAGCTTGATTCAAAGCGTGTGTCACCGCCAGACGAGCGGAGCGATGTTGCTCGGCCCTTGTTCGCTGGCTGATGTCTCGCAAGTAGGCGGTGAATAGTGGCGACCCCACCGTCGAGATACGTGTGATAGCCAGCTCGACGGGGAACTCGCTGCCATCCGCACGCATGGCGGAGAGTTCTAGCCGCTTGCCGAGCACGGGGCCTTCGCCCGTCGCAAGATAATGCGTCATGCCCCGACGATGTTGCTCCCGAAACGCAGGCGGTATAATCAAGTCCGCGAGCTCACGCCCAATGACATGAGCACGGGAGTAACCGAAAGTTCGCTCGGCTGCAGGGTTAAACTCGACCACCAACCCGTGGTGGTCTATCGTGACAATGCAATCGAGAGCAGTTTCCAGAATGGCGCTCTTGCGGGCCTCACTTACTATCACCTCCTGTTCGGCGCGGCGCTGCTCGGTCACATCCCGAAAAACCAACACGCTACCGATTGTGTTTTTTGCGTGGTCAAGGATCGGTGCCGCACTATCATCGATCGGGGTTTCCTCACCGTTCCTAGAGATCAGCAACGTGTGGTTTGCTAAACCGACAATTTTACCTTCCCGGAGAGATCGGAGCGCCGGGTTTTCGACACTCTGGCGGGTAGTCTCGTTGACGATGCAAAAAATGTCCGACATCGGACACCCCTGTGCCGCCTGTTGGGTCCAGCCGGTCAAGTGCTGAGCCACCTCGTTGAGAAACACGACGCGACCTTCGGCGTCGGTCGTGATAACTCCATCGCCGATACTGGCCAGCGTCACGCGTAAGCGTTCCCTCTCCTCGTTGATGGCCGCCTCAGCCGCCCGCCGAAGTTGCGATTCCCTTTGAACCTGCTCATATTGCAAAAGCGTCTCGGCGCTCTTTTCCTCGGCAAAACGACGAGCCGTTCGTAGCTGCTCGATCAAGGCGATGCACCCGGCGCCGATGATGGCGTAGAACAAAAGGCCTACAAGATCCTCATGTCGTTCGACGCCCAACGAAAAGCGTGGCTCGATAATAAAAAACGTGATTGCCGCTAATCCCAACACCAATGCGAAAGTCGCAGGCCCCCGGCCACAGTACGATGCGACAATGGCCACGGCAGCGAATAGCGTGATCAGCGGCAGTCGCTCATTCAGAACCGAATCGAGTAGCAATCGCAGTCCGACGGCCGAGACGACAGCGACAATAGCGACGCAATATCGGAATACTCCGTTTCCGATCGATGTACCCATAGTCGGAAGGAGCATCTTTTTAGGTTCCATAGGGCGTCGGTATCATGACACGGCGCTTCGGACAAACGATTACTTCCCGGTTTAGGATTCGCTTGCGTCTCAGCCGGCATCATATGGTCGGGAGTTTTAGCTTGATCAATTTTTATAATTCACAGTCGCCCGACCCGCATTCGAAAACAACCGTCCCGCTAAGAACAGTGGCTTGTGTCGGAGGTCTTAATCCTTTTCGCTGCAACTGATCGAGTCGGGCCTTGAACGCGTCGCGTGAATAAACGGGGGCAACGTCAAAAGG
The DNA here is from genome assembly GCA_031368325.1 of Pirellula sp. Lineage (GTDB taxonomy): Bacteria > Planctomycetota > Planctomycetia > Pirellulales > Pirellulaceae > JBKCUI01. The sequence continues at coordinate 2,829 of JANMNR010000224.1, forward strand.
AGAACACTCAGCGGGCAACTTTCCCGTTCGGTACCAGTTCCTCAGCGTTGCGATACTTACACCAAGGTTTTCAGCAGCGTCGTCCATGGTCATGAGGTTGTTCGACGCATCTAGAGGATAAGACATGGCAAAACCTACAAGACCCTGTGGATAGAAATCCATCGTAACAACGGCCCTGGTGTTTGCATACCAACCCATTTGAACAATCTCTCGAATTCGGGGACAAATAGAACTCGCCTTCCAAAGCATTTGCCTCACTACCGACGACTTGTTGATGACAGAGTCCTTATTGTGCAGCTATTCCATTGCGAGCGCAGCAAGCACGAAAGCTATCTCAGAGGTTTTGATTTATTCGAAAGTTGCCCTTGTTTTGACGTTCGTTGATCTCGGTAAAGAACGCCATGCAATATCGAGTGAAGAATCGTAGCATCGGTGCTGACTTGTTTTTGCTCAATCCAGTACTTTGTGGTGACCGTAGGAGACCGTCTGTTACGGATTGATCAATACCCTGTCCACGGTCCTCGCTTAGTTGATATCGGCGGGGTTCCACTTGGAGATAACAATTCAAAATCGAATGCTAGCTTGTTCGTTGCCGGTAGCATTTTATTTTAGCTGACGTACGCCATGAACTCTGTCCTGATGGCGAAGGGAAACGGTTCATCCAACTAGCTTACCCACGACATTCCTGCCTACGTCTGTCAGACGATAGACGTGGCCTTGAAAACGCCAAGTCAGTTGAGTGTGGTCAAGTCCCATCTGTCTAAGGATTGTAAATAGGCACATCGAGCTGGATGTGTCATTTTCGACACGTCGTATTGCGATCACAGGCACATCGATCTATCTAGCAATGCTCGATTTTGATGGCAACATGATAGCCCATAAAAACAACGCTCCAATGCAACGTAACTCTTCTGTGGAGTTTTTCCCTTTCGACCGATCGAATTCTCGTCGGAGTTTGGACAACACAGTTTCCGCTTTTTCCATACCTGAAGGTGGCAAATAAAAATGGGTTGCCGACGAAGCCCTCGATCAGCCGTTTTGACTTGCGTTGAGTCAATCGCTCGGGCTCGCTGAAGCCCGGAGTTACTGAACTAATTCAACTTTCGAAATCAGCCGAGAGGAAGGTCGCCGCAAACGCGGTTGCCGATAGTATCGAACAATCTATTGCTTAACAAATGGGAAAATTGTGAACCAGCGTCGTCGAATTAGCCGTTTGAACTACGCCTGCAGTATCGGCTCGACTGCGGTGGATAGCGGCGGGGAACGGGGGGGGCGGGGCGGGAGATTCCAGCCTAGCGAACCGCCACGCTACTTTTCGGATGCGGTGCTATTCGTTTTTGTTCGACCACAAAGTAGGCGCATTTCTTCTTTCATCATCCGAGATATATCACTGCGTCAAATACCGATTTCCGTTGCGATTGTAGAAATCGTCTGTAGGTATTGCGATTGGTTAAAAGACGGTTTACACAAGAGCCGCATGGTTGGCCATGAAAAGATTGTCTTCGCTTCAAAGTGGCTGTTTGTTTCGAAAACGGAACCATAGTCATTGCTGGAGAGAAAACCCCCTAAATGGCATCTATTCGTTTTTCGTGTGATTTTTACAAAAAAAATGGTTCGGAGGGGGTTGCGGTTTGGCATAATTGCTGATTAGCGAATCCTCGGCGCTGGATACTGAGTCATGTGTACTTTAGATCGCAGCGAATGAAATCGGCTCTGTTTGAGAACGGGTCTAAACCTCTTCTAAGCAGAGGCAAACTGGCGCGGCCGTGTTTCGTGGTCGCGCTGATTGTTGCAAATGATGGTGTTCCTTAAAGGGCGAACACCTGTACCTACAAGTCTTTGGCGTCGGTATTGAGCTACCTCATTCTCCAAACGCTCAGAGATTCATCACGAATGACCTAGCGGTTATTTAAACCCACCAAATCCCTGCCCCACCTTTTCCCCACCACGAGGTGTAACATGTCGATTTCAAATCGTCGAAAGTGGAAGAAACTTCTCGCTGGAAAATGGCAATCTGCATTTCGCAGGGTGTTGCGACAGTTTTTCGCACCGCTCCCGGCAGGACTCCGAGTGAGTTTCGGGATCAGCGAACGCTGGCAGGCTCAGATGGTTTCGGTGATGAGTTTATCGCGGCGCGGGGCGGCTCTAGCGCTCGGTCACCGGTTTCAGTTCGAGCAATTGGAAGATCGTCGATTGCTTGCAACTTTTGCGGAGTCGGGCTCGCTGCTCAACATCAATCTCGATACCGATAACGAGATAGCATCCATAGTTTCCGCTGGTACCACCTACTCGCTAACGCTCACCGGTGGAACCTGGGCTGGAATCGACAGCGCTAACGTTTCGGGTAATGGCACGAATCTATTGACCGTCACGGCCAATGGGTTGACGACTTTCAATACGATCAACGTCGCGGATTCAGCTCTCGGTACTGGAGTCACCTTTGCGGACAGCGGATTGAATGCCTATTCGGACAGTATCCATATCGCGCTCGAATCTGCGTCCACTGGTCAAGTTAGATTTGAAGGCACGACCCATTTTACGTTATCAAACAGCATTCAAGTTACAACGGCGCGAAGCATCGCGTTTAGTACGGGATCGCGTCTGACGAGCGTCGATGGAGGAATCTCGCTAAGTGCAAACCAGCAAGCTACGGCGACATCGGGGAACTTTGTTGGAATTGATGTCAATAGTGGTTTGATCCAGGCAACCGGGGCGGGATCTTTATTGGTTCAGGGTCGAGGAGGTGATGGCAGCGGCGGAGAACAGATCGGTGTTAAAGTGTATGCCGGCGGTTCAATTATCGGTGGTTCTTCAGGTACGATCATCGTGCAAGGCACCGGTGGAGCTTCTGCAGGAAACTCGAATTACGGTGTGTTTGTCACCGGCACTCGAGGTGTTGATTCGTTGATCCCGGATGCGGCCGTTGTAGGCGGCTTTCGAACAGTTGGTTCGATTGTGCCTGGCAGTCAGGGGACGATCAGTTCTGGGGGCGCTGCCGTGCAGGTCATTGGTACGGGTGGAGGGACTGGCACCAGTGCATTCAATTATGGTGTGGACGTCTACCTAGGTGCGACGATCACTTCGGGCGGTGCAGGTACAGTGTCCGTCCAAGGGACTGGCGGCGCGGCCGCAGGTAATCAAAACACTGGAGTCTATGTTGGCGGCGTGGCGGTCAATAACACAGTCGTCGCCGGGACTGCACCGAACAATGTCGAGGGGACCGTTGTGGCGGGCAGCGGTGGAGTGATCACTTCCGGAGGCGCATCAGTTCTTGTGAATGGCGTCGGCGGCGGTTCAAGTTCTAGCGCTGCGAACTATGGCATGTTGGTTGATGTCGGTGGTTCCATACTTTCGGGAACTGGAGGGGCTGTCTCGATCCAGGGTACTGGCGGGATCACGTTGGGGAACTCGAATTTTGGCGTCGCGGTGCTGGGTACTATCACTTCGGGAAGCGGCGGCGCAGTTTCGGTCCAGGGTACCGGTGGCGGCACGGGTGCGAGCAATGGTACCAGTCGAAATAACGGCAACGCGGGAGTATTTCTGACTTCGGGATTATCGGTCGCTCGGCCGACACCCCTGCCAATTCCAACGGTCGGGGGAAGGATAAGTTCGGGAAGCGGCGACGTTAGCGTCATTGGCACCGAGGGCGCCGGATCGTTCGCGATAGGCATTATCGTCTCCGGATTTTCAGGGATCGCAACCACTGCAAATGGCGGTGCGGTGACGGTCGTTAGCGATAGCCTGTTTATGAATACAAATTCCAGTTATATTTCGGCGCCGACGAACAGTAGCGTGAGCATCAGGCAACGTAGCGCCGGTGTCGGTATTAATTTGGGTGCTGCGGACAACACCGATCCGCGAGGAGGCCCACTGAATCTCTCGCTGAACGAGTTGAG
>JANMNR010000068.1:0-23366 GCA_031368325.1 Pirellula sp.
TCCAGAGTCGGCGGAGTAACCGAAAAGGCGGCAATGGCAGCGAATGCCTGGATGGCGTCGCTAGATGAGTCACAGAAGAGCAAGGCGACTATGCCTGTCGACAGCGCTGAACGCCAAGACTGGCAAATTATCCCCAAGGACAAACGCAAGGGGCTGCAGCTCAATGAAATGAACGATGGCCAGAGGCAAGCGGCGACGACTTTGCTGCGAAGCGTCCTGAGCGAAATAGGCTATCGCAAATCGACCCAAATCATGAACATGGAGAACCTGTTAAAGGAACTTGAGGCGGGCAAGACTAACAGCCCATTGCGAGATTCCACTAGGTACTACTTTACTGTTTTCGGAACCCCAGAGGCTGGTAAGAAATGGGGATTGAGCATTGAGGGGCATCACATGTCACTCAATTTCTTGATGGACGGGGATCGCGTCGTTTCCTCGACACCGCAGGCGTTTGCCGCGAATCCAGCTATCGTAAGAATAGAAAACAAGGCCGGGATAGCGGTTGGAACACGCATGTTGCGACTTGAGGAAACTTTGGCGTTTGAACTCGTTCAGTCCTTGTCCGAGCAGCAACGCAGCGTCGCTGTCATCGGGGAAAAAGCGCCTCGCGAAAACAGAACTCTAGGAGTCCCACAGCCGTCCAAAGAGCAGCCTGTTGGTATTCCTTACTCAAGGCTATCCGCTCCACAGCAGACATTGTTAAAGGAATTAGTGAACGAATACATCAATGCGGTAGCGGACGAAGTTGCCGAGGATCGACGACAAGCCATAAAAAATGCGGGCGGTTGGGATGCTATTCACTTTTCGTGGGAAGGTGCACTTCAGGCGGGTGTTGGTCATGCCTATCGAGTTCAAGGACCAACGTTCTTGATCGAGTTCGTCAACACGCAACCTGACGCGGCAGGCAACATCGCCAACCACGTTCACAGCATATGGCGAGACAGTCGGGGTGATTTTGGAGTTACTCTATAAACGGTTGCCGATGAGTAAGAAAATCGACCATCTCAACAAGACCTGTTAAGGGCAAAGAAATGGTTGGGCAAAAAATGAGTGAACTCCATATTTGAAGTCGTTTTGGCAAGTCCATTACATTCAATCTTTTGCCCGTACATATTTTTGCCCAAATTGAGCTTGATCCCTAACGTACTACTCAGAGCCTAAAAGGCTTTCCAGCTGCTTGTCCAGTTCGGCTCCCCGCGCTCGCAATGAGACAACCTTACCTTTCTGGTCAACAAGAATTGCTGTGGGGATTCCTGAGATACCGTAGTAATCGGCCATAGGGGCATCCCAGCCACGTTTGCCTTCCTCTTCGCTAACGATATTGACCCAAGTGATCTCCTTGTTCTCGACACACTTCTCAAACGCTGCGCGAGTTTCGTCCATGTTGATACCGACAATGACAAAGCCTTTGTCGCCGAAACGTTCAAGGTTCTTCTTCATGTTGGGGATCTCGCCGATGCATGGTCCACACCAACTGGCCCAATAGTCGACCAACACGACTTTGCCTCGATACGATTCCCAATCGAACGCATTTCCATCAGCGGTGGTTCCCGACACGAGCATATCATTGCCGAGCAAGCGGATGCGCCTCGCCGCTCCCAGCAGCTTAGAGCTCCGCTTCGCCAGAACGGGGTCATCCGATTTCTCCAAGAGCTTGGCCAACCGTTCATGGGTGACTGCCGCGATTTCATTATGCGAACTGTACCCCAAACTGCTTGCGACCCTGGAGACTGTCGAAAAGGTCGACTTGTTCGCTCCAAATCTCTCCAGAAATGCAATCGCAGCATCCGCCACTTGCTGAGTTTCCTCAGCCCCAGCCTTGTTCAATGATTGTGCTTTCTCAGTTAGCGAATAGCCTACTGCAATTTGGGCGATCTCAGGCCGGGAGTCCGAAACGTACTTTTCCACCATCGCACTCAAGTCCTTGCCCGCCGATGGCACGAAGCGAACTAGCGTGCCGTAGGCCGAAAACTTCTCTTCGATGGCCTTCTTCAACTCTTCAACGTTTTGACTTTTCTCGATAACCAAATCGCAGGCTTGGATCAAAGCAGGAAACATCTTTTTCGCGGTTTCCTCTATTCCATTGCGAGGAGGAGTTATGCGCTTTGTCTTTGCGATCCATTTGAGGAGCTCCTCCGATGAGGCGTCCAATGGCACTGTAAATCTATCGTCTTTTTCGTCATCCTTGCCCTTGCTCGCATCGTCTGAAACGTCTTTTGCTTTGTTCGTGCCAGCATCTTGTGCGAGCAATACCCCGACTTGCGGAACAAGCAAAACCGAGCTCAGGAGCAATGAGCGGAACGCAGTACGCATTGCGAGCAAAGTAAGTTCTCTTGGCATGGACAAACCCTCTTAGAATCAATCGTAATGTGGTGCACTTTGTTTGGACAAAACAACTTCGCCCATCAGGTGGAAGATTCATCAGTTTAACAGATTCCGGTACGGAAAATCTTGGGCAGGGAATAGCAGGACGCTGCACATTTCCAAAAATCGACAATTCACAAGTTGAATTGGCAAAATGCAGGCGGTTCGGTCATAATGCGTCCCGATTTATCCCAAAAGCGGTATCGATCTTGTCGTGAGTCGAGGATCGTGGGCTATCGCCTTCCGGCTAATTGCTGGAACGCGTAAGCTCACCGTTCCGCCTAACTGAAGATAGAATCCGAAAAAACTCTGTTTGAGAGCCAAATGAATTTACGCTCCGTGTTACTCCTATCCGTCTTTTTTGCTTCACTCTGTGAATCCCAAATTGCCAAATCGCAATTTCTTGAACAGGAGCTCAAGCAAAGCTCGGCAAAGGAACTCGCTGACTTGGCAAAAACGGTTGGGGACGCGGCCCGAGGGGCTGTCGTGTTTTTCCAACCTTCCATGGTTTGTTCCAAATGCCATTCGGTGGGCGACGGGATTCAGACGAATCTTGGTCCGAATCTTGCCAATACAAAGGGACCTCTAACCAACGAGGAAATCGTTGAAGCCGTACTCGATCCATCGAAGACGATTCGAAAAGGCTTTGAGTCAGCTAGTGTCTTAACTTCGGATGGCGAAACTCTAACCGGCTTACTCGTGGAGCGAACCGATGAGAAAGTCGTCCTGCGCGATGGAAACAATCAACTGGTGACTGTATTCAAAAAGGACATCGAGGGCTTTGCAAACCAGACGCAGTCGATTATGCCGGCCGGACAGATCAATCAGCTAACGAGTCGGCAGCAATTCCTGGATCTGGTTTGCTACTTGATCGAAATCGGAAATGGTGGCGTGACTCGCGCCAAGGAACTGCAACCGCCGGACTCTCTGCTCGCTCTAAAAATACCCGAGTACGAAGATCGAATTGACCACGCAGGGTTTATCCGCGACTGGGGACCAGACTCCTTAGCCCGAGGCGAAGCCATATACCAACGCGTTTGCGTCAATTGCCATGGAACAAAAGAAATGCTCGGATCGCTTCCGACTGCGATGCGATTTGCCGAGGCTAAGTTCAAAAATGGTTCTGATCCACTATCGCTTTATCGGACCCTCACTCGCGGATTCGGTTTCATGCCGGCTCAAACATGGATGGTTCCATCTCAGAAGTACGACGTCATTCACTATCTTCGAGAGACGTATCTGCGACCTCACAACACATCGCAGCTCGCATCGATTGACTCGAACTACTTGGCCGGTTTGCCAAAGGGAGACACGCGTGGTCCAGAACCCAGCAAGATCGAAGCTTGGAGCGCAATGGACTACGGTCCCAGTTTGACGCATTGCTACGAAACGCCAGGAAAATCGCTCAACATCGCCTACAAGGGGACGGCCGTTCGACTGGACTCCGGTGCTGGTGGAGTTTCTCGCGGCGAGCAATGGATGATCTTTGACACAGATACGTTGCGAGTCTCCGCCGCGTGGCATGCCAATGACGACGTCAAGAAAAGCCGGTTCATCGACTGGCGAGATATCCAACTCAACGGCGAACATCAAGTGCATCCACGCGTAAGTGGTGCGGTCGATTTTGCAAACGGAAACGGTCCTGGTTGGGCTGACCCAAGTACCTATTCTTTTTCAGATGATCGACGCGTCAAAGGTCGAGACGACCGACGTTACGGTCCCTTGCCAAAGGAATGGGGCAAGTTTCATGGACTCTATCACCTCGGTTCAAAGGTTGCATTTGCGTACTCGATCGGAAGTACGGAAATAATTGAATCACCGAGCTCGCTTTCTCGTCCCGACGCAAAACTGCCCGTGACCTACTTGCGGACATTCAACATCGGTCCTAGAGATCGCGACTTGATTCTTCAATTGGCTGAGACTCAAGCCTCGGGATTCGTGGACCTCGTGGGCGACAAGGCAAATCCAATAGCCATTCGTACCAATTCAGTCTCAGCTGGCGTACTGCCTGCTTCACAGAAATTGACTTGGACAAATCAAGACGGTCGACTGCAAGTGAGGATCCCAGCCGGCAAGGATCCGCAGCAATTCTCTTTGTGGATGACCGGCAAGACAAATGAGAACCAAACGAGTTTGGCCAATCTAACGAAGTCCATTGCTGGGGAGTTGGCCAATGAGTCTGTCGATTTGGAACCGTTCAAACATGGTGGCGCTAAGCGATGGCCGCAAGTGCTTGAGACCAAGGTTTCGACATCCTTTGAGCAAGGACCGTTTGCAGTCGACGTTCTCACGGCACCTGATTCCAACCCTTGGTTGGCACAGATGCGATTCTCGGGACTCGACTTCTTTGCCGATGGAAGCATTGCAATTTGCACGTGGGACGGGGATGTTTGGCGAGTTCGAATGGAGGACAAAGGAGTTCTCAAATGGCAGCGTATCGCGTCGGGTCTTTATCAACCGCTGGGCTTGAAAGTCATTCGGGAGAAGATTTATCTGACCTGCCGAGACCAGTTGGCTGTGCTTCACGATTTGAACGGAGATGGAGAGACCGACTTTTATCAATGCTTCAACAACGACCATCAAGTCACGGAACACTTTCATGAATTTGCCATGGGGTTGCAAGTCGACGAAGGGGGCAATTTTTATTACGCCAAGTCAGGTCGCCACGCTCTCGCGGCGGTTGTACCTCAACACGGTACGCTGCTCCGAGTCACTCCCGACGGAACTCGCACCGACATTATTGCGACTGGGTTTCGTGCTGCCAACGGCGTGTGCCTCAATCCCGACGGTTCCTTTGTGGTTACGGATCAGGAAGGGTTTTGGAATCCAAAAAACCGGATCAATTGGGTGACCTTAAACCCGTCGGGAAAGCCAAATTTTTATGGAAACATGTTTGGCTACCACGACGTCAAGGACGAATCGGATTCGGCGATGGAGCCGCCATTATGCTGGATTACCAATGCATTCGACCGATCTCCTGCAGAATTGCTTTGGGTTGACAGTCCACGTTGGAAAGCCCTCAATGGCAGCCTGCTCAACCTGTCGTACGGCTATGGAAAAGTCTTTTCCGTGTTGCACGAACAAGTTGGTGGTGTCAAGCAAGGCGGCATGATCCAATTGCCCATTCCATTGTTCCCAACTGGAGTCATGCGGGGGCGCTTTCATCCCCAAGATCAACAACTTTACCTATGCGGCATGTTCGCTTGGGCGGGCAACGCTACTGGCCCTGGAGGACTCTACCGACTACGAGCGACTGACAAACCAATCGTCCTTCCGGTCGCGCTTCAAGCAAAAAAATCGGGACTGCATTTGACGTTTCCAGAACCGATGGATCCAGCGTCATTGTCGCCGAAGAACATAGCGGTCAAGACGTGGTCTTTGAAGCGGACTAAGAAGTATGGTTCGGATCATTACAACGAAAAAACACTGACAATACGATCCGTCACCCTTTCCGCGGATGGCAAATCGGTTCGGATGGAAGTCGACGACTTGGCGCCAACTTGGTGCATGGAAATCAAGTACGAATTCAAGACCGCTGCTGGCGAACCATGTGATGGCATCATTCACAATACGATTCACGCATTAGGTGATTAGGCCCGGTCTTGATTCAGCCAACGATTACTTTGTAGACAACGCGTACAGGGTGTTCGTTGATCGCACATACAGAGTGCCGTCGCTCGCCGCTGACGTTGCCCAAAAGCGCGCGTTTTCCTCAGGTAGCTTGTTTACTCGTACCAGCTCCATTTTTGGTCCAGGCTTGACGACAAACGTGTTGCCGTTTTCGTCAGGGCAGTACACAAGTCCCTTGTAGAGCCATGGAGAGGCCCAAAACGCGCCCGCGTCAGGTACCCGTTCTTGATAAAGTTTATTTCCAGTTAGTGCATCGACACAAATCAACTCGCCTCGGCGTCCTCCCAAAAGAAAAATCTGGCCATCTACGACCAGTGGCGAAGAGCGTTGAGGTGCGAATTCCTTGGTGCTCCACAGAATGCTGGAGTTCGATGTCTCATCGCCCTTGAGACTTATGTCTCCGGACGCGCCTGCTTTGACAACCATCATCCCGGCTCCGTCCCGCCCCTGATGACCGATCACGAGTAGATCTGCGTTTCCGGATGGAGTGGAACTATATCCACCCACACTCGAAGTTGCCTGCCAAAGAAGCGATCCATCTTCGGGTTTGTAAGTTCGAATCGTTTTCCCTGCCGTCACGAGTTCGGTACGCTTTCCATTCGTCCAGATGATTGGCGATCCCCAATTGGACGCTTCCTCACGGTCCTTGTGCCACTTTTCCTCGCCTGTTGCCAAGTCCATCGCCACGAGAAATGACTTTTGCTCGTTGTCAACCTGCAGGAACAGTAACCCATTGTGAATGATCGGCGAACTGGAGGTTCCCCATTCGTTCTTCATCGGGAAGTTGCCGAGGTCTTTCTTCCACAGTTCGTTGCCAACCAGGTCGTAGCAAAAAACGCCCATCATGCCAAAGTACGCGACAATTTTCGAACCGTCGGTTACTGGTGTTTCGGATGCATAAGTATTGTCCCTATGTGTTCCCAATCGCGGCTTGCTATGAATCGCATCCTTGGTCCAAATCGTTTTTCCTGACGCTGCGTCGAGACAAATAACCTTCCAATCGTGCTCTTCGTTTTTGCTTTTTTGGCCAGATGATACAGCCGTCGTCACAAATACTTTTTGGCCAACGATGATGGGGGCCGACCAACCTTCGCCTGGTACCGCTGCTTTCCATTTGATGTTGGAATCCGTCCCCCAGACTTCTGGGAGTTTGAGGTCCTGGACAATGCCATTGCTGCCTGGACCACGGAACTGTCGCCAGTCATCCGCATACGTTCCATCACAAATTGCAGCAAAAGCAAGAAACATTGCGACCGTTTTTTTCCCGAGCATAACCAACTTCCTCCAATGGGTTCATTTTATGGACTGTAGAAAATATAGCCTGAGTTAAATCGAACGCTTTCATACCAGCCACGCCAACTTGGTGCCAATTGTATGCAAGAACATCGTCGCGGCGTTTCTCTCTCGGGATTTCTTCACACTTCTTCGTCAACTCTCTCCGATTTGATTCGGTTGCGAGAGTTGGAAGTTCTGGAAAAAATTGCGATATCGCGAAAGCTAAGCGTGATTCTCGGCTTAAAGGGCCTGAGCGATCGCGTTACCAATTTGCTTTAGCTGAGGAAAACGGTTGAAGCTACGATTTGATGATGCCGGTCGTGGTGTTTCGTTTGGCACCGGCTATTATCCATAATCGCTTTATCCCCGGTCTCATGATGCGTACAGTCACCCCATAAAGAAAAAACGTTGCGTTGGATTGACCAGCGACCAATTTGAAATTGACCAAGTTTTAAACGCAAAGCGATCGTTCAATTAGCTCAAGAGCATTCTGGAGCAAAATTCTCTCTCGTACCGATTCGCTGGTTCCAAGTTGATTCGAAAGGAATTGGTCCATGTCGGCCATTGTCGATGCGGACCCTGCGAGGTAGCCGTGATCGCGATGGCGAGTTCGCCTCGATGGTTCAACAACGATGCGTTGATTTCCAATCGAGTACTCTCCGGATGGCATTCCAGCGGCGCTCATCGAGTCGCTGATGATGATGCTACGTTTGGTTCCAATAATAGATAACCATGATTCCAGAAGCCAGGATGGTACGTGAATCCCGTCCGCAATCAATGTGACGTACATTTGGTCCCGTAAAGCCAATATGCGTTGCATGATGTTGTCCTGCCGATCGACTTGATGGACGCATCCGTTTCCTAAATGCGTAAAACCGACCAAGCCATGGTTCAGGGCACGTTTCAGCATTTCCATACTGGCATTGGTGTGTCCAGCAAACACCAAAACTCTTTCTTTGCCCAGCCTTTCAATGACTTCGCAATTCGGATCTCGTTCAGGTGCAAGAGTGACCAATCGTACGCGACCTTGCCCGGCTTCGAGCAATCGCATGATTGAACGCTCATCTGCAGGCATGATATGTTGTGGCGGATGAGTCCCATAGAAGCCTACTTGGTCCGAAAGAAATGGCCCCTCGACATGAATGCCTCGAACCAAGGACGCCAACTCCGGCTTGGACTCTAAAATAGAAACAATCCGTGCGATGCGGAGGCACATCGTTTCGATGGAGTCGGTGATGATGGTGGGCAGGAAGCCAACCACACCCGACTCACTAAGTTTGGTGCAAGCGAACTCAAACGCCTCCGCCGACAAGTCATTTGAGTTGAAATCAACTCCGAAGGCTCCGTTGACTTGCAAATCAAAATACATCATCACAAGACTCTAAACGCGTTGGGAGAGACTTAGGGATTGGACGGATAACTTCGAAGCGCTCGGTTCGTCCAGGACCAAGGTGACGTCAGCATGCTTCTGCAAGATCGAACCGGGTACGCTGGGTGTGATCGGTCCATCCACAGATAACGCCACCGCGTCGGCTTTTCGAGCGTCGGGCACGCTGCAAAGGATTTTGCGAGACTGAAGGATTGCGTGGATAGTCATGCTGATCGCTTGGCTGGGGCAATCGTCCAAACGCGGAAACCAGCCTTCGCCCACTTGTTGGCGTCGGCATGCTTCGTCGAGTGTGACGACGTGGTAAACATCGGTTGTTCCAAAATCCGCAGGCGGATCATTAAAAGCGAGGTGACCGTTTTCGCCGATGCCGATCAATGCCAAATCGATCGGAGCGAATCGCCAAAGTCGTGTGGCCTCGGCGACGACTCTTTCCGGATTGGATTTCCCGTCCAAAAAAAGAAACGATCCGATAGGAACAAGATCGACAAAGCGCAACGCGAGATACCCACAAAAGCTCGCGGGGTGCGAACGCTCGATTCCTAGGTACTCGTCCAAATGGAATCCGTCGACTCGTGACCAGTCGATTCCCTCTGCCTTAGTGAGACAGTCCAAAACCTCGAATTGGCTGGACCCCGTCGCAACAACCAAACGGACGCGGGGTTGGATTTTCAGTAAACTGCGGATGTGGTTTGCCGCAGCGGTGCCGGAAAAATTCCCTAAACCTTGACGATCATGCGCGATCTTTACAAACACGACTCGGCTCCATTTAAGGCACAGTTCTTGCTTCATTCCTCTCACTGAGCCAATCAGCATACGGTTTTTGCGGAATATTGGACAACAACCAATCAGAAAACCGAAAAGCCAACTTGTGTGAAGATTGCGTTTAGGCGTAATAGTTACCTTTGTTGGTTGACAAAGAGGTTTTGTACGCAATAATCACCCTTCGGTCATCTACTTTTCTGGAGAAAAAAACAATGTCAAGTTCGGTGCGTTTCGCCAAAGTTTGCCCAACATGTGGGCGAACTTTGCAAATCCCGGTCGAGCTATTGGGTAAGGACGTTTGCTGCCATGGATGCGGTGCCGGATTCAGGGCGAATTCCTCCAACGAATCAAAGCCAAAACACTCAGAAGAGCTAGATCAGCGAGTCGACCGACTCATTCAAGAAGCGGACAGGCAATTGCAACACTTTTCGCCGATCGCTTAACAAGTCTAGCGGTCACTTAGACACGGCCTTGATTATCGGTATATACTGTCGGGCCAAGATAAGTTTGCTCAATAGGCTGCACTCGATTCAATGACCGCTGAAGGCTCTATTCCAACTGTACCTGCTGTTCCGCTCCAAGCCGTTGCGGTATCGATGACTCCTTTGGAGCGCTTTGAAGAGTACTTGCAAAGCAAGAGTCTCCGAAATACCGAGCAGCGAAAGTTCTTAATCGAGCAAGTTTTTAATCGCCACGAGCATTTTGATGCAGACCAGCTAATGGAGCAGTTGCCGTCCAAAGGTGAGGTAAACTATGTGTCGCGACCAACCGTCTACAGAACGCTCAGAGAGTTCGTCGATGCTGGATTATTGAATCGATTTGAATTGGATGGCCGAAGCGTTTACGAGCACGATTATGGCTACCCCCAACACGATCATTTGTATTGCACAAAGTGCAGAAAGTTGATCGAGTTTACAAGCCCGGAATTGCTCGAAATCCGAGCGTCCGTAGCGAAGCAGCATCGATTCAGGGCCCGCGATCATCGTTTCATTATTGAAGGTACTTGCGATGAGTGTGCCAAGCTGAGATCCAAAGGGCGTCGACAAGACCGTGTTTAATTGTGTAAGCGACGATTTTGGTTCCGAACACGCCAGCGGCTTCATCACGTTCTCGCGCCTCTGATCTTGCGTTGACGGTCCAGAGTTTAGACACTCCGGCGAAACCCCGTCACGCAAGCAGAAGGATCTGTGGACATGTTTCTCAATAAAAAGCATTTGGCAGCATTCGGCTGTTTAGTGTTGCTGGCGCTTTTAGCTGCCCCATTGAATGCAGGTTCCACCGGGGACTGCATTGCAATTGAGTTTATGGCTAAAGGCAACAAACAGAGCGAGGAGATGCAACGGACGACCGACCAAGCGATCCGAGATGGCTGGGTGGTTCGTCGGATCGATACGAAAAGCGAGCCGGATATTTCCATGCGTTGGCAGATTAGCAATGTCCCGACTACCGTATTGGTTCGAAACGGTCGCGAAATTGACCGAATACTTGGTCCGGTCGCTTATCCCGAATTGCAGCGTCGGCTTTCCGCCGCTTCCTCGGTAGATAGTATGCGAAACAGCGTTGACCGACACCGTGATCGGCTGGAAGTAGAGGCGCCGATTTTGCGGGGCCAATCGCCTTTGGATGTGATTCCGATGGCGACTGCGTTAGCGAATTCCAGTTCGGTAGCTAACGCGTTCAATCCGATGTCATCGACTCGTCGGGATCCCCCTTCGTTGCGAGAGATGACCGGACCAAAGCGCCAACCCAGCGATCCGCAGGGAGCGACTGTCCGAATTCGAGTCGATGAACCAACGCAGCAATCCATCAGTACCGGAACAGGAACCATCATCGATTCCTACAATGGTGAGGCGCTTGTGCTCACGTGTGGCCATTTGTTTCGAGACTACCAAAACCAAGCTAAAATCACAGTAGAAACATTTTTGGATGGCCAGGTCCAGTCGTATCCAGCGACGCTCATCGATTTTCAGGCTGACGAAATGGACATCGGTTTGATTGCGTTTCGATCGAACGGCGTTATCCCTGTGGCAAAACTGATTCCAAAAAATCGTGTTTTAACGGAGGGGCAAAGGGTCTTTAGCTGGGGTTGTGACCGTGGTGCTTTGCCGTCACGGCGCGATTCGCATATCAACAAATTGAATCGTTATTCCGGAGCCGCCAACGTTGAGGTGGATGGCGAGCCGGTTGTGGGACGAAGCGGAGGCGGTCTTTTTGACGAGCGTGGCGAATTGATCGGAGTGTGTTATGCCGCTAGCCCGATGTACAAAGAAGGACTTTATAACGCAGCTGAAGTTGTCTACTTTGAGTTGGCGAAGTTGGGGCTGCAAAGACTGTTTAATGAACGAAACGAGGCGTCTGAAACACACGCGAATTCCTCCATCGCGAAATCATCAAGCCCGACCACGGTCGCCGTTACGCCGGAAATGACAGTCATTTTGCGAGGCCGGGATGGAAAGCAGGAGCAACTTGAAATCCCACAACCGACCCCACAATTGCTTCAGGCACTGCGAGACAGTACCCGACGATGAGGTCCGTGGAGCATATTCCATACGAAGCTTAATGCGAACAAGTTGATTTTTTGCTAAACTTGACGAGGCCGTTTATCCACGCTCCTCACCTTCGTCGGTTGTCCATGGCAGAGAGTTCCACACTAAAGTCGTCCCAACCGAGTTCAGCGCTTTTGTCTGCCGAAACTATGGCGAAGTTGGAACGCATGGAGCTTGTCAGTCGCAAGATCTTCCGCGGTCGCATGAAAGGGGAGCGGCGCAGCAAGCGAAAAGGGCAAAGCGTCGAGTTCGCAGATTTCAAAAGCTATGTGAGCGGCGACGATTTGCGTTTCATTGACTGGAATCTGTTTGCCAGAATGGACCGGCTGTATCTCAAGATCTTCCTCGAGGAAGAAGATTTGCATTTCTACACGATCATCGACGACTCGATGTCGATGGATTTCGGTGAACCATCCAAGTTTTTTGTCGCGAAACAAATCGCCGCTAGTTTAGCGTACATTGGCCTGTGTCGCGGCGATCGCGTCTCGGTGTCCAGTTTTGAAACGGCAGGATGCCCGGTCGTTCTACGCGGGAAAACGTCCACGCACCGCTTAATTGGGCATTTAGACGGTCTCACTTGTGTGACCAGCGCCACAACCATGGCGGATTCGATTAAACGTTTCTGTGTCAAGAATACGGGTAAAGGGATTGTGGTCTTGGTCACGGATCTGATGAACAAGTCGGGCTATGAATCGGCCCTGCGAATGTTGGTTGCGCGGGAGATGGATATTTTTCTGATTCATCTTTTGAGCCCCGAAGAGCTCTCGCCAGGAGCACAGGGGGATCTCAAGCTTGTCGATTGCGAAGATGGCGATCAACGCGAGGTCTCGATCTCGGCCGGTTTGCTTCATCGTTATCAGCAGACCCTGACGGCCTTTATCGAACAGGCCAAGTCGTTCTGCAATAAGCGGTCCATTACCTATGTGCCAGCGCGCAGCGATCACGCAGTGGATGTGCTCGTAAACGAATATCTTCGGACCAAAGGGCTCGTGCGATGAATTGGATCAGTGCACTCGGGCCATTGCAATGGCTGTTGATATTGGCGGTTCCGCCGGCAGTGCTTAGCCTTTACTTTTTGAAACTAAAGCGTCGTGAACTAGCCGTCCCCAGCACATTGCTTTGGCGAAGGACGTTGGAGGATGTTCACGTGAATAGCATTTGGCAACGACTTCGCAAGAACTTGTTGCTCTACCTGCAGTTGCTGTTTTTGTTGCTCTTGATTTTGGCATGCTTAAGACCAGGCTGGAGCGGCCAGATGCGCATTGGTGAACGTCGTATCTATGTAATTGACAATTCGGCTAGCATGCAGGCGACGGATGTTTCGCCGAGTCGATTGGACATCGCCAAGAAGAAAGTACGAGAAATGCTTTCAGATACTTCGGCGGACGATGTCGGAATGGTCATCGCGTTTTCAGACCGAGCGGATGTACGACAGGGGTTCACTAAGGACCGCAACCGACTCTTCAGCGCCGTCGATTCGATCCCCATCACTTCGCGTGGAACGGACGTGAGCGAAGCCCTCAGGGCAGCCGCTGGGTTAGCTAATCCCGGGCGTTCAAGTTTCGACAACCTAAGTGACATCATGGTCGCCGACGCGATTCCAGCCACTGTCTATCTACTCAGCGACGGAGCATTCGGTGATCTAGGTGACTTCGACGTCGGCAAACTGAAAATAGAGTACATCCCAATCGGCGAGCCTAAAACAAACAATTTGGGTATCGTCAGTTTTGCGGTGCAACGCAACGAGGACAAAGCGAGCAAGCTCGAGGCATTCGCACGAGTTGTCAATCGCGGTTCAGAGAAGGTCGACTTCAGAGTTTCGCTAGAGTTCGATGGAAAGTTGCTCGATGCATCCAACGGGAGCGTGGATGCCGGGGAAGAATCGGGCATTCTTTTCGAACTGGCTGAAACGGACGAGGGGCAACTCAAGCTCACGCTCGATTACGACGATGCTCTCAAGGTTGACAATGTCGCTTACGCGGCAATCCGACCGGCTAAACAAATCAGCGTTCTCTTGGTTACTCCGGGAAACAAAGCGTTAGAGACAGCTATGCAGACAGACAGGGTTCAAAGGGTTGCTTCGGTGGAGATTGAGCCCCCCACCTTTCTGACGGATCCAAAGTATCTATCAGCAACGTTGGACGCGAAATACGACTTGGTGGTTTTTGATCAATGCTCTCCAACCCAAATGCCGACCAGCAATACACTGTTTATAGGCAGTGTACCCCCCATTCCGCCCGTTGTCCCTGGAGATGAATCCAAGACCTCGGGTTGGAAAATCGGTGAACCGCAGGGGCCTGCCATCATCCTGGACGTCAACCGCAACAACTCGATTACCCAGTATTTGGAGATGGGATCCGTCAGTATCGTGGAGGCGAGAACCGTTGATGCCGGTGAGTCGGGAACCGTTTTGATGACAAGCGATATTGGCCCCGTTTTTAGCATTGCCCCTCGGGGACCTTTTCAAGACGCCGTACTCGGATTTTCCATCGTGCAGGCGAGTGGAGATGGAGTTGGAGTCAACACCGACTGGGGGCGCAAACGCAGCTTTCCTGTTTTCGTTTATTCGACCATCGAGTATCTAGGAGGCGGAATTACCGAATCCTCCTCGCCGAGCGTACAACCTGGTTGGCCGATTGGGTTGATGCTATCCAGCCGATTCAAGGAGTTCCGAGTGGTGGCGCCGGACGGGAAAACAACCGAATTTACTCGCGGTGATGAGAGTCGATACACGTTTACCAAAACGGAAGAGCCAGGTATCTACCAAGTGTTTGCAAAAGACGTTGAGAAACCTGTTGAGTCCTTTTGTGTCAACTTGTTTTCCAATCGTGAAAGCGACCTCGGTGTAGCCGACTCGATCAAAATGGGGTACGAAAAAGTTGCCGCATCGAGTTCAACCGTTCAAGCTCGCAAGGAAACATGGCGATGGATTTTGTTGTTGGGTTTAGGACTGCTTGTTGTTGAGTGGGTTGTTTTTAACCGACGCGTCTTTATTTGATGGTTGTGCTGCAAAACGATCGAGAGAGTTGAATGGAGTGCAATACAAGAAACCATCGGAATCCCATGGTAGAGGCGGGCCTCAAGCCCAATCGCATTCATTTTTGCAAGCTCGGGTCTGCTCTGCTGGGAATATGCCTTTGCCTAGTCATCGCTTTTGGCTGCGGCCAGGACAATCGAACCGAACAAACAAAACCAAGTCCGTCGAACCAGGACATCATCGATCCTGCCCCGCTGCAAAGCTCTGCGCAGACCGCTACGCCACCGGCTGCAACGCTCCGCAAAGTTCGATTGAAGATCGATGTTTCTGGTTTTGAAAACAATGAGGGCAATTGTCGTATCGCGGTTTATCTCAACCAACCGCATTTCAATGACGTCGAGTATGCCATCGCCAAAGAGTCCGTTCGCATCGCCGAATTGAAGGCCGAGTGGCAAATGGATTTGGAGATTCCTTTTAGCTCAGGTTCGGACTCAACGACCTCCAATCGATTGGCAGTAAGCGCATTTCACGATGCGAACACGAACTCACGACTGGACAAGAATTCGTTTGGCATCCCGACTGAACGGTATGGCTTTTCGAAGAACCCTAAACGCGGCTTTGGTCCACCCAAGTTCATCGAAACGGCACTTGAGTTGGATCTGCCGGATTCTCCCAACGATTCCAATGTCGTTGTCGAAGTACCCATTCAAATCAAGTAAGCATTTTGTCTGCATATTCACCCATCTCGCTTGGAAACGATACCGCAAATGTTGGGGCAAGGCTCAGCATTCAAGCGACAATAGCACCTGACGCAATTGCAATTGCATCACCGCGAGGATCACATCGGCAGCGGGACCGTCGTCGATACGACTCCATTTCGATGGCAGAACTGGAACGCCGATCGGCCTCTATTGCTGCTGGCTTACAGGAGCTCGGTGTGGGACCTGGCAAACGGATCGGACTGTTGGTTCGATTTGGCGAGGACTTTATCGCATTGGTCTTTGCGGTCCTAAAGACAGGTGCGACTCTCGTACTGATCGATCCTGGCATGGGCCGCAAAAATCTAATGGATTGCTTAGCGGCAACTCAGCCTGATGGCTTTATTGCGATCCCGCTAGCGCATGCCATCTTGAGATGTTTTGGATCGCGTTTTCCCAACGCCAAACTCAATGTGACGGCTGGTCGTTGGTTGCCAGGTCTTCCTAGCACGACGTTGAGTCAGTTGGAAAAGCGTTCGCCGAATGGGTTCCGATTACCCGCGACAAAGTCTGATGATCCGGCCGCAATCATTTTTACGACTGGCAGTACTGGACCGCCCAAGGGAGTACTTTACACGCACGGAACATTCAACGCTCAGATTGATCAAGTCGCGGGTCATTATGGGATCCAACCGGGCGGTCGGGATTTAAGCTGCTTTCCATTGTTTGGGCTATTTAATGCGGTGATGGGGACGACGACGATTCTGCCGGATATGAATCCGATTCGCCCTGCGGATGTGGATCCCATTCGGTTATTAGATGCAATCGATCAATGGCAAATCAATCAGTCGTTTGGTTCACCAGCTCTGTGGACCAAAGTAGGTGGATATTGCACAAGGACTGGGCGCCGAGTCGAGTCGCTTCGTTGTGTCCTTTCGGCTGGAGCACCTGTTCCGCCTCGCATCCTGGAACAAGTGCGTCAGGCGATGCATGATGAGGGTCGCATGTACACTCCCTATGGTGCGACAGAAGCACTTCCAATTGCATCCATCGAGTCGCGTATGGTGCTGCAAGAGACAGCAGAACAGACTCGCCAGGGGAAAGGCACATGTGTGGGGAGTCGATTTTCGGGCATTCAGTGGCGCGTTATCGCGATCGATGACAAACCGATTGTAAGCGTCGAGGGGACACGAGAAATGCCAATGGGCGAGATTGGTGAGCTGATGGTGTGTGGGCCTGTTGTTTCGAAACAATATGTTACACGCGAGGATCAAAATGCGATTCATAAGGTCCGCAACGGTGTGGCGGTTTGGCACCGCATGGGAGACGTAGGGTACCTGGACAATCAAGATAGGTTTTGGTTCTGCGGTCGCAAGTCGCATCGGGTGATAACTAGCTCACGTGTTCTGTACACTGAGACCATTGAAGCGATTGTCAATTCCAATCCAGAGATATACCGGTCTGCGTTGATCGGGACTGGGGACCGGTTTTCTCAGGACCCGATGGTAATCGTCGAACCTTGGCCCACGAGCCATCCTGCTCGACGGCTCAACAACGTGGAATTGGCCAAGGCGGTTAAGCAGCAATTGTCGACAAACCCGCTTAGTCAAGATGTACAACGAGTGATAGTGTATCCAAAGAAGCTTCCGACAGACATTCGGCACAACTCGAAGATCTTCCGCGAGAAGCTAGCCGACTGGGCAAACCAAAAGTTTGGATAGATCAACACTTTTGGTTTAACTGATTTTCGTGGCGAAAAAGAATCGCTAGTCAGCTCGGCGAGGTGCGCTCTTGGCCAATGAGTCGCGAATTTCGCGCAGTAGCATGATGTCTTCAGGTGTGGGAGCTGGAGCCGCTGGAGCCGCTTCTTTTTTCTTTTGCAATTTATTCATGAGGCGAACCATCATGAAAATCGCAAACGCAACGATCAAAAAATCCAACGTGCCTTGCAAGAATGGACCGTAATTAAGCAACGTGGGATCGGACGGTACCATAATCGGCGCGTTGTTAGCATCCAACGCAGGTTTTCCGTCAACCATTTTAGGAAGGTCGACCTTGCTCCCAAAGACCTGAGAATACTTGAGAGATAGATTGTTAAAGTTCACCCCGGTCTTGGCGGTTATCAAATTCAATGGAGGCATCACAATGTCATTGACCATGGATGTCACTATTTTGCCAAACGCGCCACCAATGACCACAGCCACCGCGAGATCGATTACATTTCCGCGCATCGCGAACGCTTTAAACTCTTGCAACAAACTCATCTTTATCACCCTCTCGAAGAACAGATCGGTCCGAACCACGGTCAAAACTCCGTGAAGATAAGTTGGATACCGTGTTTGAAAGTTCTTGGCAAGTTGCCACGGCCTAAAAACGCTTGGATTTTACGTAGGCTACCGAGTCTGCCTCATTGCTCTTGATACAACCGCACCGGTTTTTGTATCCACGAAGGATATGTACCGACAAATTCCGACCTTCACACTATTCACCTTCGTCGTGATGCTAACCACATGCGGTGGCATGGCGCAGCAACCGCAGCCTAACGAGCTCGTGGCTTTGTATCAAAATGCACGTGCATCGTACGCTGAGCGGCAGTTTGGGAAATCCGCAACCCGGTTTCGTTCTGTTGCCGAACAGTGCCCTGGTTCTGAGCTTGCGATTCAATGTGAGTATTTTGCCCTGATGTCCGAATGGGCGATTGAGCCGTGCGACGTCTGCGCTGGTAAGCTCTCCAATTGGTTGGCAAAAGCGAAAAAGTTTCAAGACGATTCGGCCGCGGCGAGCCGTGATTTCGACGTCAAGCAACTGCTCAAATGGACGGAAAACGCAGAGTTGATTCATGCGAAATGGGACCGCCAAAAACAGCGATTCGAACTTGCCGAAAACCGCCTTCGCTCTTTCATCGGATTTAACGCCGCCGATCCCGCAGCGCAGAAGAAGAGTCCTAAAGCCTGGTTTGAGCTGGGATCGCTGCTACTAGAACATCGCCAGGATTACACAAAAGCTCGTCAATGCTTTGAAAACGTAATCCAGGAAACCAAAGCATCCGATCCGACGCATTGCCAAGCGGTTTTAGGTTGCGCTCTGACTTGTTGGTATAGCCAGCAATACACTGAGGCACGTATTTACCTTGATCGACTCACGTCGCAGAAGATCGACGATGAGACCAAGATGCAAGTCGAGTTGCTTAAAATCAAGGTCGCGAAAGCGCTCGGCGAAACCGTCAACGTCGTTCAAACCTTGGATCCAGTAATTCGGATTGCTCTTGCCGGCAATCCTTCGGCGACGGTTCTGTATGAACTTGCTATGGCCTTGATCGAGTCCGGCGAAAAATCCAACTCCAATGAATTGCTTCTGAAACTCGTTCATCAGTTTCCAGATAGCCCGGTCTCGATTGAAGCCCGAGTGCGCCTTGCTCATCATGCTTCCGAAAAGAAGCAATGGAAAGAGGCTGCTGAGTGGTCCAATCAAGCGCTGGTCGGTGGTTGCTCCGCTGCATTGCACCCGTATGCTTGTTTTTTACGCGGACAGGCAAACATGGAGCTTGGTGCCCTCGACAAAGCCAAATCCGACTTTGAAGCCGCGCTGGCCCACCCTCTTGGCGATTTGCAACTGGAGGTAACCATTCGTTTTCAGTTGGCTGAAACGCTTTATCTACAGCAAGGTTGGCCGCAGGCGGAACCGTATTGGAATTGGTTGTTGCAAAACGCCGAATCCAGCCCCGAAAGTGCCGGTAGGCCTGAATGGTATCCGACTGTACTTCTTCGTTCCGCTGAATTGCTGGCATTGAAAAAAGAGTGGAAGCAGGCAGAAGAAATCGTTTTGAGAATTCGCAACGATTTTCCCAAATGTAACCGCGCTTGCGAGGTCGATTACCTGTTAGCGAGATGCTTGGTCTCCAAGGCAGAGTTCGATGCCGCGCGACAAGTCCTAGTTTCCATAATACAGCAATCGAACTCGACACCTGAAGAGTTGGTGGCGCGTGGCCATTGGATGATTGGCGAGACTTACCTAATGCAACGCAAGTACTCCGAAGCGTTGATGGCATACCAAGCCGTATTGCTGATCCCAAAGCAGGAGTATTGGAAGGCCGCGTCGCTTTTGCAAATTGCCGAATGCTGCGAAGCCATGCACGACTCTCAAGGATCTAAAGACGCGTACGAAACAATTATCAACCAATTCAGCCAAAGTCCCTTTGTTCCGACAGCCAAAGAACGACTGAGTAAAATCCCATCGCCAACTATCGCAAACAAGCAAGCAAAAGAAACTTCAGGGACCAAGCGATGACACATTTCGCTTCAGCCGCTAAACCTTCGAGCATTCATTGGACCGTTGTGGTTTACGCCGGGCTCTTTTGCATGGTCGTCATACCGGCCAATGCTTTCGCACAGCCGCAAAACGGAAACCAACAACGTCTTGGAATCCCGCAGAATGGAGGCATGCAGGGCAATGGCATGCAGGGTGGCGGCATGCAGGGTGGCGGCAATCAGCCCACAACTGGAGCAATGCAATACAACGCCTTTAGCCCCCAGCAGCCTGGCGTAGGGCAACCTAGTGCTCTTGTCGCAGCAAACTCAGGCGGTCCGTCAACGCTCACAGGTGCGACAATACCATCCGCTCCGGCGGGCGCCCTCTCGGATGCTCCCAAAGCCGGTAAGACATTGAGTTTGCTTCAGATGTTCCACGATGGCGGCTTGATGATGTATCCCATCGCACTTTGTTCGTTCGTGCTTACCGTTTTCTCGTTCGAACGATTTATTCACCTAAGAGCAGGCCGGGTCATCCCCAGGCCATTCGTCAAGCGTCTCATCGAACAACTTCAACAGCAGCAAATCGACCGCGAAGAAGCGTTGGAACTCTGCGAACGCAATCCTAGCCCGATCGCATCGATTCTTTCAGCAGCAGTTAAGAAATATGGTCGGCCTGCCGTTGAAATCGAGCAAGCAGTGCTCGATGCCGGCGAGCGAGAAAGCAATCTTCTGCGTCGCAACATGCGATTGCTCAACGCGATCAGCAATGTGTCACCGCTACTCGGGCTCCTCGGTACCGTGCTCGGAATGATTCAAGCGTTTAATGATATCGCCAGCGCGCAAGCCATGGGCCGCCCCGATCTTTTAGCGGGCGGAATCAGCCAAGCGTTGTTGACGACCGCCGCCGGCCTGCTCGTCGCTATCCCCGCCTACCTGACTTACATGTTCTTTCTGGGGCGCACCGACAAGCTTATCATGGAGATGGACGGCCATGCCCAACGCTTAGTCGAAGTCATCAGCGCTGAGGGACTTCAGGAAAACGATACGACCAGAACTCGATCGCGAGCCCGCAAAGCAGCCTAGAGCCGATAACGCAAATGCCACTCAAGCTCAATCAAGATGAACTGCCAACGATCAACTTAACGAGCATGATCGATGTGTTGTTTTTATTGATCATCTTTTTCATGGTGGGGACCCGCTTTACCGAAGATGAATCGAACATCAAAATCAACCTAGCGAAAGTCGCGCCCAACGGAGCCATGCTTCAGGGACCGCCAAGCAAAATCGTGTACTTGGCGGCTGACGGTACGATTCAATTCGAAAACAGCCGCGTTACGCCCGAACAGCTCACAGGTTTGCTAAGCCAAGCGGTCAAGAACTACCCTCAAACCTCGGTGCAATTGAAACCAGATGCCGAGGTTATTTACCAACGGCTTGTTTCCGTGATGATCGCCATTAAAAAGTCTGGTGCTCAATTGGATGGCTTGGCACATGCGACCTATCAAATGCCCACTACACGTCGCTAGGCTATGATGACTGAGCTGTTGCCCGCAACGTTCGCTGCCATTGGAGACATGAGTCGAGGTCGTGTGTGGGCGATCGTGCTTGGTACCTTGCTGGCGATCGTTGCGATTTCTTTGCTGGTCGCTTCATGGACCAAATGGGGACAGACCAAATCGCTAACCAAATGTATCGCGATTGCTTTCCTTGCTCACGTCTGGCTGCTGATGTATGCATACGGTACTCGGATCATCACGCCTGGTTTTGGTGGCGGAAATCAAGGTGGAGTGCGAACCGAGGATATTTCAATAGCAATGCCCATGTTGATGATGGACAATCCTGCAGATCTCAATAAGTCCAGTGAAAGACCCGAGGACGCGTCTGACGAGAGCACTGAGCGACCAGAGCCTACGCCGGCACCTTGGGAGGCTCCGCTCAATCGACTCGTCGATTCTCCTGTGATACCGAGCGAGACGGTGGCAACCGAATTGCCGAAAATGCCCGAGTTGCCCAATACGTTGACTCAGGCAGTGCCTTCGCTGACTGACGCGATTGAGAGTTCGGAGCTGCCAACTATTGAGTCAGACGATCAAATTGCAAAACTGGCGGGCCTTTCCAATCCAACCAGTCCTCCTCCGCCAAAGCAACCAGTTGATGCTGCGTCGCACGAACGTAAAGTGGCTCAGCCAGCAACTCCACCGAAACGACGGATGGACCAGCAGCCCGTTCCGCTGAGCTACCAGATGCGATTTTCTCCACAGCGACAGCAGCTGGCGGTACAAAACGGGGGAGACGTCAATACGGAAACGGCAGTGGAACGCGCGTTGGCTTGGTTGGCACGCGCACAAGGTCCGGACGGTGGTTGGAATGCAGCGGAGCACGGTGCCGGTCGCCCATCCGCGACATCCATCAATCGAACCGACGGCGAAAACCGACAGCAAGCTGGCCTCAAAGCGAACACGGCCATGACGGGACTGGCACTGCTCGCGTTCTTAGGTGCTGGGCACACGCATTCGGACGGTCAATACAAAGAGACGGTTGCGAACGGTCTGCGTTATCTCCTCTCACAGCAATTTCAAACATCCGGCGATCTTGCTGGTCGAGATCAAATCGGACGGGAGCCAACGGTTCGGTTTGCTCGAATGTACAGTCACGGGATGGCAGCACTCGCGATTACCGAAGCCTACGGCATGACGGGCGATCCAGCCTTGCTGCCCGCGATCCAAAGTGCCTGCCAGTACAGTTTGAACGCCATGAATCCTCGTACGGGTGGTTGGCGTTATGAGTTTCCGACCGAAGATCCGGGTGACCTAAGCCAATTCGGTTGGCAAGCCATGTTGCTTAACAGCGCCTCGACGCACCGAAGTTTCCTTCTGCCACCGCAGTCTCGGCTTTTGATGCAACGGTTTTTGGATTCCGTTAGTACAGGCCGGTATGGCGGACTCGCGGTTTATCGGCCTTTGTCTGGACAGATGCCCGGTCCAGAACAAGCGACCCCGGCGATGACAGCCGAAGCAATGGCTTCGAGGCTCTTGCTGGGGTTTCCATTGAGTCCACTGGCTGCGGAAGAGGGGCAACGGCTGTTGCTAAAGAATTTGCCGGGCCGAAGCGAAGAAAATTTGTACTATTGGTATTATGCGACACTAGCGATGTATCAGATGCGAGGCGATTCTGAATCGAGTGATATCGTGAAAAGCGTTAGGAACAACCCCATGGAGGAGTCGTGGCGGTTGTGGAACGACTCCCTCAAGCAACAACTCTGTTCGACCCAAGTTCCAGCCGGCCCGCAGTCTGGCTCGTGGAACCCGTCCTGCGTTTGGGGCGGATACGGTGGCCGAGTTTACTCGACCGCCGTCGCCTGTATGTGTTTGGAAGTGTACTATCGCTATTTGCCGATGTACAAATCCGAACAGTTTGCCAATCAATTCCAACCTGCTCGAAGATAGTAGCTGAATCAGCGGTAGCTGAATAAAA